>DATKXO010000396.1:0-3910 GCA_035528995.1 Phycisphaerae bacterium | reverse complement strand
GAGATTGTGCAGCAGTATCCCGTTCGAGTGATTCGAGAAGCCATAACGAACGCCGTTATTCACCGTGATTACAGCATGCCCACCGACATCCAAGTGCGGTTGTTCGCCGACCGCATCGAGATTGACAGCCCCGGAACGCTTCCCGGCAAAGTGACCGCCCAGAATATCAACCTGGTCGGGTCGGTGAACCGAAACCCGTTGATCGTGTCTCATTTACGAGAGTTCCCTGACCCACCCAATCTCGATGCGGGCGAGGGCGTCCGCATGATGTTCCACACGATGGGCGCGGCAGGTTTGTACCCGCCGCTGTACCTGACGCGGGCCACTACGGGCAGAGATTCGGTCACGGTGCTGCTGTTGAACGAGGCGCGTCCGACCGTCTGGGATCAGGTGTGCGGTTGGCTGGGCGAGCACGGCACGATTGGCAACGCGGAGGTGCGACAGATCATGAAAACGGAGGATGTGCTGGCCGCCTCAAGGGCGCTGAAGGGCTGGGTCGATCGCGGGTTATTGGCCGTGGCCAACCCGCATGAGGGTAAGAGAAACAGGCGATACAAGCGCCCCGAAGTCGAGTCGCTGGAGCCGTTGTTTGCCAAACGCCTTGGATAACAAACCGGCGCGGAGTCGTAAGGCTTTATGTTGCAATGGTTTACAGGTCGCCCCATTATCTCGCGGGAGCATGACCCACGATGCCAAAACGCTTGATCGAAGTTGCTTTGCCGCTCAAGGAGGTGTCGGAGCAGTCGGCGCGGGAGAAGTCGATCCGGCACAGGCGTATCTCCATGCTGCCCATCTGGTGGGCGCGGCGGGGTGTTGCTCCTGGCGAGGCTGGTCGGTCGTTGGCCGATTGCAGTGGGAGGACGACCTGGCTTCGGCGGAACAACCTGCCCTGCGGTGCTTGCCGTCCTGTCCGAGGCGACGAGCCCTGACCCATGTGGAACAAGCTGAGAAGATGGCTGGGCCGGTGGTTCAAACCCTCCTGCTTCTTCATGGGCGAGCGGGTGTGGATGGATGCCGAGGGGTTCCACGTCGTTCGGTGGCGCAAGCCCGGGGCCGACGTGCTCTGGCGGGACGTCGACCAGATCCAGCAGAAGGGGGTCAGGCTTACTTCTTGACCGGCGGGCGGTCTGCCGTGGCATGTCACCATGCCTGAACACCTGCGCATCGACTGCGGGGGAATGGCCTATCACGTGTGCGACCGGCGCGTCGGCCAGCCGCCCGGCTGAACCTGGAATCGAGCCTCCGCCCACACCCGAGCCCCATGCGAGGCAGCCATGGCAGCAAGAAATAAGCCTGATCCCCCTACCCCTGCAACAGTAACGGTGATGTTGGGCGCAATCAGCGAGCAATTTCCGAATTTCGGTGCGTCCCTGCGGGCCGGTCGTGGCGATCCGATAGAGCAAGTCAGCGGTCCAGCCACACTCGATGACATTGACGCCATCGAGAAGCGCCTGGCGATTCCACTGCCCGAGTCGTACAAGAGGTTGCTGGGTTGCTCGTCCGGGTTCTGGCTCTTGGGTGGATGCGTCAAGTTCCAGTATCCGTTTTTTCACGACTTCCCGCCCCTTGAGCAACTGACACCGATACAGCGTCAGACGCTCGACGCGAAGGGCGGCATCTGGCCGCCACCGACGCAGGCAATGCTCTGTTTCGCAGACTTCTTCTGGGAGGCGGACGGGGACCAGGTGCTTTTCGATGTCAAGAGCGGACTTGCCGAAGGAGAGTATCCCATCGTCTATTATGCCCATGAGTCCTGTTCGCCTGAAGCGCGGCGAGTGGCGAGACGATTCGACGAATGGATCGAGGACTGTCTTTCGGCATTTGTGGACGAAGATTGATTCGGTGACCGCTACGCCCGCAGGAGGAGAAGGGAGAGAAGGGGGTCAAGGGGGAGAAGGGGCAGGCTTACTTCTTGACCGGGCGGGCGGTCTGCGGTGGCGTGTCACCATGCCCAGACGCCTGCGCATCGACCGCGGAGGAATCGCCTATCACGTGCTCAACCGGCGCGTCGGGCGGGAGGGCAGCGTGTGGCCGGAGGCGGACGGCTACGACGAGTTCGTGCGGGGCCTGCCGCGCTACCTCGACGGCGTGCGTGCGGACTGGTACGAAGACCTGCTGGCCGACTGCGACTGGCACAGCGAGCGGATCGTGTACCGGCGGGGGGAGTCGCATGAGGTCGTCGACCTGCGGCGCTCCGGGCAGAGCGCCAACGTCACGTCTCGCTCTTCCTGGCGATGACCTGGATGTGCGCCGCTCGGCCGATGGCGGCCGGGTCGCGCCAGAGTCGCTTCTCGATCTTCATCCACGTGCGGCGGGCCTGCCCGTCGGTCAGCAGCTCTCGATGATGACGCATGGGCAGCACGGTCTTGCCGATCAGATCGACGATCTCGAAGCCGGCCCGTTCCAGGAGCTTGACCGCCTGCGCCGGCGAGTACGTATGGATCGGGAACTGCTCGTCTCGATCGCGCGTCAGCCAGTGGGTCCGGCCGGATTTCAGGAACTCGTCCAACTCGTCCGGCCGGGCGCGTTCCAGGTAATAGTCGATGGCGGCCCAGCGGTTGTCGAACGTGGCGGCCAGCAGGCCGTCATCGGTCAGGCGGCGGCGGATCTCCTTGAGCGCCTTGGGCGGTGAGGTGGAGCAGCCGATCGGGTCGCCGAACGCGACGGCCAGCGCGAACTCGCCGGCCGCCAACTCGGACAGGTCGCACAAGTCGGCCTGGACGAACGACGCCCGGGCGGTGGGGGCGGCCTCCTCGATCTTGCGCCGGGCTCGCTCCACCATGGGGCCGGAGATGTCCACACACGTGACCGGGTAGCCGCTCTTGAGCAACTTGAGGGCCCACTTGCCGGTGCCGCAGCCCAGGTCCAGAACGGGCTTTCGGGTGTCGGACGGCAGATGGGGCTTGAGGTGGTCCCAGGTGAGAGCGTCGTGCCAGAGCCAGTAGTCGTCATCGTAGGTGGCGTCGTATCGGCCGGCCACCCGGTCGTGGTAGCGCTGAACGGCGGGTTTGCGGCGTCTGGCCATGGCGGGCGATTCTACGAGTCCGGCCGGCGACTGCCAACGCGGGTCCGATAGCGCCCCGTCCCGGTGCCCGGGCGCTTGACGGATCAACGGTTGTGTGGGATCATACGGATTGGGTTCAAACCGCCGCAAACGACCCAGGGAGGCGATTTCGATGATGAAGGCTGTGGAACTGCGGAAGGGCCGCACCGTCGTCTATGGCGATCGGCTGTGCGTTGTCCATGAGGCCACCCACGTGGCCAAGGGCAACAAGCGCAGCTACATGCAGGTCAAGCTCAAGGACCTCAAGGCCGGCACCATCAACGAAATCCGGTTCAGCGTGGACGAGCGAGTGGAGACGCCGTACCTGGAGGCCAAGGAGTTCGAGTTCCTCTACCGCGACGGCGAGAACTTCGTCCTGATGGACACCACGACGTTCGACCAGGTGACGGTGGACGCCGACGTGGTCGGCGAGGCGGTCCTGTTCCTGCGGCCCAACGAGCGGGTCAAGTGCCAGGAGTACGAGGGTCAGCTCATCAGCTTCGAGCTGCCCATCGTGGTCGAGCTGGAGATCACCGACACGCCGCCGGTGGTCAAAGGCGCTACGGCCACCAACCAGCCCAAGGAGGCGATCGTCGAGACGGGCGCCAAGGTTCGGGTTCCGGGGTTCATCGCGCCCGGCGAGAAGATCCGCGTGGACTCGCGCACCGGCGAGTACCTCGAGCGCGTCAAGTAGGTTCGTTCACCGGGCCGGTTTTCCTCTTCCCATCGCGCTATTCCGCCGCCGTCGGTGCGGGTTCGTTCCCATCGACCGGCGCGGCGCCGCGCGGTCGGTCGGCGACGCGGCGCTCAAATCGCGCGATCGTCCGGTGTTTGCCCCAGAAAAAAATCGCGCCGCGGAAAATTTTT
>DATKXO010000395.1:0-2540 GCA_035528995.1 Phycisphaerae bacterium | reverse complement strand
CGGGTCTTCCCTCACCCTAACCCTCTCCCGGCGATGCCGGGACGAGCGATCACGACACCGTCCTTACGCGTTGCGGGCGACCCACTCCTCACTGAACTCGCCGCGCAGGCGAGGGAAGCGCGCCGGGGCGTGCTGGAAGCAGTGGTCGGACCTGTTGTAGCGGGAGAGCCGCACCCCGCAGCCCTCGGCGGCGCAGACCCGGTGCTCCCCATAGCTCCGCGGCCGGCGACGCGCTCGTCCGATGGTGCTGGCTCGCATGGTCGGCTGCATGACTACCTCCAGATGTGCTGTTTGCCGGCCTCGTTGTAGCACACCCAGACCCACTTAGCAACACCGGGATGGTGGAAAATACGGTCACAGTGGGAATTCCCTGAGCCCCCCCAGACGCGAGAGAGGGGAGGCCTGCGCCTCCCCTCTCTCGCAGCACGCGGCCGGCACTTGCCGGCTAGTCCTCCTGCTTGGTCCCCGCTGCCGACAACGAAGCGATCTCCCGCACCACGTCGGCGTTGGCCAGCGTGGTGACGTCGCCCAGATGGCGCTGCTCGGAGATGTCACGCAGCAGACGCCGCATGATCTTGCCCGACCTCGTCTTGGGCAGGTCGTCGGTGAACACGATGCTCTTGGGGCGGGCGATGGGGCTGATCTTCTCGCCCACCCAGTTGCGCAACTCCTTGAGGAGCGCCTCGTCGCCGACCACTCCCGCCCGCAGGGTGACGAACGCGGCGATGGCCTGGCCGGTCATCTCGTCGCTCCGGGCGACCACGGCCGCCTCGGCGACGGCGGGGTGGGCCACCAGCGCCGACTCCACCTCGGTGGTGGAGAGGCGGTGCCCGGCGACGTTCATGACGTCGTCCACCCGGCCCAGCAGCCAGTAGTAACCGTCCATGTCGCGCTTGCAGCCGTCACCGGCGAAGTACTTGCCGGGGACCTGCGACCAGTAGGTCTCCTTGTAGCGCTCCGGGTCCTTGTACAGCGTGCGCAGCATGCCCGGCCACGGCCGGGTCAGCACCAGATACCCGCCGCCGCCCAGAGGGACCGAGTTGCCCTGGTCGTCGACCACGTCGGCCGCGTGGCCCGGGAAGGGATGGGTCGCCGAACCCGGCTTGGTGGCCACCGCCCCGGGAAGGGGGGTGATCATGATGCAGCCGGTCTCCGTCTGCCACCAGGTGTCGACGATCGGGCAGCGCTCGCCGCCGATGACCGTGTGGTACCACATCCACGCCTCGGGGTTGATGGGCTCGCCCACCGAACCGAGCAGCTTCAGCGAGGAGAGGTCGCGGCTCTTCGGGTACTGATCGCCCCACTTCATGAACGTGCGGATGGCGGTCGGCGCCGTGTAGTACTTGGTGACCTTGTACTTCTCGACGATCTGCCAGATGCGGTCCTTGTCCGGGTAGTCCGGCGTCCCCTCGTACAGCACCCCCGTGGTGTGGTTGTTCAGGGGCCCGTAGACGATGTACGAGTGCCCGGTGACCCAGCCGATGTCGGCGGCGCACCAGTAGACGTCGTCCGGCTTGATGTCGAACACCAGGCTGTGGGTTGCCGCCACCGAGGCGAGGTACCCGCCCTGGGAGTGGACCACGCCCTTGGGCCGCGCCGTCGTCCCCGAGGTGTACAGGATGAACAGGTAGTCCTCGGCGTTGAGAGGCTCCGCCTTGCGGTAGGGCGCCGCCGCCGCGATCAGTTCGTGGTACCAGTGGTCGCGGCCCTCGGTCCAGGCGATCTCGTTGTTGCAGCGCTTGACGACCACCATGTGCTCGACCGACGGGCAGGTCTCCAGGGCCGTGTCGGAGTTCGCCTTCAGCGGGAACACCGTGCCGCGCCGGTAGGCACCGTCGCCGGTGACCAGCACCTTGCACTCGGCGTCCTGGATCCGCTGGGCCAGCGAGTCGGCGGAGAACCCACCGAACACCACCGAGTGGATCGCTCCCAGCCGGGCGCAGGCGAGCATCGCCACCGGCAGCTCGGGCACCATGCCCAGGTAGAGCGCCACCCGGTCGCCTTTGCCCACGCCGAGGTCGGCCAGGGCGTTGGCGAAGCGGCACACCTCTTCGTGCAGTTCCTTGAAGGTGATCGCCCGCGCGTCGCCGACCGGCTCGCCCTCCCAGTAGTAGGCGACCTTGTCGCCGCCCTTCTCCAGATGGCGGTCGAGGCAGTTATACGAGAGGTTGAGCTCACCGTCGGCAAACCACGTGTAGAAGGGGTGGTTCGACTCGTCGACGATCTGGGTGGGCTCCTTGAACCAGGAGACCCGGGCCAGAGCCTGCTTCATCCAGAAGCCCCGCCAATCCGCTTCTGCCTCCTCGTAGATGGCAGGGCCCGCGTTCGCCTGCGCCGCGAACTCCGGGGAGGGTGGGAACGAGCGCTCCTCCCAGGACAGGGCAGAGATCGCGTCTTGCTGCTTGTCGGTCACGAAGGTGCCTCCTGCTCGGCCGTCAAATGCGGGTCCATCCTAGAGGGCGGCCGGAGCCCCCTCTCCGCTGAAGGGCCTGGTGGGGTCGCCGATCGCCCCTTCCTCAGCGGCGGGCCAGCGGCCTGAT
>DATKXO010000394.1:0-2601 GCA_035528995.1 Phycisphaerae bacterium | reverse complement strand
CGGCGGACAGGCCGGCGGTCGCGGCAGTTCCTTTGCTGGATGTGGCGTTGCCCGCGGAGGATCGAGGGCAGGCGCCGGCGACGGATGAACCTCGCCTGCCGATTGGCGCGTCGCCGGCGGTTGCTGTGCGACACAGGGCGGCCGTTGACGTGTCCGTTACGAATCCGTCCGAAAGCGTCGTACGGGTAGACCCGGAGGGTGTCACGGGCGTGGCACCGCAAGCCATGAGCCGGTCGGCCGTTGACGCGATGCAGCAGGCCGACACGGGCGATGCGAGGCCGGCGTACGCGCTGGCCGACAGTGCATGGATGGCACGTCCCGACGCGCCGGCACGATCGTCGGAGGGCTTGCATCTGCCGGCGCTGGAGGAGATGGCGAAGTCGGGCGGGGTTGCCGACGTTTCCGGTCCTCGGCCGGAGGTCGCGGCTGAGCTGCGGGCACCGCGTGGGGCCTACACGCCGGCTGCGTCGGGTTCGTCGTGGGATGAACTCGTGGCGCTGGCGCCATCGGGTCGGCCGGACATGGGGCGACCTCGGCCGGAAGACTCCGTTGCGATGCTGCCTGCGGGTGCGGAGCGGGCTGACTCATCGGCACGTGAACGCAGGTTCGCTTTGCCGGCGAAGGACTGGGGGCAGGAGCTTCGCGATCATCCGATCGGGCGGAGCTTGCCGGGTCTTCGGGTTCCGACCGAAACCGCGCCGATTGAAAACCCGTACGAGCAACGATCGTCCGAGCGGCGTATGGTGATCGTCGAGCGGGAAGGCGGTAGCGAGGAGACCGAACGGGCGGTGGCGCTGGCTCTGCGTTGGCTTGCGGCGCATCAGAGCGCCGATGGCCGATGGGACGCGGACGGGTTTGACGCGGGGTGCGGGCGGTGTGGCGGGGAGACGAACGTCGAGGTGGACGTGGCGCTGACGGGGCTGTCGCTGCTTTGTTTCCTGGCGGCCGACCATACGCACACGGAATCAGGCCCGTATCGCGATACCGTGGAGAGAGGCCTTGTCTGGCTGGCCGACGGGCAGTCGTCGGACGGTGATCTGCGCCAGGGCGAGACGATGTACAGTCAAGGCATCGCGACCATCGCGCTTTCCGAAGCGTATGGCATGACCGGGGACGCGGCGCTGGCCGATCCCGTCCGTCGAGCTATCGCGTTCGTCGACGCGGCGCGCAACCGATCCATCGGGGGGTGGCGGTACGATCCGGGGCAGGTGGGTGACACGTCGGTGCTGGGATGGCAGGTGATGGCACTGAAAAGCGCGCAGCTTGCCGGAGTCGAGGTACCGGCGGACGCGTTCGCCGCGGCGCGGGACTGGCTGGAGCTGGTCGGCGGTCGGGCGAGCGGGACACCGCGGGGTATGTATGCGTATCAGCCGGGTCATCGGGCGAATGCGGCCATGACGGCCGAGGGGATGTTCGTGCAGCAGCTCCTGGGGCGGCGGCGCGACGAGGCGCGGATGCGGGCGTCGGCAAAGATCATCGCTGAGAATCTGCCGGATTGGGAGTCGCACGCGAACACGTATTACTGGTACTACGCGACGTTGGCCCTCTTCCAGCATCGGGGCGAGGAGTGGCGGAACTGGAACGAGGCGCTGACGGAGGAGTTGCTCGCTCATCAGGAGAAGGAGGGTGCGGCGGCTGGTAGCTGGGACCCGGTGGGAGAGTGGGCTCCGATCGGGGGGCGCGTGTATCAGACGGCGATCTGCACGCTGATGCTCGAGGTGTATTATCGCTATCTGCCGCTGTACGGCATGGAAGAACCGGTGGACGCGATCGGGACGATCCGCGGGCGGGTGGTGGAGGCGGGTACGGAGCGGCCGGTGGGCGGTGCGACGGTGCGGTTGGACGTGCCGGACCGGCGGGCGGTGCTGGCGACGACGGATGGGCGAGGTGAGTACGTTCTGGTAGCGCCGAACGTGCCCGACTTCTTCGCCCTTTCGGCGTCGGCGGACGGGTACGTGCCGGAGGCGGTGAACGTGGCGACGATTGCGCTGGCCGGAAAGACCATGACGCTGGACTTCGAGCTTGAACCGGCCGACGCGCGGGTGATCGCCGTGGAGCCGGAGCCGGAAGTGCATCACCTGGGCAACGATCAGTTCACCGGCGTGGTGAACAGTCAGTTTCAGAGGTCGGCCGAGGGGTCCGTCTACGAGGCCGAGTTCGAGGTAAGCGGGCGGCAACTCTCGGGCAGCAGCGAGACGGCGACGATCGTGCTGCTGGCCAAAGGCGTTCAGTGTCCGCATCGCATCCGGGTGAACGGGCGTCTGCTGGGCACCCGGCTGGACGAGTCGCCGGGCGACGGCAGCTTCGGCGAGTTGACAGTGCCATTTCCGAGCGCACTTCTCGAAGCGGGGATTAACAACCTGCGAATCCAGGCCGTGCGCTGTCAGGGTGACCTGGACGACTTCGAGTTCGTCAATGTGCGAATCCGCCTGTCTCCGTAACCTGCTTGCAATGGGGCGTCTGGTCGGCGAGGATAGCGGGGTTCGGCCGCGAGGGCGGCCGGCTGGCGGTGTGGTGCAGGAGGTGCGTGTGGTGCAGGTTGACGGGAAGAGCATCGAGTTCGACAAGGACGGGTTCATGACCGATCCCGGCCTTTGGGAC
>DATKXO010000393.1:0-2125 GCA_035528995.1 Phycisphaerae bacterium | reverse complement strand
GCACGAGACCCACGCCGAAATGTCGCAGTCACATGTCACGCGTGTGGGACTCGAGCCTCGACCCACCCTACGAGTACGTGATTTGCTCGATCCCAAGCCGGAGCTTGGAGACCCGATGAGAAGATCGGTTCCAGCCGAATGAAAACCACCGCGGAATGACAACGGCTTTCTCAACCTAAGCCGGCCCTAGGAGATCTTCCATGGCTATTCCTGACGTCAAAGAGAAGTGGTCGGGGCGCGTGAACACGGTGACGATCGGGGCCACCTCGGCCGAAGGGGGCACCCGGGGACGCACGGTCACCGTGGGCGGCGCGTCGGGCATCCCTTTCCTCAGCTACGACGGCGAGATGCCCCATGCGCCCGTCGTGGCCATGGACGTGCTCGACAAGCAGCCGGGCGAATGGCCGCAGCCGCTCGCGGAAGTGTACGGCGACGTCTGGTCCGATCCGGCGGCGTGGGCGGTGAGGGTGAAGGAGCTCGGGGCCGACGTCGTGAACCTTCGGCTCATCTCCACCCATCCCGACGAAGACGACGCTCCGCCGCAGCAGGCCGCCGAGACGGTCAAGGCGGTGCTGGCCGCCGTGGACCTGCCGTTGATCGTCTGGGGCTCGCTCGTGCCGCAGAAGGACCAGCGGGTCATGCCCAAGGTGGCCGAGGCGTGCCAGGGGGAGAACTGCCTCTTGGGCGCCGTGACCGAGGAGGATTATCGCACGCTCACGGCGGCCGCCCAGGCGTACGGGCATAAAGTAATCGCCCTGGCACCGTGCGACATCAACAAGCAGAAGCAGGTGAACATCCTGGTCAGCGACATGGGCTTTCCGATCGAGGACGTCGTCATCTACCCCACCACCACCTCGCTCGGATACGGCATGGAATACATCTACTCGATCCTGGAGCGGGGGCGGCTGGCCGCGCTTTCGGGCGACAAGCTCATGGCCCAGCCGGTGATCCTCGACGTGGGCCACGAAGCGTGGCGGGCGAAGGAGGCCCGATCGGGCGACGAGTTCGCCGACGTCTGGGGGCCCGCTCAAGACCGCGGACCCGCGTGGGAGGCCGTCACCGCCTGCGACCTCCTCCAAGGCGGGGCCGATATCCTGATCATGCGCCACCCGAAAGCAATCGAGGCGGTCCGCACCACCGTCTGCCAACTGATGGGTGGGTAGGCCCATTGCTTGAGCGAACAACGACACACGTGGGACGAGCGGCGCCCAGCCGCCCCCGGCAAGATCCTGTCTGTCGAACGAGAGGGAACCGATGATCATCTTCAGCGAGCGAATCAACGGCATGTATCGCGACGTCCGCAGGGCGATCAACGAGAAAGAAAAGTCGGTCGTGCACGAGCTCTGCAAGGAGCAGGTGGCCGGCGGGGCGGACGTGATGGACATCAACCTCGGGCCCACCAAGGGCGACCCGGTGGAGAACTTCGTCTGGCTCGCCCAGACGGTGAGCGAGGTGACGGACCTGCCCATCTCGCTCGATAGCGCCAAGCCCAAGGTGCTGGCCGAGGCCGTTCCCCGCGTGAAGGAAGCCCTGCCAGGCACGAAGCTGGTGATCAACTCGTCCACCGCGGCCCAGGACTGCATGGAGAAGCTGATTCCCGTGGCGGCCGCCAGCGGGGCGAGCATCATCGGGCTGACCATGGATCAGGAGGGGGTGCCGGGCAACGTCGAGAAGCGCGTCGAGTGCGGGGCGGCCTTCTTCATGATGGCCATAGAAAACGGCGTCATGCCCGACGATATCTACCTCGACCCGATTATCCTCCCCGTCAACGTCGCCCCCAAGCAGCCCTCGAACGTGATGGAGGCGATCCGCCAACTGGCGATCCTCAGCGACCCCCCGCCGCACTTCATCCTCGGGCTGTCGAACGTCAGCCAGCAGTGCCTGATGCGGAGCCTGATCAACCGCACCTACCTGGTGATGGCGATCACGGCCGGCCTCGACGCCGCGATCATGGACGCCGCCGACAAGGAGTTGGTCGAAGCGGCGATCTCCGCCGACGTGCTCCTGGAAAAGTACCTCTACAGCGACGACTACATCAAGGCGTGGAGGATGCAGAAGGGCATTTGAATGGCCCGATGATCCAAGCAATCTGGTAGGGTGATACTATGGAAGCGGAGGCCGAGCC
>DATKXO010000392.1:0-4198 GCA_035528995.1 Phycisphaerae bacterium | reverse complement strand
GGCATGGTCGGGATTGCCGACCTGGTCGCCCTGGCCGAACATTACGGTGACACGGACGTGGACTGGATGGACGGCGACTTCAACCTGGACGGCGTGGTCGGGATTGCCGACCTGGTCGCCCTGGCGGAGCACTACGGTGATACGGACGCCGGAGTCGGCGGCGGGACGGTTCCCGAGCCGATGACGCTGGTCCTGCTGGGCGTGGGCGGCGCGGCCCTGCTGCGTCGTCGTCGCCGGTAATCGGCAGGCCGTTCGGTAGTACGCTGCAAACAACGCGGCGGCTTACCGGAAGCAACCCGGGAAGCCGCCGCGATCTTTTGCGCCGCCCCGTCCACTCGGGGCATGGGGGGTTGGACCAGGGCCGGAGGCCCAAGGGGGAGTCCGGGTCAGCCCGGGCATCGGACGCACTGTCTCCACAGGAGCTTCCCGGAAAAGGACTTATACGGCCAGATAATTGCGGATCGCGGGGACAATCCCCTTGACGGTTTGGGGGATGTGATGTAGAATGCGGAAAGGAAAGCCCGGTTGGATTGGGCCCTATCGCCAACGGAATTATTGAAGTTGGCTGTTCCTGTCTCGCGAACATTTGTTGTGCCTGAGCAGTTCAGCCGTTCTGGCAGTTCAATTGTCGCGGCGGAAACGGAGGTATACGTGCCGAGACCTCGCCGGTACCGCTCCCGGCATATGTGCGCCGGTATCGCGATCCACAGGCAACCATGTGATTCGACCCGAGCGTCCACCGGGGCGCCAGCGGGCATATCGGATAGTCTTCTTCCATTGTCATGCGGGGAAAACAGAAAGGAGTAAGCACATGAGGAGGTACGTAGCCGTACTGATGGGTCTTTGCCTGGGCCTGTCGGCCGCCGCGTGGGCGGACGACTACACCTGGACCGGGCTATCGAGCACCGACTGGACCGGCACGGGCAACTGGGACCTGGGCGCGGTGCCCACGGCGTTGGACACGGCCATCTTTGACATCGCCTCGACCGTGGACCTCTTCGCCCCCGCCAGCGTTGCGGACGTGGACGTGACCGGGTCTCTCGTCATTGGCGGGTCGGGCCTGACGGTCGCCAACGCGTTCGACTACAACGGCAGCGCCAACGGCGTGTTGGACGCGGTGCTGACCGGCGATTGCTCGCTGAACGTGCAGGCCGGCACGCTTTGGGTCAACAGCCTGAGCACCTACCTCGGCGGCACGACAGTCGCCAACGGCGCCGCCCTGGTAGTGAGCTCCACGGGCGCCTTGGGCACGGGGCCGATCGTCGTCGACACCGGAGGCGTGATGTATTTGAGAGGCGGCGGCGACCCGGCGAATCCGCAGAACTACATAGCGACGCTGCCCGGCAGCCCGTCGCTGACGGTCCGCGGGCAATTCGAGCCCGTCGGCGACCCCTACGGCGGCGGAACCGGTCCGTGGCACAGCGACATCGACGTGACGCTGGACGGCGGCGTGATCGGCCGGGGCAACCTCGACACCCAGGTCGATACCGAATACGACTGGGTCTTCGACGGGGACATCACCCTCACCGCCAACGGCGGTACGCTCGGTGCCACGGGGCGGGTCCACCGCTGGGCCACCTACAACGGCGACCTCATCGGCGCTGCCGGTTCGAAGGTGACAGTGGACAGCTCCGACGGCTCCTATCCCTGCCACGTTGTCGCCAACCACGCCAACGCCAGCTTCGAAGGCGACTGGGACGTCGTGGATGGGATCCTGCACGTGAACCAGGACGGCGCCCTCGGCATCGGGACGGGGCAGACCGTTACGGTCAACGCGCCCTGGCGCAGCAACTCCTGGGGCGGCGTGGAGATCAGCGTAGCCCAGACCCACATGCCGGCGATCGTGGTGCAGCAGGGCTATGTCCTTCCCCAGTTCGACGTGGCCAGCGACGTCACACTGGCCGGCGGCATGTTCATGATTGACCAGAACGCTCGTATCATGAGCGGGAACCTCCTCGTGACCGAGGATTCCTCCTTCCTTAACAGGGGCGACTACGCCGGGCTCAAGCTGACCATCACCGGCAGCATCATCGGCGACGGCAAGCTGTCGCTGCTGCCCGGCGCCCGCCAACTGCGGATTGAGGGCGATGGTTCGGCCCACAGCGGTGGTTGGGATGTGCTCGGCGGCGTGCTGCAAGTCAACGCGGCCGGTGCACTGGGCACCGGTCCCGTCAACGTCACCGGCGGCGGGTCCCTGACGACCATAGCCGATTCCTCGCTGGACGGTACGGACAGCGTGGTGGTCGCCATGGACGGCAAGCTGGTTTTGAACTCGGTCGAGACAAGGCAGTTTGAGGTCCAGGCCGGCGGTGCGCTGGCCACAAACGGGTTGAGCACGCTGGACTTTGATTACGAGAACGGCGGCAACGTCAAGCTGCACAAGGGCGCCATCATCAGTTCCGCCGTCACGCCCCCGGATCCGTCCCTGCTGGCTGACGGTGACGAGGAGTTCGGCGTCTGGCTGGATGCCGGCAACGCCGACGCCACCGTCGGCAACGGCACGGACATCAACGGCGACCCGGTTCCCTACCGAGGGCTTGCCGCCACGTCCAACCTCACCTACTCCTCCGTGGCCACCGAGGCGACCGGCGGGACGCTGGGTGTGCAATTCCTCTCCCAGGCGGGCAAGACGTTGACCTTCAACGGCGCCACGCTGGCGCCCGAGGCCGGCAACGGCATCAGCCTGGAAGGCACCGGCAGGTTCGTCATCACGGGCTCGGCCAACGACTTCCAGGGCCCCATCGTGATGAACGGCCAGTACAAACTGGAGACGACGAACACCACTTCCCTCCTCGGCAGCTCGGTCCGGGAGATCATCATCAACAGCGGCGGCATGAACCTGGAGGACCGCAACGCGGGCGCGCTGGACGGCGTCAGTGTCACCGTCAATGCGGGCGGCAGGTTCTCGACCTTCGAGCAGAATTACCAGAACGTTGCCCCCACGGCCGGCAGCTTGACGCTCAAGGAGGGCGCCACGCTGCTGGTCGACACGGGCTCGCTTCCGGGCCTCCTGACCGCGGGCGCGGTCTGGGACATCGAGGAAGGCGCCGCCGTTCAGATGACCAACGGCTATGCGACAGCGGGCTGGCCGTTCACCGTCCCGCTCCGCCTCTGGGTCAATGAGGGCGGCAACGGGTGGTATACATACCTGACGGGCAACGACGTGCTGGTGACGGAAGACTCCTTCGTCAGCGTGTCGTACTTCACGACGACCAACAAGACCCCCACCGTGGGGACCGACGGCGGGAACAGGTTCCGCGTGCCCGGCAGTGCTGACGGCGGACGGTTCTCGGTCCAGAGGGGCAAGACGCTGCAGATTCACGGCGATCTGGACTTCACCGGCAAGACGCTGATCATCGGCAACCCGGCCGAGGTGCCGACCCCGGATCGGAGCGCCACCAGCTTCGTGTTCTACAATCTGGTTCACGACGGCACGATCAGCTTCGACAAGTATAACGACAAGCTGATCGTTCACGGCATCGGCGACATCGATGTCCAGGCCGGTCGGCTCATCCTTGCCCATCCCGACCAGTTCGGTGGGGCCAGCGAGGTCCACGTCGCGGCGGGCACGACGCTCCAGTGCAACAGCCCGTACATGACCCGGGAATTCCGTGACAGCCCCACGGCCACCATGGTCACGGGTAAAGGCCGCATCCGCGTGGGTTCTAACGGCGGCTCGGGCCACGAGCTGGGCCTGGCGCCCGCCGACACGGGCGCCGGTGTCCAGGGCGCCGGTGTCAGCCCCGGTGACGGGCCCGGCAGTGCGGGCGTCCTGACGTTCCAGGATACCGGGCTGTACTTCTCCGAAGGCACCACCGGCAGCGGGACGGTCTATCCGACGCTGAACGTCGAGATACTGGGCTCGCCCACCACCCCCGTCGCCGGCGTGGATCATGACCAAGTTGTTGTCGGTCGTCCCGTCGTCGGCTTGGATGTGACGGACGTGGTGGTGACTCTGCCCGTCCCGTCGGTCTCGTGCAACCCCGCGAAGCTGTCCAATGTGAGCGTCCTGACGGCCGGCAGCGGCGTCGTGGCGCCCCGGTCGTTCGCGGTCGGAGAGACCATCGGCGTCCCCGGCGACAATCACTGGAATCTGAAAGCCGGTGAGGTCGGCTACGACGCGACGTCAGGCGTGGACCTGGTCCTCGTCGGCGCCTCCATCGAGTGGACGGCCGTGCCGGGCAACGCCAACCTGGAC
>DATKXO010000391.1:0-2820 GCA_035528995.1 Phycisphaerae bacterium | reverse complement strand
CTGTGTGTGTTGCTGGGGATCGCGGGCGGACTGACGCCTGCCGTCGCGGCGACGTATTACGTCGACGCCGTCAACGGCAATGACGCCAATCCCGGCACGTTCGAGCAGCCATTCAAGACGATCGGCAAGGCGGCGGGATTCATGCTGGCCGGCGATTCCTGCCTGGTGCGGCGGGGCACGTACCGCGAGACGGTCACGCCGGGTGCGTCGGGCCGCGCCGACGCCCGCATCATCTTCAAGCCCTATGCGAGCGAGGAGGTCGTCATCAGCGGGTGCGAGCCTGTGACCGGATGGGCGCCGCACCAGGGCGCAATCTGGAAGGCCCCGATCGAATGGGACCTCGGGCAGGGGAGCAACCAAGTGTTCGTCGACGGTGCGTTCGTATTCGAGGCCCGCTGGCCCGACAGCTCCGACCTCTCGCGCCCGGCCGTGAACCAGATGGGAGCAGGCAGCACGTGGACGTCCAACGCCACCGGCATCATCTGCGACGACCGCCTCACACAGGCGCCGGGCTTCTGGAACAACGCGGTCGTCTACATCCGCCCGGGCCGGCGCTGGTATGCCCGAACCGCGAAGGTCATCGGCTCCGCACCCGGCCAGCTCAACGTCTTCCTCCACACCGCCGGCACCACCGCCGTGCTCAGCTACGAGAACATCACGAAGTACGGCGGCGACTACTTCATCACCGGCACGATCAACGCACTCGACAGCCCCGGCGAGTGGTTCCACGACGGAACGAGCCTGTACCTGTGGGGGCAGGACGGCGGCGACCCCGGCAAGCATGCCGTTGAGGCGAAGAAACGGAAATACGGGTTCAACCTCTCCGGCCGTGCGTTCGTCTCCGTCGAAGGCTTCCGCTTCTTCGCCACGTCGATCAAGACCAGCGCCAAGACTACAGACTGCGTGATCGACGGGATCGACGCCAAGTATATCGACCACTTCACGATCATTCCGAGCATGGCATTCCACAAGTACGAGTGCGGCATCCTGTTGTACGGAACGAACAACGAGATCCGCAACAGCCGCATCGCGTGGAGCGCCGGAAACGGCATCACCGTCCGCGGCGCCGGGCACCGTGTGACCAACTGCGAAATCCATGACGTCGCCTACGCCGGGATCGACGGGGCGACGATCAACACGTCGTTCGACACGACCTCCGGCCACGTGTTCAGCTACTGCACGCTGTTCAATTCCGGCCGCAGCGTGCTGATCCACTGCAAGGCCGGGAACACGCGCATCCTGCACAACCGCATGCACAACGCCGGCCTCCAGATGACCGATCTCGGCCTGACTTACACGATCGCCACCGACGGGAAAGACTCGGAGATCGCATACAACGTAGTGCACGGGTGCGCGTTCTCGGGGATATACCTCGACAACAACAACGCCAACTACAACGTGCACCACAACGTGATCTACGATGTTCGCTACGCGCTGCACCTGAACCGGCCCAGCGTGAGCAACTGGATCGTGCACAACACCGTGGGCCCGCTGCGGCCCAGCGGCCAGGCGCTCGCCGGATTCCCCGACCAGTCCACCGCGCAATACAGGTCCGACATGAGCGGCACGGTGATCCGCAACAACATCTTCCGGGCGTCGTCGTGGGACGTCGGCACCGATCCGCCGCCGACGAAGGATCACAACATCGAGTCGACCACGGATCCGAAGTTCGTGGACCAGGCGAATAACAATTACCAGCTCCAGGCCGGCTCGCCGGCGATCGACGCGGGCATTGCCACGCCGTTCACCGGCGAGTTTGCAGGCAAGGCGCCCGATTGCGGGGCTTTCGAGTTCGGCGTCATCGCCTGGGTCGCCGGCTATTCGCCCCCCGGTCCCAAGCCGCCAAGGATCGGCAGGATCGGCGACAAGACGATCATCGAGCACCAGTTCCTCGCGTTCAGCGTGATTGTGATCGAGCCTGACGGCGATCCCATCGCCTACGGCGCCGGCCCGTTGCCCGCCGGTGCGGCCTTCGACTCCGAAACCGGCGTATTCTCCTGGACGCCCGCGACCGGCCAGGCCGGCGTCTATCCCATCACGTTCAGCGCGGCCGACAAGGACGGCTCCGACTCGCAGGTGATTACGATCACCGTGAACCGCGCGACCGTGCCGCCGGACGACTTCATCGCCTACTGGCGGTTCAACGGCACCGCCTGCGACGATGCCAGCGCCCGCATCGTCGTTCAGAACCATCCCGTCGGCGACGCCAACGACGACTGTATGGTCGACGTGCTCGACCTCGCCATGATCCGCGAGCGCCTCGGCCGCACCTGCTCCCAGCCCCCAATGGCGTGAGGTTAAGGTCGAAAAAGGGCGGGCGATTCGCTCGAAGACTCGCTCAGCCCGCCCCTACGCACGCGGAACGCCCTTAACCTCACGCCATTGCCCCAGCCCCGGCGGTGACGGCCATCCACAGCACGCCGGCCGCCGCCCCCGCAAGATTCATTCCCGGGAAAACTTGATATCACCGGCCCGGGAAAACTTGATATCGCCGGAATTGTGGTGTATAATTACCCGGGAGAACCGAGCCCGCACGTTCCGAATAGCGCAGGAGTCGACGGAGCGATAACCATGACACTCGACCATAAGAAAAAAGTACTGGTGGTGGATGACGAGCCGGACGTCACGGAGCTGCTGCGCGTCATCCTCGAGGCCGACGACCTCGAAGTCTTCACGGCATTTGACGGGCTGTCGGCGCTCAAGGGAATCGAGGAGCACGACCCCGACCTCGTGCTGCTCGACGTGCTGATGCCGACCTACGACGGGTTTGCCGTGTGCCGCATGATCAGGGCCAATCCCCAGATCCGCATGATACCCGTG
>DATKXO010000390.1:0-2543 GCA_035528995.1 Phycisphaerae bacterium | reverse complement strand
GGGCGAGGGCGAGGGCGAAGGCGAAGCGGAAGGTGAAGCCGAGGGCGAAGGCGAAGGAGAGGGCGAAGCCGAGGGCGAGGGCGAAGGTGAAGGAGAGGGCGAGGATGAACAGCCGAGCGCCGGACACGGCGGCGGTGGGGGCGGCGGCGGTTTGTGCGGACTCGGGATTCTTCCAAGCCTGCCTTTGATCTTTTTGACTCTAGCTTGGCACAAGTTGGCCGGGGCACGCCGTGGCCGCCAACGTGCGTGAGCGGCCTCCAATGCCCGCTTCGCCGGACGATCTCCGTCGCAACGTCCGATAGGGGCAAAGGCGGCGCCTTTGTTCGCGGTGGTCGTTTCGGATATACTGATGCCTAAGCGGGTGGCGCGCCCGGTGCAGCCGAGCCGGCGAGGAATCGGCGTGCGCGACCCAGGTTTCTTTGGAGCGGGATAGATGCTTTCACGTAGCCTCTTGGCAATCGCCATCGGGTCGGCCGTCGTATTGTTTGCCTCAGCGCCGGCGGCCGCACAGTACTACCGCAGTCACGCCGAGATCGGGCAGATCCTGCTGGATGCCCAGACCAACTACCCGACCCTGGCCCAGCGACACAACCTGGGCTACAGCTACCAGGGCCGAGAGCTCTGGGCTATCTGCATCACCGACAACGTCGGCGTCCAGGAGGACGAGCCGGAATTCAAGTACATCTCCACCATGCACGGCGACGAGATCCTGGGCGTCGAGATGTGCCTCTACCTCATCGACCACCTGCTGACCAACTACGGCACCGATCCGGACATCACCAACCTTGTCAATGGGATCGAGATCTGGATCCTGCCCCTGATGAACCCCGACGGCTACGAGGACTCGCCACGCGAGCGCTACAACGCACAGGGGTACGACCTGAACCGCAACTTCCCCGAGGGCAGTGGCGCAAACCCGGAGCCGAACGACCCCTCGGGGCACCCCACCGAAGTCCAGGTGATCATGATGTGGAGCTTCGGCCGATCCTTCACCCTGGCCGCCAACTTCCACGGCGGAGCCCTCGTCGCCAACTACCCCTTCGACAACGACGGCCTGGGCTCGGTGCCTTCTCCCACGCCGGACGAAGATATGTTCGTCTGGATCAGCGAGGAATACACGCAATACAACCTGCCCATGTGGAACAGCCCTTCCTTCTACCACGGCATCACCAACGGCGCCGACTGGTACGCCATCGACGGCGGCATGCAGGACTGGGACTACCGCTACATGGGCTGCAATGAGGTCACCATCGAGTTGGACAACACCAAGCAGCCGCCCGCGAGCGAACTCCCCGACTTCTGGGACGACAACCGCAACTCCATGCTGGCCTACATGGGCACCTGCCTCGTCGGCATCCGCGGCCTGGTCGCCGACGCCATTACCGGAGAGCCGCTCGAGGCCACCATCTCCGTGGTAGGTCGCAACCACGACATCTATACCGACCCCGACGTCGGCGACTACCATCGCATGCTCATGCCCGGCACCTATGACCTGACCGTCACGCCGGCGACTTACGGCGGCACGGCCACCATCGAGGACGTCGTGGTGCTCAGCGGGGACGCCACCGTGCAGAACGTTGGCATCTGGCGCAGCGCTCAGGTCAACTACCCCAACGGCGGCGAGAGCCTGCCGGTGAACACCGAGGCCACCGTCACCTGGATCGGCGACCCCCAGGGCGAGTTCCAGGTCCAGTACCGCGACCAGCTCGACCCCATCATGGCCGACGATTTCGAGGACGCCGTCCTCGGTCCCGAATACACCACCGGCGGCGACCAGGACTGGTTCCTGACCACGGACGATTTCTACGAGGGCGCACAGTCCGCCCGGGCAGGCGCCATCGCCGGTGCCAGCCCCGGTCAAGTCTCCTGGATGACCCGTACCGTGGACAGCGGCGGCATCCTGCGGTTCTGGTACCGGGTCAGCTCCGAGAAACGCTTCGACGTGTTCCGGTTCTTCATCGACGACGTGGAGCAGTTCAACGATTCCGGCACTGCCGACGGCTGGGAGTTCTATACGACCACGTTGTCGGAAGAAAGCCACGAGCTGAAGTGGCAGTACTCCAAGGACTACAGTGTCTCCAGCGGCGACGACACGGTCTACATCGACGACCTGCAGCTTCTCCCCCCCGGCGGCGATTGGACGGACATCGTCGCTTTGACCCCTCCCGGCGCCTCCTCCACGCCGTGGACGCCGACCGTGCCCGGGTCGAACTACACCGTTCGCGTCCGACCCTACTACAGCGACATCGGCTACGGCGAGTGGGACGAGAGCGACGCGAATTTCAGCGTCTTCGGTGTGGTCAGCGACGGGGACTACGACGATGACGGGGATGTGGATCTGGACGACTTCGGCTGGTTCCAGACCTGCTTCCAGACCGCTGCGACGGGCGACTGCGGCGACGCGTTCGAATTCGTGACCGACGGCGTCATCGACCTGGATGACTTCGCCGACCTCGATCCCCTGATGTTCGGCCCGTAGGAGCCGCAGCTTCAGCCCGTAGTGAACTCGGTTAATGTGGCCGGTGCCCGCGGGCACCGGTGAG
>DATKXO010000389.1:0-16004 GCA_035528995.1 Phycisphaerae bacterium | reverse complement strand
CGCAATGACCAAACCACTCGCCAATCCATGCCTTGTCCGGGTGAGGATCAGCAACTACAAGAGCATCGAGAAATGCGACGTGCGCCTACACGCCTTGACGATCCTTGTGGGGCGAAACGGATCAGGAAAAAGCAACTTTCTCGATGCGCTGCGCTTCGTCACGGACGGATTGCAGACGTCGCTTGACCATGCGCTTAAGTCACGAGGAGGCATCAAGGCCGTCCGGCGCCACAGCACCGGGCACCCTCGGAATTTCGGTGTCCATTTGGAAATGAACCTCTCGGATACGAAAATCGCCAACTACGGTTTCGAAATAGCCGCACGTGGGGAAGGTGGGTTCTTTGTAAAGCACGAGCGCCTTCGAGTTTGCGGACCGGAGAACTCGATCTTAGCGAGCTACCAGCTTGAGGACGGCGCGATTACGAGATCGTCTTCCGAACAAATGCCACCGGCCACCAATGATAGACTCTATCTCGTCAATGCGGCTGGACTCCCGGTGTTTCGTGCCGTGTATGACGCGCTGGTCTCCATGGGTTTCTACAACCTGAATCCTGAAGCAATGAAGGAGCTTCAGAACCCAGATGCTGGCGAGTTGCTGCACCGCGACGGTGGGAACATCGCAAGCGTAATAGCACGTCTCAACGCAGATCAGCCTGAGATAAACAGCCGCATCCGAGCCTACCTTAAGACTATAGTACCAGGAATCACCGAGGTTCAACGGGCCCCGCTCGGACCCAAGGAGACACTGGAGTTTCGCCAAGAAGTAGTCGGGTCCGCCCATCCATGGCGTTTCTACGCGAACAGCATGTCCGACGGGACTCTGCGGGTACTTGGTGCCCTGGTGGCGGTTGCACAGTTGGCTGGGCGAAAGACACCAGTGCGACTGGTTGGCATCGAAGAACCAGAGACTGCTTTGCACCCTGCGGCCGCCGGTGCCCTGATGGACGCGTTGCGGGAGGCAGCGGCCCATACCCAAGTTGTCGTGACTAGCCACAGCCCAGATCTCCTCGACCGGATTGACGCTCACGTCGACGGTTTCCTGGCCGTGCAGTCCAAGCAAGGAACTACTGAAATCGGCCCCGTCGATCCGGCCAGTCTTGGCGCCATCAAAGACCATCTCTACACGCCCGGCGAACTCCTCCGGATGGATCAATTGGAGCCGGATAGGGGGAACATTCGGCAGCAAGAGCAACTGTCCCTCTTCGACCCTAGCGAGGAAGCCTGGTGAGTCGACTTCGCGTTGCGCCAATTGTCGAGGGACACGGCGAGGTCGAAGCCATTCGCACCTTGCTCCAGCGCATCTGGGTGGAATTGCTCGGCGGCGAGTATCTAGAAGTGCTCCGCCCTATTCGCTGGCCCCGATCCAAACTCGTTCAGCAGCAGGAACTGGGAGGCGCGGTCCAGTTGGCGTGGCGAAAACTCCAAGGCGGCCAAGTCGCAAGCGACCCCAAGCTCGTGCTCGTGCTGTTGGACGCAAACCATGACGCGCCATGCCTGCTTGGGCCCGAACTTCTGAAGCATGCGAAGGCGGCTCGGTCTGACGCTGACGTATCATGCGTCCTCGCGAAGATTGAGTACGAAACATGGTTCGTAGCGGCTGCGGAGTCCTTGCAGGATTATCTGAGTCTATCAAGCGAAGAGCCCTCGCTGACCGAACCAGAAGATGCCAATGTTGGCAAAGGCTGGATCGAACATCACTTCAGAGGCACCAAGTACAGCGAGACGGTAGACCAGCCAAGAATGACGGCGCGAATGAACCTGGCGACATGTCGGGCTCGCTGTCCGTCCTTCGACAAGCTCTGCCGGGACTTGGCGGCCAGGTTGCCGCGCCAGCCGACAGACAACGTGGCACCCTCTGACGCGAAGTAGCTCGCTCGCGTCGTTTAGTTTCTCGGCAGCGTCTACGTCTACCTGCTGCTACTCCTTGCTCTCCAGCCAATTCGGCCCCGTGGCGATGTCCACGGCGATCGGTACGTCCAGCGGGATGGCCGTTGTCATCAGCTCGCGAATAATCGGGGTCTCGGCCTCCACGCGCTGCTTCGGCGTCTCGAAGACCAGCTCGTCGTGGACTTGGAGGAGCATCTTGCTCTGTAGGCGGCCTTCCTTGATCGCCCGGTGGATGTCGATCATGGCCTTCTTGATCAGGTCGGCCGCACTGCCCTGGATCACCGTGTTCACCGCGATGCGCTCGCCGAACGCCACCCGCTGCTTGTTGCGGCTGCGCAGCTCCTCGATCGGCCGGCGCCGACCCAGGATCGTCTCGGCGTAGCCCTTCTTACGGACCCGGTCGATGCACTCGTCGATGAACAGCCGAATCCTGGGATACCGCAGGAAATACTCCGCGATGAACGACTCGGCGTCCGACCGCGAGATGTCCAGCGACCGCGCCAGCCCGAACGCCGTCTGCCCGTAGATGATCCCGAAGTTGACCGCCTTGGCCCGACTCCGTTGATCCCGCGTCACCTCCTCGATCGCCACGCCGTTGACCTGGGCGGCCACAAACGCGTGGATGTCCAACCCGGTCCGGAAGGCCTCCATCAGCTTGTCGTCCTGGCAGAAGTGGGCCAGCACGCGCAGCTCGATCTGCGAGTAGTCGGCCACCAGCAGCGTGTGATCCTTCAGGCCGACCACGAAGGCCGACCGAATCTGCCGCCCGGCCTCGGTGCGCACCGGCACGTTCTGCAGGTTCGGATCGCTGCTGGACAGTCGCCCGGTGACGGCCCCGGTCTGATTGAAGCTCGCATGGACGCGGCCGGTGCGCTCGCAGATCATTTCCGGCAGCGTGTCCACGTAGGTGCCCTTGAGCTTGGCCAGCTCGCGGTATTCCAGCACCAGCGGCGGGATGGGGCTGTCGGTCGTGCGCTTCAGCGCCTCCAGGGTGTCGGCGTCGGTGCTGCGCCCGGTCTTGGTCTTGCGGATCACCGGCAGGCCCTGCTCGTCGAACAGCACGTTGGCCAACTGCTTGGTCGAGTCGATGTTGAACTCGTGCCCGGCGTGGGCGTGAATCTCGCGGGTCAGCTCGCTCATCCGCTGGGCCATCGTGTTGCTCATCCCGGCCAGGATGTCGGTATTCAGGGCGATGCCGTTGTGCTCCATCTCGGCCAGCACCTCGACCAGCGGCATCTCGGTCTCGTAGAACAGCTTCTCGAACGGCGAGCCGGCCATCTGCTTCGACAGCACCTCGTACAACCGCCAGGTGACGTCCGCGTCCTCGGCCGCGTATTCGCAGACCCTTGCGAGGTCCGCCTCGTCGATGGTGATCTGGTCCTTGCCCTTGCCGATCAGGTCGCTGATCGGGATGGGGTCGTAGTCGAGCAGCTCCCGCGAGAGGGCGTTCATGCCGTGCGATCGCCGCATGGGGTCCAACACGAAGCTGGCGATCATGGTATCGAAGTAGACGCCGGCCACCTCGATCCCCACCTGCTTCAGCACCACCAGATCGTACTTGAGGTTCTGCCCGACCTTCCTGATCGCCGCATCGGTCAGGACCGGCCCGAGCGTCTTCACCACCAGGTCCACCGGCAGCGTGTCACCCGTCGTCGACCGGACCGGCACATACCAGCCGGTGCCCCCCTTCCAGGAGAACGACAGCCCCACCAGCTCCGCTCCCACCGGACGCAGGGCGGTGGTCTCGGTGTCGAACGCGAACGCCGGCTGCTTCGACAGGTCCCTGGCCAGAGCCGTCAGCGCCGCCTTCGTGTTGACGAGTCGATAGTCGGCCCCGGCCGTCGGTGCAACCGCAGCCTCGGCCGCCCTCGGCGCCACGCTCGCCGCCATGCCCTCTTCACGGAACGATTCGAGCCGCTCGGTCAGCCGACCGAACCCGAGTTCCTCGAAGATCGGCCGGACCCGATCCACCGGAATGCCCGGGAACCGGGCCGCCTCCGGGTCAAAGGGGAACTCCACGTCCCGCCGAAGCGTGACCAGTTGCCGCGTGATCGGCATCTGCTCGGCGAACGCCAGGACGTTCTCCTTCTGCTTGGGCGTCAGCTTGTCGGCGTTCTTCAGCACGCCGTCGGCCGACCCGTACTTGTCGATCAGCTTCGCCGCCGTCTTGACGCCGATGCCTTTCACGCCGGGCACGTTGTCCGTGCTGTCGCCGGTCAGCGTCTGGATCTCGACTGCCAGTTCCGGCGCGTAGCCCTTCGTCTCCAGCAGGGCGGCCGAGTCGGTGACCTGATCCTTCCCCGGGTCGTACAGCCGCACCGCCCCACCGCCCGGCAGCTTGTCGCACAAGAGTTGTTCAAGGTCCTTGTCCTTGCTGACCAGGTAGATGTCCAGCCCGCGGTCGCCCAGCCGCTCGACCAGCGTGGCCATCAGGTCGTCGGCCTCGAAGCCCGGCTTGCGCAGGATGGGCACGCCCATGGCCTCGACGATCGACACGATCCGATCGGCCTGCGGCGGCAGGTCTTCCGGCGGCGGCTCGCGGTTGGCCTTGTAGTCCGGGTCGATGTCGCGCCGGAAGACCGTCTCGTCGCTGGTGTCCAGGGCCATGACCAGGTAGTCCGGCCGGCGCTCCCGGATCAGGTTGAACAGCGAGCTGCAAAAGACGTAGGTGGCCCGCGTCGGCTCGCCCGACGGGCTGGTCAGGTCGCGGAAAGGGGCGTAGTAGGACCGGTAGATCTGGGCGTGCCCGTCGATGATGTACAGACTCGGATGGGCCATGATCGTGGCTGCCTGGACGGGCCGGGTCACCGGCCGCCGGTGGATGGGCCGACTCTACGCCACCCACGCCCGGCGTGCAATCAGACGCCGCCGGGGGACGCTATTGCGGCGCCCACAGCCTGCGTCGAGCGTCTGCGCCGGCTCGGAGAACCGTCACTGACTGCCGAGCCCGTGCTGCTTGCACACCACCGCCGCAAACACTTTTGCGGCCCCGGCCCGTTTGAGAATTCGGGCGCATTCCAGCAGCGTCGCCCCGGTGGTGGTCACGTCGTCCACCAGGCAGACCACGGCCCCATTCAGCTTCACCCCGCGGGCCAGGCCGAACGCACCGCGCACGTTCTTGACCCGCTGCGCCCGGGTCAGACCGATCTGCGACGGCCCACCACGAACCCGCCGCAGCAGCGCCGGATCGGGCAGGCCCGTCGCTCGACCGAGTTCCCGAGCCAGGGCGGTCGCGACGTAGGCACGGCCGAACAGGTGCCGGCGCCAGTAGGTAGGCACGGCCGTCAGAGCCTCGACCTCCTCAAACCAGGACGCGCCGGTCAGCACCTCAGCCAGACGTCGCCCGAAGAACCGATCGAGTTCATCGCGCCCGCCGTACTTCAACTCCAGCAGCAGGTCCCGCAGCACCCCCTGGTGCATCCCCAGCCGCACCACCCCCGCCACGGGCCAGAAGAAACCCCGACAGGCCGGGCAGCGACCATCGCCGGTCGCATACGGGCCAACTGTCGAGCCACACCGCCGGCAGTAGTTCCGCCTGAAGCCGTCCGCCAACTCATCGCGACAATGCCCACAAAGCCCGTCGGCATCCAGGCCGTCCGCCGCCTGGCACGCCGGACACGTCCGCGGAAACAGCAGGTCCAGCACATCCGCCCCGATTGTGCTCCATCGGATCATGGCTCGGTCCCACCGCCATGCTGTTGCCCGGCCAAGATGGGCGCCGACACGATCCCCGACCAGTAGCATCGAGCCGCCGCCGAGAGGCAGGTTATACAATGACCCCATGCCGCCGCAACTGCCGTATGCGCCCACGTCGGGGCTGCCCAGTCTGATCAGATCCAACAGAATCGGCCCGCCCGTCGGCGTGCCATGGCACCGCAAATGCTAGAGCGAGGGCTGGTGTGAGCCCCCTGGGACCGCTGAACGCCCCTCGCTCGCCATGGCGACACTCCCACCGGAGCCCCCCGCGGCGGCCTGGGACCGGTAAATCCGCGGTGAATGGACAGGCAGGTGCTCTGCACCCGGCCCCTGTTTTCAACGTCGGGCAAGTGCCTATAATGGCCGAAGAAACGATAAACGCCGCGTGGACCTGCCGGCGAGGATAAGTCTCGACTCTCTATGAACCTGCATCGAGCGCTGTGCGCCACAATCTGCTGCGCCTGTCTGCTGACCGGCCCGGCGGCCTCGGCCCAATGGGGCGGGCCCGCCAAGGTCACCGTCGCCAACGTCGAGCTGCGCGATCTGCCGGCCAGCACCACGCTGGTGGGCACCGTCGAGCCCGTCACCCGCAGCACCCTTGGCGCCGAGTTCGGTGGGCTGGTCGAGCAGATGCCGGCTCGCCAGGGTGATTTCGTACGGGCCGGCGAAATCCTCTGCAAACTGAACAACGACACGATTTCCCTGCGGCTGGCCGAGGCCCGCGAACGACAGAAGGGGTTCCAGGCCACCCTGCACAAATGGGAGCTGGAGCAGCAGCGCATCCAGCGGCTCTACGGCAGCGAGGACGCGGCCGAGAAGGAAGTCTACGACACCCAGGCGGCCTACGACCTGGCCCGGCACACCGTCTCCGAGCAGGCAGCCGTCATCGCTCGCCTGGAGAGCGACTTGGCCAAGACCGAAATCCGGGCACCCTTCTCCGGTTTTGTCATCACCCGCCACACGGAAGTCGGACAGTGGCTCAGCGAGGGCGGGGATGTAGTGGAACTGGCGGATTTGGGCACCGTACTCGTCCGGGTTGACGTCCCCGAGGACGCCCTCCCCTATGTCCGCGTCGGCGCGCGAGCCTCGGTGATGATCGAGGCCCTGAATCACCGTTTTGAGGGGCACGTCCGGCACATCATTTTGCAGGGCGACCTGGCGGCCAGGACCTTCCCCGTCGAGATCGCCGTGCCCAACCCCGGGTATGTCGAGATGGACGGTGAACGGGTGCCTCGCACGGTGGCCCAGCCTACCTCCGCCGGCGCGCCACCGCCGACAGCCCAAAACGCCCCCGGTGACGGCGGCCCCCACGGGCCTCCGCCCGAGTCGGCCCCCGACCCCGCCGAGAACCTGTTGGCTGGCGGCATGTTCGCCCGTGTCACGCTCCAGGCCGGTCCGCCGGCCAAGACGCCCTCCGTTCCCAAGGATGCCGTGGTCACTCGCACCGGCGTCGAGTACGTCTGCATGGTGGCCCCGGGCCGGGAGCAGGACAGCCTGATGGCCATGCCCATGCCTGTCACCACCGGCGTGGACATCGGCGACTGGATCGCGGTCACCTCGGGCAATCTCGTTCCGGGCATGCGCATCGTAACCCAGGGCAATGAGAACATCCTGTTCCCCTCGCCGGTGGTGATCGTCGAGAAGCTCGAGCTGCCCAACCGCCGGTCCAACGAACGATCAGCCGCGTCCCCTCCCCCGCCGCATGCGAAAGCCGGGTCCTAGACCATGGGCATCATACGCTTCGCCATTGAAAACCCGGTCAAGGTCACGGTGGCCGTCATCCTGATGGTCCTGTTCGGAATCCTGAGCATCTTTCGGATTCCGATTCAGCTCACACCCGACGTGGACCGCCCGCTGGTCACGGTCAACACGTTCTGGGAGGGCGCTTCACCGCAGGAGATCGAGCGCGAGATCGTCGACCGCCAGGAGGAGAAGCTCAAGGGCGTCCGCAACCTCAAGAAGATGACCTCCACCTCGCGCGAGGCCATGGCCGAGATCACGCTCGAGTTCTACGTCGGAACGGACAAGGACGTCGCCCTGCGGGACGTCTCCGAGAAGCTGCGGCAGGTAACCGGCTATCCCGAGGAGGTCGACGAGCCGACCATCCAGGCCACCGGCGCCGAGATGAGCGCCACCATCGCCTGGATCATCTTCCGCGGCAGACCCGGCGAGGACGTCTCCAACCTCAAGGACCTGGTCGAGGACGACATCAAGCCCATCCTGGAACGGGCCGAGGATATCGCCCGGGTCGACGTCTACGGCGGGCGCGAACGCGAGGTCCAGGTCGTCGCCGACGCCTACAAGCTGGCCGCCCGCAAGCTGTCTTTCCGCGACCTGGAGCAGGCCCTCCGCGGGCACAACGACAACATCTCCGCCGGCACCATCAGCCAGGGAAAACGGGACTTCACCTACCGGACCGTCGGGCAGTACGAGCAGGTCGAGGACGTGGAGAACACCGTCGTCGCCTACCGGGACGGCGGCCCGGTCTTCGTCCGCGACGTGGCCCAGGTGCACAACACCTTCAAGAGACAGTACGCCTTCGTCAAATCAAGCGGCGACTACGTCCTGGCTTTGCCCGCCCGCAAGGAGACCGGGGCCAACGTCATGAAGGCCATGGCCGCCCTCAAAAAGCAGATCGACTACTGCAACAAGACCATCCTGCATCCGCAGGGTCGCGGGCTGACCCTCACCCAGGTCTACGACGAGACCACCTACATCAAGTCCGCCATCCGGTTGGTGCGCAACAACCTGCTGGTCGGCGGAACGCTGGCCGTCATCGTCCTCCTGGTGTTCCTGCGCAGCCTGTCCGCCACCGGGATCGTCGCCTTCTCGATTCCCATCTCGGTGATCAGCACCTTCCTGGCCATCGCCGCCCTGGGGCGGAACCTCAACGTGGTCATGCTGGCCGGACTGGCCTTTGCCGTCGGCATGGTGGTCGATAACGCCATCGTCGTCCTGGAGAACATCTACCGGCACCGCCAGTTGGGCAAAGGGGCGGCCGAGGCGGCCCTGGACGGCACCCGCGAGGTCTGGGGCGCCGTCCTGGCCAGCACGCTGACCACCATGGCCGTCTTCCTGCCCGTGGTCTTCATCGAGGAGGAGGCCGGGCAGCTCTTCCGCGACATCGCCATCGCCATCGTCTGTGCCGTCGGTCTGTCACTTGCGGTGGCGACCACCGTGATCCCCACCCTGGCCTCGCGAACGTTGCGGATATCCAGGAAACTGCGCGAAGCCGAGTCGCACACCGGGCACACCGCGGCCCTGGTCGGCAGAATCGTGGCCGGCATGAACCGCAGTTGGATCGCCCGACTGGCCCTGATCGCCATCCTGGTCGTGCTCTCCGTGGTCGGCAGTGCCAAGCTGATGCCCCCCACCGACTATCTGCCCAGCGGAAACCGCAACCTGGTCTTCGGCTTTTTGAACACCCCGCCCGGCTATTCGCTGGACACCTTCCGTAAGATCGCCCACGCCATCGAGGACGGGACGGCCGAGGACCCGCACGGCCTGCGCGAATACTGGGACGCCCAGGTCGGCTCGCCCGAGGAGGCTGCCCTGCCGCCGGTGATGATGCAGGTGCAAAAGGACGGCGAAACCGTGGCCGTCCAGGTCCCCGCCCCGCCGATCGATAGCTTGTTCTTCGTCTCCTGGGGGGGCGGCTGCTTCATGGGGGCCACCAGCAAGTACGAGCAACGGGTCAAGCCGCTGGCCAATGTGATGGCCGGGGCCGGCGGGCGCGTGCCCGGTGTCATGTCCTTCTTCTTCCAGGCCTCCCTTTTCGCCGGAGCCAGCGGCGGCAACGCCGTCGAGTTGGACATCCGCGGTGACGAACTCGACGAGGTCATCGCCACCGCCGGCATGTTAATCCAGCCCATCATGGAGCGCTTCGGCTTCCCCCGACCCGAGCCGGCCAACTTCGCACTCGGACGCCCGGAGGTCCGCATCGTCACCAACCGCGAGAAGGCCGCCGACCTGGGCCTGGACGTGCGCGACATCGGCTTCATCGTCGCCGCCTGCGTCGACGGAGCCTTCGTCGGAAACTTCTACGACAAGGGTGACGAGATCGACCTGAAGATCCACGTCAAGGACACCGAGGGCTTCACCGTCCAGCAGGTCGGCCAGATACCCATCTACACACCCAGCGAGCGGGTCGTGCCGTTGGCTTCGGCCGTCAACTTCGTCACCACGACCGCGCCGCAGCAGATCAACCACATCGAGGAAATGCCCGCCGTCTCACTCGAGGTCCGCCCGCCGGAGGGCATGGCCCTGGAGACGGCCATGAGCATCCTGGAAGACGAAATCATCGCCCCCATGCGGGCCGCCGGAGCCATCCCGCCGTCGGTGGTCACCGCACTGGCCGGCACCGCCGACAAGCTCGTCCAGACCCGCGAGGCACTGTTCGGATCGTGGAAGGGCAACAGCCTGGCCGTTGACCCCGACACCGGCCAGCGCCCCCTGCTGATCTCGCTCGCCAACCTGTTTACCTCGCGCGGGTTCCTGGCCCTGTTGGTGACGTACCTGCTGATGGCCGCCCTGTTCGAGTCGTTCCTGTGGCCCTTCGTGATCATCTTCACGGTTCCGCTGGCCACCGTCGGCGGGTTCGCCTCGCTGCGGATCGTGCACCAGTGGTCCTTGCAGAACCCGGTCAGCCCCATCCAGCAGCTCGATGTCCTGACCATGCTGGGTTTCGTCATCCTGATCGGCATCGTGGTCAACAACGGCATCCTGGTGGTGCACCAGGCCCTGAACAACCAACGCGACTATCGGATGCCCTGGCCCGAGGCCATCGCCGAGTCGGTCCGCACCCGCGTGCGACCCATCTTCATGACCGCCTTCACCAGCATCGGCGGCATGCTGCCGCTGGTGCTCTGGCCCGGGGCCGGCAGCGAACTGTATCGCGGATTGGGCTCGGTCGTCATCGGAGGGCTTCTCGTCTCGACCCTGTTCACGCTCTTCCTGGTACCGGCCGTCCTGTCCGTCGTGGTGGAACTGCGAGAGGCGCTCGCCCGGGCTTTCCGCCGCTCGACCGCACCGACCGTCATCGGCGCGCCGGCACCGCCAAAGCAACCGGCCGCGGCCGGCACCACCACCCGCGCCTAGAGCGGCCTTAGTCATTAACAGTCTGCCACGTTGCCTGCCGCGCCCGGGCAGCTCTCCTGCGTCCCAGCTCTCCCGTCTAATAACGCAACCTGAGCGCATCCCCTTGCAAATGGAGCGACGGTCGTTACGCTGAGGCCGGACACGGCGACCCACGTGCCAAACCGGGTTGGCTTCTGATGCGGTCGCTCGTTCGTGTGCCCGTCCGAGGACCGTTCTGCGGCAGTGATAGCTCCGCCTGCGCTTCCCGCTATCGGTCTGTGCCCAAGCGTCGACCGGAAGGTGACTTCGATGGCCACCTCCATCTCCGCCACACCGACTTCACCCGAGCGAATGGTCGATGCCTTCGAAGGCCCCATCAAGCGCGTCTGGACGTCACCGTTGTACCTGCTCGCCCTGCTGGTGGTGGCCGTCGCGATGGTTTTGCTGCCCTTGGTCTACATCGCCATGGTCTGCGGCGTGGGCTACGGGCTTTACTACCACGCCACGGAGAACATCACCATTCTGCAAGGGATGCACGGCATCCGCGGACGGCTTCTCGGATACGTCGCCCCGCTCGTCATCGGCGCGGTCCTGTTGCTGTTCATGATCAAACCGCTCTTCGCCCGGCAGGCCCGAAGGGAGAAGCGACTCTCACTGGTCCGCGACAACGAGCCGATCCTGTTCTCCGTCGTCGAGCGACTCTGCGAAACGGTCGGGGCGCCCAAGCCCAGGCGCATCGACGTAGACTGCGACATCAACGCTTCCGCCAGCTTCCGCCGGGGATTGCTCAGCATGCTGGGCAGTGATCTGGTGCTGACCATCGGCGTGCCGCTGGCGGCGGGCCTGTCCCTGCGGCAGTTCGTCGGCGTCCTGGCGCACGAGTTCGGCCACTTCACCCAGGGCCTGGGCATGCGCCTCAGCTATGTCATTCGCACAGTCGACGCCTGGTTCGCCCGCGTGGTCTACGAACGCGACGCCTGGGACGAGAGGCTCATCGAGCTATCCGAGACCGAAGGAACCTGGCTCACGCTGATCTTGCTGCTGACCCGTTTGTTCGTCTGGCTGACCCGGCGGATCCTCTGGGTGCTCATGATCATCGGGCACCTGATCAGTTGCGGAATGCTGCGACAGATGGAATACGACGCCGACCGGTACGAGGCCCGGGTCGCCGGCAGTGATGCCTTCGCCGAAACCGTCCGGCGGCTCCACCTGCTCAACGCGGCCTCCGAGTTGGTCCACGCCGACCTGGCGGAATCGTGGAAGGACGGCCGGCTGCCCGACAACTTCCCGGTACTGCTGGTCGCCAAGGTCGGTGACGTTCCCAAGACCGTGCGCGAGAAAATCACCAAGGCCGTCAAGGAGTCCAAAGCGGGCCTCTGGAGCACGCACCCGTCCGACGCGGCCCGCGTCCGACGGGCGCGCAAGGAGAAGACCGACGGCGTCTTCAGACCCGGCGGGCAGGCCTCGGCGCTGTTCGCGAACTTTAAAGGTCTCTCCAAGGCCGTGACCCTCTCGTTCTTCCAGGATGTGCTCGGGCCCAGGTTCCGCCCGGACAATCTGATTTCCACCGCGGCGCTCGCCCGACGGCAGGAACGCCTCGCTCGCGGAGAGGAGGCCGCCAACCGCTACTTCCAGGGATGCCTTACCCCTGTCCGACCGCTGAAGCTCGATCGCTATTTCGACGCGTCTCGAATCACACCCCAGGACTGCCTCGCCAGGCTCAAGCAGGCCCGAGCTGCCATCCAGAAGTCCCTGCCGGTCGTTTCCAAGGCGTACAGGCGCTACGTCAAGGTCAGCGAACGGGCCTCCGAAGCGCGCCAGGCCCAGGCCCTGCTCAAATCCAGAGTCCGAATCGACCCCAAGGCGTTCCACCTGAAGTCCGCAACGCTGGAGGAGGCGAACCAGGTCCACAGCCGGGCTGAGCAGGAGAAAAAGAAGCTGGCACCGGACCTGGCCACGATTGAGACGGTAGTCCGGTTGCGACTGGAATGCGCCCTGACGTTATTGCAGACCGAGCAGGCGGGCTGGCGGCTCGAGAAACCCGACAAGTTGCGCGGCCGCAGTGCCGACCTCCTGGACGCCCTCGCCCAGATCCACAACGTATCGGATGCCGTGGAAACGGTGCGCAAGGAATTCGCGCCGCTGTACGCCATGTACAGCCTCATCGGCGAAAGCGGGCCCGATGAGGACCTGGCCCGCCAGACCCTGCAACTTATGGAGGACCAGCGGGAGAATCTAGCGGAAATCCGTACCCTGCTCTCGAATCATCCCTATCCGTTCGAGCACGCCGACGGGCGGATCACCTTGACCCAGTACGCCATACCGACCGTACCCACCCGGGACGACCTCACCGGAATGCTCCGCGCCTCCGACCGGGTCATGGACAACCTCGATTCACTCTATGTCCGCCTGATGGGCGAGCTGGCCCGGATCGCCGAGCAGGTCGAGGCCGCCCTCGGCCTGCGACCACTGCCCAGGGCCCCGGCTGCTCAGCCGACAGCACCATCGCAGGAGTAGCCTCGCGTAGCGCGGCAACCGCTCGCAAAGCGCGCCGATCGCGCACAATCGACCGCAGAACGCCCGGCGCGGACCGCGAGCCGGGCTTTGATGGCCGTCAGCGATTCACGCCCGCCTGCCTACTTCCCACCCTCAGTTGGAGGTTTACCGCTGGCGTGACTGCACTTGGCCTTGTTGGGGCATTTGCCGCAGCTTGTGCCGCCGCTGCACGAGGATTCCTTCACCGTTGATTGCGTCTCCAGCACCTTGGCGAAGTCGGCCGTCCCGACCAGCCCCGCCAGGTCCGGGCACGCCTTGGCGTAGGTCTTGAAGGCCTCCAGACGGCTCGGCGGCGTCAGCTCGAACGTCCGCGTCAGCGAGCGAAGTGCCGGGGCCGTGTCACCCAGCAACGCCCGCAGCCGCGCAAAGTCGAAGTACAGACCCGGGCCGAACTCGTCCGACGGAACGAGCTGATCCGCGATCTTCCGAGCCTCGTCCACCTTGCCCAGCCGCGACAGGGCGATGCCCTCAAACATCCGCGACTGTCGCGTGGCCGTTCCCTCCTCGAGCCCACCCAGCAACTCGGCCGCCTCGGCGTTCATCCCCAGCGCCAGCTCGGTCTCGGCCAGCATGGTGGCCGACTCGGCGTTCTTCAGTCGCAAGTGCGTTTCCTGGTCGAGGGACAACGCCTCGGTGTAGATCTCGTTCGCATAGTAGAACGACCGCAGGGCAAGGGCCGCCTTCTCCCACTTCGCGGGGACGTCCTGCCGGGCGATGCTCTCCCGCATCTTGGTGATGCGGCAAAGCAGGGCGTATTGCTGGCGGTATTCTTCATTCTCGGAGTTGGCCTTCGCCGCATTCGCGTACGCTGCCAGCGCCCCGTCGAAGTCGCCCTGGGCCAGCAGGGATTGGCCTTGGGCGAAGAACCGTCCCGCCTCCTCATTCGAGCCGGCCAACACCGGGCCCGCCAACACGGCCACACACGCGACAGCCAATCCGATGGATGTGCTCCGGAGACTCATGCAATCCTCCTCGGTCGCTTCAACAGAGCGACGGTTTTCACACGGACGAACTCCCGACCGGCGGGCCGATCCGCACACGGCCGACCCCTCCGTGAAACGGCCCACCCGCCGGATTCCTGCGGTCACACCCGGCAATCCGCGCGCCGGCTGCGCCCGCGCCGACCCGGTCCACAGGTCGTCGGACCCACGGGTCGTCGAACCTCATTATAACCGATTCTCAGGCGGAACTGGGAACGCCAATACCCACCGCAGGCGGCGATGTGGAGCGCCGCACCAGGTAGACCAGACAGCACAGGGCCACCAGCCCCAGGTCGATCCCTCCAACCAGGAACATGCTCCGGACCACCGCCCCGGTGCCGAACCCATAGCTGTGCAGTTCCGAGCCCAGCACGTAGTTCACCCCCACGTACGTCATGATGATCAGCCAGAAGGCCATGATGCTCTTGACCGCCGTGGCGAACTTCCCCCTCGCCAGCACGAACAGAACCATCCCCCCGACCGCCCCGCCCAGCCCCAGCAGCTTCCCGGTGCTCAGCGGCATAAGCTTCGGCACCACGATCACAAACAGGGCCACCGCCAGCAGCCCGGCCACCACGTAGGCCCACGGGCGCACCCGGTCGTGATCCACCCGCACGTGCAGAATCGCCATGTAGCCCAGGAACGCGATCAGCGACCACACCTCTTTCGGGTCCCAGCCCCAATACCGACCCCAGGACGAGGCCGCCCACATGCTGCCCGTCACGATGCCGGCCAGCAGCAGGATCGACCCCACCAGCACATACCAGTAGTGCAGCGAATCGATCGCCTCACTCAAGCCGCGCCGGCTCGGTGCGACGGCCATGACGGTCACCTGGGCATGGGCGATCAGAACCGCCAGCGCCAGCACCGAATAGGACACCATGATCACCGGCACGTGGATCGACATCCAGACGGTGCCCAGCAGCACCGGCAGAATCGGCCGGACATAAGGGTCCAGCGGCAGCACGTCGGCCAGCACCAGGGCCAGCGCCCCCATGGCCGACGCCGTCAGCGGCACCACCCGCCGTCGAATACCCAGCATGGCCAGGATGGCGAACGCCCCCATCCCCCAGCTCAAGAACAGCAGCGACTCGAACATGTTGGCCGCCGGTATGCGCCCCGCGATCTGCCACCGCAACCACAGGCCGTAGGTCAACATACCGAACCCCGCCACCAGCCCCAACACCGCCAGCACGTCGAACCACCGGCGACGGACCAGCATCGCCCACAGGGCCAGAACGGCACCAACCATCATGACCATCCAGGCCGTGCGAAACGGCTGGATGCGGTTGTAGAGCAGTTCGACGTCGATCCGCTTCGAGTCCGGCCGGTGCGCCGCCGGCAGAGCCTTCAACGACGACACCAGCCGATTGCAGGCCGACGAGAACGCCGGCGCGTCATCCGCCAGGAACGCTTTCTGGGCCGCGGCCCACGCGCCCTGCACCGAGTCCCCCGCTTCCGCCTCCTCCCCTTGCGGCATCCGTATCGGCCGCCAGAAGCCCAGCGGGTCGTCCGCGTCGGGAATGGGCCGGATCGACTGGCCGTTGAACACGTCCTGCAGCGTGCCCAGCTTGTTGCTGATGTCGCTGACCTTCGACTCCAGCGGGTTCATCTTCCGCCCGCGCTCGATCCGGGTCAGATCCCGCATCAGCTTCATCAGGTGCGCATGACCGAGAAGCTCCTCGTAAGAGAGCACCGTCTGCGATGCGGGCAGTTGCAGCTCACGCCGCAGTTCGGCGTTGGCGATGCTGATCAGCGGCTCGTGCATCCAACCCTGCGGATCGAATGTCCAGCCCAGCAGCATCAGCA
>DATKXO010000388.1:0-32262 GCA_035528995.1 Phycisphaerae bacterium | reverse complement strand
CGCGAGTTCGACGAGCGAGTGGCCAAGGGGCTGGGCGGTGAAGAGTACGGCTACCTGGTGGACCCCAAGATCGACGGTGTGGCGGTGGCCCTGACGTACGAGGACGGGCTGCTGACGCTGGCGGCCACTCGCGGGGACGGGGCGATGGGGGACGACATCACGCAGAACGCGCGGACGATCCGGTCGGTTCCGCTGCGGCTGACGGGCGACGACGTGCCGCGACTGGTGGAGGTTCGCGGGGAGGTGTGCTGGCCGAGGGAGGCCTTCGAGCGGTTCAACGCCCAGCGTGAGGCGGCCGGCGAGGCCCGGTTCAAGAACCCGCGGAACGGGGTGGCCGGCACGCTCAAGCAGCTCGACCCGCGCAGCGTGGCCGACCGGGGCTTGCAGTTTGTGGCCCATGGGTTCGGGCGGGTCGAACCGTTGAGGGTGGAGACGGCGGGCGAGCTGTTCGATCAGTTGGGGTCGTGGGGGTTGCCGGTGAGCCCGTACCGGGTCCGGGCGGCGGACATCGGCGCGGTGGTCGAGCAATGCCAGGTGTGGGCCACGCGTCGTCACGAGTTGCCGTACGAGACTGACGGGCTGGTGGTGAAGCTGGACTCGCTGGCCCAGCGTGACGCCCTAGGGACCACGGCCCGGCACCCGCGGTGGTGCATCGCGTACAAGTTCGCGGCGGAACAGGCTCGAAGCAGAGTGCTGCGGGTGGATTTCCAGGTGGGCAAGCTGGGCACGATCACGCCGCGGGCAGTGATGGAGCCGGTCCTGTTGGCCGGGACGACGGTGCAGCACGCCACGCTGCACAACTTCGACCAGGTGGATCGGCTGGACGTGCGGATCGGCGACACGGTGGTGATCGAGAAGGCGGGCGAGATCATCCCGCAGGTGGTCCGGGTGGTTATCGAGGAGCGACCGCGGGGTGCAAGACAGATCATGCGGCCCAAGCGGTGCCCGGTGTGTGAGGAGCCGGTCGAGCAGGACGAGGGCGGGGTGTATATCCGCTGCCTGAACCCGTCGTGCCCGGCACAGATCAAGGAGCGGTTGATCCACTTCTGCGCCCGCAACCAGATGGACATCGACGGGGCCGGGCAAGTGCTGATCGAGCAGTTGGTGGACAAGGGCATGGTGGACGACTACGCCGACCTGTACCACCTGGGCGAGCGGCGCGAGGAGCTTATCGCCCTGGATCGCATGGGCGAGAAGAGCGTGGACAACCTGCTGGCGGGTATCGAGGCCAGCAAGACGCGCCCGTTGTCGCGCCTGCTGGCGGCCTTGAACATTCGCCTCGTCGGGCTGGCCACGGCCGAGGTGCTGGCAGAGCATTTCGGAGGTATCGAGGAGATTGCCGCCGCGAGCGAAGAGGCGCTGACCGAGGTCGAGGGGGTGGGGCCGGAGGTGGCAGCACAGATTCGCCGGTTCTTTGGAAGTCCACACGGCGCCGACATGGTGCGGCGACTGGAAGAGGCCGGCGTGACGCCACCGCGTCCCCGGAAGGCCAAGCGGATCGACTCGCCGCTGGCCGGGATGACGGTGGTGGTGACCGGGACGCTGGAGTCGATGTCGCGGCAAGAAGCGCAGGAGTTGATCCGGCAGCTCGGCGGGAAGGCGGCCGGCTCGGTGAGTCGGAAGACCGACCTGGTGGTCTTCGGGGAGTCGGCCGGGTCAAAGCTGACCAAGGCTCGCGAACTCGGGGTGGAGGCGATCGACGAAGAGGCGTTCCTGCGCCGGATCGGGCGGAGATAGCTGCGCTCACTCAGCCCGCCGGCGCTCCCGGGGGCTCCAAGGGGCCGCAGGTCTGATGCCTTTTACAGTCTGTTCATGCCGATTCGGGGGCGCCGCGGGTCGGCGTGTCCGGCACGACACGGTCCTCGCGAACTGAAGTTCGCGGCTCGTCATTCGGCAGAGCCATCCTGGAACTGGAATGATTGGCACAAGAGAAGCCGCGCCTCGGGGAAGGTTCCCCGGGGCGCGGCTTTGTTTGCCTCTTGGGCGGCTCAGGCCTCACCCAGGCCCGAGTTACGCACTGAGCTGAATCGATCGTGTCGCGGACGACCCTTTCCGGGTTCGTGAGGCCGAGCTACCGAGCGCCAGCGGTGCCGACGTTGCCGGCTCGGGGGTGACCCCGATGCGTCCGAAGCTGCGGGTCAGATCCGCGGAGAACTCCTCCAAGAAGGTCCTGAACTCGCGTCATCGCGAGGTGTCGATCGCAGAGCTTCACGACACCTCGCGAGACGCTCCGCCGGGGCCTTTGGGCCGCGACGGATCAGAGATTACATGTCACCTCCCTGCGGCTGCTGGGCGCCGTCTTCGATCGGGGTGTTGGACCCACCGGACAGCCCCGGGCGCGGCGACGGCTGGAACAACTGCCGGTACTGCGCCTTGATGGTCACCTGATTGCTGACGACGGGGATCTGCAAGGTCGTTTGACCGACGTTGTAGATGGCACCGTCGATCCGCCAGCAGACGAACGGGTTGCCGTTGGCTACCGGCGGGGCGTTCAGGGTGATCACCGTGGTCTGGGGGTAGGTGCGGGAGTAGCTGGCGAATCCGCCGGCATCCAACTGCTCATCGAGCGGCTGGATGTCCACCCAGACACCGCCGAAGTTCGACTCGACGTTGACCATTCCCGGCGGCGAGCCCGGAGGCACGAGCCGGACGCAGTCGGAGGCGAAGAACTCGGTGCCGTCGGTCAACATGCCGGTGACGACCAGCTCGACCAGAGAGCCGGGCAGGAGGTCGCCCATCTGGAGGGCACTGACGACTTGATCGGTCCTGAACTTCATCTGCAGGTCCATGACGCCGTCGCCGCCCAGTTCGGCACACTCGCACCCCTCGCCCTCGAACGGCGTGGCGACATCCTCGTAGACCGAGTGCGGTCCCGGCGGGCCCTCGTTCTGGGCCGCCATGCCGCCGATGCCGTCAGCGCGCATGATGCGAACGGTGGAGAGGTCGACCAAGGTGACGTCGACGGTGTCCGAACTCATGAGGGCAACCGGCAGGACGCCGTGGCTGCCGCGGTTGAAGGAGTTCGGGCAGGAGCCCGGCTTGATGTCGAGGAAGGCGGGCTGCGGACAGGGGTTGATCGCCTCACCGAAGCCCTTTACGGCCACATCATCCACCTCGTAGTACCAGTCCCAACCGTCGCCGTAGTAGCGGAACTCGATCTGGGCCATGTTGCCGACGTACGCACTGAGATCCAGGACGACAGACTCGCCCGGTCCGTATGCGCTGTGGTCCTCCATCCAGGTCAGCAGGTTGGTCCAGTTGGCACCACCGTCGATGGTGATGTTGACCTCAGCCGCCTCGACAGAGCTCATGAAGTTGTAAGCGGCCATGTACTCGAGCGTGCCGCCATCGGGCACCATGAACTCCGGCGTGATCAGCGAGGTGTCGTAGGGATACAACCAGGCATCATCCGCGTCGGCGACCATGCAGGTCCCGTCCCCACCGGCGTAGTTGGTCCTGCCGGTGGTGGTGTTCAACTCCCAGTGCCATCCGGCGCCGGCGTTGTCGGTGATGGTCCAGCCGGCGGGAATACCGGCATTGAAGTCCTCGAACAGGACCTCAACGAACGCTTGCCCGCAGTCGGTGCCGTCACCGAGGAAGGACCGGCCGACATTGCCCACGTCACAGCAGGTCAGGGTGGTGACGATGCAACCGCCGTCGTAGAGGCAGCAGGCACCGACCAGCTCCGGACAGTTGTAGGTGGCACACTCGGTGCCGCTACCGCCGAAGATGCCGCCGGCGTCGGCGCAGGCATCGGACTCCATGTCCGCGCAGGAGCCGTCGCCCAAACAGCAGGCGCCCGGTCCACCACCGGGGACGAAGAAGTGGCCGCCCAGGCAGACGTCGTAAGCGCCCGTATAGCCAGGGCTGTAGGTGCTGATGACGAGCCAGTAGACGGTAGCGGGCTGCAAGTAGATGCCGTCGGAATCGAAGAAGGCACTGAGCATTCCGTCACCGCCGTCGTCGTCGTAGGCAATCGCGTTGTCCAGCGGGTTGGCCGGGTCGAACGGGTTGCAGTACAGGGTCATGATGGTGTCGCTGAGGTCCGTCCCGACATCCAGCACCTCCGCCACCAGGTTCTCGGCGACGCTGGTCATGATCGGGATGGCGTTGTAGTACTGGCCGTCACTGTACCCGTCGTACATGAGGGCGTTGCAGTTGGGATCGGGGGTGTACGCACCGTAGACCTTGTTCCAGACGGGCGAGCCGGCGTTGAGGTCGCCGAGCACGTGCTCGTTGCAATCGTCTCTGGCCCGATCCTCTTCGACAATGAGCCCACCGCAATTGGTGTCGTCGCCCTGATAGGAGCCGCCCAGGTCGTCGCACTCGCCCACGGTAACGACGTCGCAGGAGGCGTCGGGCAGACAGCAGGCGCCCATGGGCAGGCAGGCCACCTCGACCTCGCAATCGGTGCCCAGATCGGCGACGGTCAGCTCGAAGGCGCCGGTGGCGGTGCTGTAGCCGTGCACCAGGATGAGGTAGTTGGCGCCCGGCTGCGAGCACCACTCGACCGCCGACTGCAAGCCACAGAAGTCGTCGTTGCCGTCCACGCAGACCGTGTCCACGCAGTCCGGACAGTAGACGGTCAGCTTGGTGTCATAGGAGGTGGCGCCGTTGCAGAGGTCGGCGGTCATGGTGTTGCCGGTACCGGTCACGGAGTACCAGACGCCCGAGGTGGGGGTGTAGGCCGTGCCGCACGTCGGGAAGCTAGCATCGGTCGTGGCGTTCTGGGTGGTACCCGGGGTCACACCGAGCCCGATGGGGATGGCGTCCTCGCAGAAGTCGTTAGGCGGCGGGACGCTCTCGATGACGTCGATGGTCACGCTGTAGGCCAGATCCACGCCACCGTCGTCCACGGCGTAGACGGGCAGGTAGATGGTGGTCGGACCCGGAACATCGTTCCACATCATGTGCGGATTGGAGAAGCCGTCGCCGCAGGCCACGAAGGCATAGCTGGTGGCGATGTTGTAGGCCGCACAATCCAGGCAGTAGTCGTAGGTGACGATGCCGATCGTCCAGATGTCGGCCTGGGTGCCGCAGTAGTCCACGTACAGGTCGTTGACGGCATAGGGCAGGTCGATGGCCCACCAGGTGGCGTTCCAGTCGAGGACGCCGGGGCAGTCGACCTCGGCGCAGGCGTTGTCGCCGGTGACGGTCTGCGGATAGGGTCCGGCGACCGGTGTCGCCGTGCCGCAGTCATCGTTGGCCGGCTGGTTGCCCTCGCAGGGGTCGGCGCCGCAGTAACCCGTCGCGGTGCAACCGACCGGCGTGGTGCCACCGGTGCCGTCGGCACAGAGCAGGGTTCCGTTGACGTCGTAGATGTAGTACTCGTTCTCGGAACTCCAGGAACCCGCCGTGTAGACGGTGGTGATGACGGAGCCGGTGTCGGCCTGGAAGTAGTAGGTCACCGGGCCGGCGCCGGACGCGAGCGTGTAGTTGCCGACCAAACCGCCGTCGACGTACAGGGCCACGGAACCGCCGTTCCAACCATCGCCGTAGCTATCGATCAGGACGATGGAGTGCTCACATCCGGGGGTGCAGGGGTTCGGCGTGCAGTCGGTGCCCTCGCCCTGCCAGTTGAAGCCGATCGCGCCGCAGTCCGCCTCGGTCTTGTTGGGGAAGCAGTCGTAGGGCTCGACCGGGTTGCAGCAGGCACCGGCGGGCTCGACGATGGCGCAGGGCGGATCCAGGTCGGCACAGAGGGTGTCGGCCGCGAACCGTCCGTCGCAATCGGCCATGGAGACGTCGTCGGTGCAGATGCCGGTGCTCTCGTCACAGCAGGCGCCCGTCGCGGCCACACCGGTGAGGCACAGGCTGAGGTCGTAGGCATAGGCCTCGACCACACCGTTGTTGTTGAAGTAGGACGACCCGTCGCCGGTGCCCGAGCTTTGCCACAGGAACCAGCAGGTGGCGTCACCGCCACCCTGGATCGAGACCCAGCCGTCGGTGATGGCGCAGCAACTGGGCAGGGTCACCTCGAACAACATCAGCGGGAACTGGTAGGTGGAGTGATACAGCAGCCCGGTGTCCGTGATGGTCGGGTAGAGGATGTAGTTGCAGACCTCCGCACCCGGGGCACCACCGGCATCCTGGGAGAAGATGATCTGGAACTCGGGGTTGCTGTCGATGCACGGCGCCCAGTCGGCGCTGAGGTAGATCATGAAGCCCCACCAGTGGACGTCGCAGACGGGACCGGTCAGGCCGGAGAAGCTCTCGGCCCGGAGCAGGTTGGCCGCGCTGACGTCGAATTCGCTGGTGCCGGCCGACCAGCCATCAGCCGGTCCGTGCACGTTCTGTCCGAAGAGCGTGTTGGCCGGACACTCCGGTGGCGGCGGCGGGGGGGGGACGTCGATGATATCGAGGTAGTAGTTCCCCGAGTTGGTGCCGTAGCCGTCAACGACGATGTAGTAGTCGTGACCGCCGGTCAGGGTCAGGCCCGCGATCTCGGAGACGTAGCTCTGGCCGGCGCCCGAGACACAGGCATCGTCGTTGCAGGCGTAGAAGCTGCCCGCAGGGCAGACGTCCTCGTAGACGTACAGCTTCGAGTCGTAGTTCGTCATGCCGGGACAGAGCGTGAGGTCCACGGTAACGTCGGCGGCGGGGCTGAAGACGTAGACGACGTCCGGCGCGGTCGATCCGGTGTAGGTGCAGACCTCGTCATAGTCGTTGGTGTACCCCGTGGTCGTGCCGCTGACGTTGATGGGCAGGGCGCCGGTGATATCGACGGCCCCTGCGCAGGTGTCGCCACCCTGGCGCAGTCCGCCGAGCGGACTGCTGTAGGGCGTGAGGGTGGTCGCTGAAGGCGGTGGGACCGCTCTGGCCGGAGCCGTCGTGCGCCTTGCCGTCACGCCGTCCGAGGGATTGAGGACGACAACGTCAGCCGTCTTCTCCTGCAGGTAAACCCTAAGTGATACGCCGGGATCCGGGGGGAGAGCCACCTCGGTGGTTATCGAGCCGCCCTCTTCCTTGCTGATGAAGAGCTGTACCTTCCGGTCAGTGGGCAAGGTCTCGATGGTCCAGATTCCGTCCCCGGTGGGCACCGCTTTGAACACCTCGGCTCTGCTGTCGAGATGAGCGAGGCGCGCTGTGGACAGCAGGGTGCCCTGCCCGTCCACAATGGTGACCTCGATCTTGCGAGGCGAGTCGCCCTGGTCGGCGATCGCCGAGACAGCAGTGCCGAGGATACACAGACACGCCACGGCCACGAGCCATGTCGTGCCTACCGTCAGTTTGTCTCTTACCATTAGTCTTCTCCTCCAACTAGGCCAAGAGCCATAAACAGGCTTTGAAAGAACCAACAAACGATCTATCTCCACTCAACTCACCTCTGTAGGAATTCTCGGGCCATGCCGGCCGAGCGCGCCCCGGGCAACCGTTCCCCATGGACGCCTCGAACGGCGCATCACAGCACACGGGGGTGAACCGCGCAGGACCCCCCGCCTTAACGGCCTTGGCCATCCCCAGCCATTTAGGTGAGATTATCTTCTCCTCCGATTCTGACTTGCCCTATTGCGCGGACCCAGGAAGCGGCGTTATCCGCTCCGTGCCTTCGCGGCAGGACGCCGGAGACATCCGATCCCGCGGAGTTCCGTATCCGCGTATCCACCCTCCAGCCGAGATGGGTCATGCGGAGCAGGAACCTGCGTTCTCAGAAGCACCGTGAAGCGGGCGGCGCAGAACGCAGTGGTTCCCTCCCAGCCCAATCGGTACACAGGTAGGTGCCGGCTGCCAGGTACGGCAACCGGGAAGACGAAGCACAGGGGCAACCGCAGGCAGCGGTGCCCGGGTGAGGTCCTTCCTCCTACCTACATAGGCCAGTTTACCGCAAGCCACAGGCCGGTAACAAGTCCTTAAGTTGCGAAAGCACAAGGAATTCGTGCCCAAAGTAGGGCATTGAAGTGGAAAGAGGCGGTTCGCTTTAGAATGTCGATTTTCCGTTTACACTATGACGACTGATTCCCTCCGGTAAATTGATGCTGAACTAGATAACCTAAGGAACGATAGGTCCTTTTGTCCCACTAAAGGCACGTTTGATCGGCCGCCTTGTGGTGGGTGCGCATGCGTTGTGAAGGCAGTAGAATCGCTATTCGGACGAGGCGCGGGAGATTGGCGTGAGCGTGAGCAACACAGAGCGTGGCGTGATCTTCGATTTCGATGGCGTACTGGTCCATACCGACCATTTGCACTACCGGGCATGGCAGAAGCTGGCCGAGGCGGAGGGACTCCCGTTCAACCGGCAGATCAGCGAGCGTCTTCGCGGCCTGGGGCGCATGGCCAGCCTCGAGATTCTGCTGGGCCCTACTGACCGTACGTTCAGCCACCAGGAGAAGCTCGCCCTGGCTGACCGCAAGAACACCGCTTATCTCGAGCTGGCCGAGTCACTGACCCGCGAGGACGTTCTGCCGGGCGTGTGGCCGCTGTTGACCGAGCTGACCCGGCGCGGCGTCAAGGTGGCGGTGGCGTCGTCCAGCCGGAACACACGTGCGGCAATGGAGCGGGTGGGGTTGGCCGGACGGTTCGACGTGGTGGTGGATGGGAACGATGTGCGGCAGACCAAGCCCGACCCGGAAGTGTTTCTGCTGGCCGCCCGGCGCATGGGTCTGCCGATCGAGCAATGCGTGGTGATCGAGGACGCGCCGGCCGGCATCGAGGCGGCTCGGCGGGCGGGAATGGCGGTCCTGGGCGTGGGGACTCGTGAGACGCTCGGCGCGGTCGAGCACGTCGCTGCATCCCTGACCGTTGTGACCGTGGATGGACTGCTGGCGATCGGCCGGCATTAGGGCACTCAATTGAGCCGGGCGGGTGGCGGGGCGATGCAGCCGAAGCTAGTCTTGGCTCGGCTGCAAGGCGCGGGCTTTGCACCGAATCGGTTGATCGAGCAACGCGGGAGCCGGACCCATGAAGGGGATCAATCGGTGCATCCTGGCTTGGGCGACCGTTCTGGGCACCGGAGCGTTCGGCGGGCAACCCGACGAAGTCGTTCCCCGGCACGACAACGTCGAGATCACCCGGGATGCGGTCATCAAGGCAGGGACGTATCGGCTGTCCGACGACGACGGCAACGGCGTGATCCGGATCGTCGGCGACGGGATCACCGTCGATTTCCGGGGAGCGGAGCTGTTCGGCGCCGGCGCCACGCAGTCGCCCGACACGTACAGCGGGACCGGCATTGTGATCAGCGGCCGGGGGATCACGCTACGGAACGCGAGGGTCCGGGGCTTCAAGGTGGGGATTCACGCCCGCGGTGCGTCGGGGCTGCGCCTGGAAGATTGCGACGTCTCAGGCAACTACCAGCAACGTCTGAAATCGAGGCCGCAAGGGGAGGATCTGGGCGACTGGCTCAGCCCGCACGCCAACGATGGTGGGGAGTGGCTGCGAGACTACGGCGCCGGGGTGTGCCTCGAGCAGTGCGATGGGGTGATGGTGCAACGGGTCCGGGCCCGCAACGGGCAGAACGGGATCGTGCTGGACCGGGTGAACGACTCGCGAATCTGCGATTGCGACTGTTCGTTTCTGTCGGGCTGGGGTCTGGCGATGTGGCGCAGCAACCGGAACGTGATCAGCCGGAACGCGTTCGACTTCTGCATCCGCGGTTACAGCCACGGCGTGTACAACCGGGGGCAGGACTCGGCCGGCATCCTGATGTTCGAGCAGAACAACGACAACGTCGTCGCGGAGAACAGCGCGACGCATTGCGGCGACGGGCTTTTCGGGTTCGGTGGGACGGAATCGCTGGCGGGCAGCGGACGGACGGGGAACAACAACAATCTGATTGTCGGCAACGACTTCTCCTACGCGGCCGCCCACGGCATCGAGATGACCTTCAGCTTCGGCAACCAGATGATCAGGAACCGGCTGGTGGGCAACGCGATCTGCGGCATCTGGGGCGGGTACTCACAGGACACGCTGATGGTGGGCAATCACCTGGAGGGCAACGGGGAGGCCGGCTACGGGGCCGAGCGCGGCGGGGTCAACATCGAGCACGGTCGGGGCAACGTCATCAAGCACAACACGTTCCAGGACAACCGGTGCGGTGTTTTCCTGTGGTCGGACGAGGACCGGCACCTGATGGAGAAGCCCTGGATCAAGGCGAATCACAAAGGCTCGACCGGCAACACGATCGGGCACAACACGTTCCAGGGCGACGCGGTGGGCGTGCAGCTTCGCAAAACGAGCAATACGAAGCTGATCAGCAACGCGATGCGGGGCGTCGAGCTGGAGATCGACGCGGACGAGGTCAGTGGGCCGACGCTCTTGCAGGAACCGCCCGAGCCGTGGAGGCCGCCGCCGTACTCGATCTGCGGGGAGAGCCGGCCGGTGGGCGCCCGGGATGAGCTTCGCGGTCGTCAGAACATGCTGATCACCGAATGGGGGCCGTATGATTTCCGCGAGACGGTCGTCGTCCCGGGACACCTGGTCGGCGGACATGAAGGCGTCTTCCAGGTGTTGGGGCCTTCGGGCAGATTCAAAGTGACGAATGTTGTGGGGTCGGTGAAGGTCTCGCCGACCGAGGGCGATCTGCCGGGCGTGGTCAAGGTGGAACTGCCGCGGGCCGGCTTCGAATCGTTCCGGCTGGAAGTCGAGGCCGACGGTCGGGCGCTGGAAGCGACGGGCACGCTTCTGCGGGCGGACTGGGAGGTGAAATTCTTCGCCTGGAACCCGTCGCAGGACCCGCGCACAGACGAGGAGCGTTGGCAGCTTCTTCTGCGCGGCCCGGCCCTGGAGAGCCAAGCGGTCGGGTCGATCGACTTCAACTGGGCGCTGGGCGGGCCGAGCCGGGCGGTCCCGCCGGATCAGTTCGGCACGCTGGCTGTGACGACGATTCCGCTGCCGACCGGCACGTACAAGGTTCACACGGTCAGCGACGACGGTATCCGCGTATGGATCGACGGCGATCTGGTGATCGACGATTGGACCTGGCACCCGCCGAAGGAGAACGACGCGATTGTCAGCCTGCCCGCCGGGCGGCACCAGATCCGCATCGAGCACTTCGAGATCGACGGATACGCGCAGCTTCGGTTCGGGATGGAGCCGGTGACGAAACCGTAACCGGCTGGTGTATCTCGCCTTGCACTACTCGCCCTGCACCTCCCGGAGCCGATCGCGAGACGGTGGCCGGTTGACGGGTAGGGCGCGTTCTGCAACACTTTCCGCCTGAGACCACGGCGCAAGGTCGCGAGTGCAACCCGGTGGGTTTCGCTTCATTCCACTCGCTCCGGATCGGCCGGCGTTCTTCCCGGTGGTGTAGCCGTGGGCTCGGACCGGGAAGGTCCGGGGGCCGGAGCCTTCTATCCCGAGTGTTTCCCAGGGGTCACCATGTCAAGCAAGCCTGACGGCAAAGAAGGCGCCTCTTCGAGCGACCCGCAACCGGTGGGCGCTCCGTCCGCTGAGCAGGTCGGGAACATCGAGGCGGATACAGACGCGACCGCAACCGTTCAGCCGGTCGATGAGGGCTCGAAGCGTCACGCCTTCGGCTGGACGTACTGGATGCTCAACAGCGTGGAGATGTTCGAGCGTCTGGCGTACTTCGGCATCCGGGCGGTGGTACCGATTTACATCATGCAGGCCACCGAGCCGGGCGGGCTGCACCTGACCGCCCTGCACAAGGGCTGGATCTACGCCTGGTGGGCGATTCTGCAATCCTGGCTGCCGATGTTCACCGGGGGGATCGCGGACCGCTACGGCTACAAGCGAGTGCTGGCCTACGCTATCTGCGCCAACGTCGTCGGCTATCTGATGATGGCGTACATGCACGACTACTACGGCTTCTTCGCGGGCATCCTGGTGCTGGCGACGGGGACGGCGTTCTTCAAACCGGCCCTGCAGGGGTCGATCGCCCAGAACCTGACCAAGGAAACGTCATCGCTCGGCTGGGGCGTCTTCTACTGGGTGGTCAATGTCGGTGCTGCGGCCGCACCCATCTTCGCGACGGTCATCCTGGGCAGGCCGCATAGCGCGGAGGGCTGGCAGAACCTCTTTCTGGCCTCGGCCGGCTATACGGCGTGCAACCTGCTTCTGCTGCTGACCTTCAAGGACGTTCCATCCGGGGCGGACAAGTCGCGAAGCCTGGTCAGGGTGTTCGCCACGACGGTCGAGAACATCTGGTACTTCTGGTTCCGGGGCGGAAGCTTTCACCCGGTGCGCGGTCCGCTGGGCATCGCCGTGGCGGTGATGGGGCTGGGCATCGTGGTACTGCAGGTGGCCCCGTGGTACGTCGGGGTGCTGCTTCTGCTGGGCGGGACCCATCTGGCGAGCTGGCTTCAAGGCGGGCGGTTCACCTGGCAGCTTCGGCTGCCGGCGTTTCTGCTGATCATGTCCTGCTTCTGGATGATGATGTACCAGCTCTGGGACCTGCATCCGAACTTCATCGAGGACTGGATCGACAGCGGGTCGGTGGCCGATTACGTGCCGCTCGACTCGTGGCGGGAGTACGGCGACCGCGGTCTGATTCGCGTGCCGCAGCAGATCCTTCTGACGTTCTACAACGCGTTTCTGATTATCCTGCTGGTGGTGCCCATTTCGTGGCTGGTGCGCAAGATGCGCACGTTGTCGGCCATGCTGATCGGGATGATGATGGCCGCCGCGGGCGTGCTCATAGCGGGTCTGAGCGGGAACGGCTGGATTCTGCTGGCGGGGATCACCTGCTTCTCCTTTGGCGAGATGCTGACCGGGCCGAAGAAGAACCAGTACCTGGGGCTGATCGCCCCTCCGGGGAAGAAGGGCCTGTATCTGGGCTACGTCAACATCCCCATCGGCGTGGGCGTCGGATTGGGTTCGATCATCGCCGGCGTGGTGTACGACAACTACGGCGAGAAGGCCGGGCTGGCGCTGAAGGAACTGGGCACCAACACCGAGCTGGTCGCCCGAGCGGCGCGGTCCATCGACTGGAGCGATTCGTTGGACCAGGCGGCGGAGCTGGCCGAGGTGGAACGGTCAGAGGCGTTCACCGTGGCCTGCACGCATTTGAAACAGGATGCCGACAGGGCGGCCGCAACACTCCGCGGAATGTTCGGGCACGATCGGGGGCAGATCGTCAACCTGGGTCGGCAGTACCTGGCCCGGACGGAGCGTCACGGCGACGAGGCCGATCGGGTCAACGCCATGGAAGTGCTCGGGCTGGTTCGAGACGAGGTCAACCGAGGCGTGCCCACCGACCAACGTAAGGAGGACGCCGAGATCGTGGAGATGTTGTGGGGGGAGTTCGGGAACAGCCCAGCGACGCTCAACAACCTCGCCCTGGAGTACCTGGCCCAGGGGACCAGCGTGATCGGCGACGCCGTGGCCGGCATGACGTTCGAGAAGCCGACGGAGGAGTTGCCCAAGCGGGTGGGCATCGGACGGACGAAGTCGTTCGCCGCCCTCAGCGCGGCTCGCGGTGCCAGCGACGCGGAGGTCGAGCAGGCGCTTGCCGGCCTGGACATGCCGGCGGCAGACGCCGCCGATCGCAGCTACGCATACCTGGCCTCCCTGCCGCACCAGCGCTTTCTGGCCGTGGCGGTGAAAGATTGGACTCTGGACGTGACCTTCTTGCGTGAGCTGATCGAGGGTGACGACTCGGCCCGGGCGACCGCCCGTGAGAAGCTCAACGGGGAACTGGACTATGCCAAACTCGCCGAAGAGCAAGACTGGGTACAAGCGGCGCTGGCGGTCAAGGACTGGACGAAGGCCCCGAAGGAGGCGGCTCAACTGCTGGGGCTCAACCCGTTCGAGGCCCGGGCCCTGGTAGCGGCCGAGGTCAACAACTCTGCGCAGAGCACGACGCGGTTGCTCTGGGAGCGGTACGATCCGCAATACAAGGTCTGGATACCATTCGCGGCGATCGGCATTCTGGCGGCCATCGCCTTGGGCATCTTCGGGCAGATGGCCAAGCGCTGGGCGGACATGAACGCGTAGCGCGGATAAGTCGGCATGGAGAATTGGCCGACGGGTGATCGGATCAGCCGGCAGTGGCGAGCGTTTCCTGCCGCGCTGCGGCCTTGGCCCGGCGGTGCTCGTGCCAGAAGGTGATCATCAACACGATCAGGCCCACGACGAGCAGGGCGTCGGCCACGTTGAACACCCAGGGCCAATAGTCGAAGCCGGCAATGGGTTGGAACTTGACGAAGTCGCGCACGACGCCGTGCCGGGCGATGCCGGTGATTTCCCGGCGGGGATACTCTCGACGGAAGTGTGGATGCTCGTCGGGGAAGGGCGCCACCACGACGGGATCGGCGTCGGCGGGCGAGACGATGATCCCGATGTATTGCGTGGTCTCGTGGCCGGCGGAGGGGAGCAGGTCGATGACATCGGCCTGAACCAGGGCCCGGTCGTGGAGGTTGCCCAGCGCTCCGGCCAGAATGCAGGCCAGGCCCAGGTGGAGGAACCACTGTCGGCGACCGCTGCAGGCGAACACGTAGAGCACGAAGGCCAGCGCCGCCACCGAGGCAATGATGAAAACGCCGACCCACCCGGGGAATGCCCCGAACAGCGCTCCGGAGTTGAGCGAGCGGCGTGCGGCGATGAATCCGGAAATGACGGTCCTGGACTCGTCGGGGCGCAGTGTGGCGAAGGCCCAGCTCTTGGAGGCCAAGTCGAACCACAGGCCCAGCCCGGCGACGATCCAGAGACACAGGTGGGCGCGAACCGACCCGATGGCCGAGTCACCACTGGCGCGCCCGTGGTGGGCCTGCTGGGTCGTGGGCTGGGTGGGTGGAGGCATAGTGGAGCGGACCCTGACAGCTAGGAGGGCAGCCGGCCCTGCTCGCGCAGCCGGGCGTACTCGATGCAATACTTGGCCCAGGGCTTGGCCCGCAGCCTGGCGACAGTAATCGGCCGATGCGTGGCCACACATATGCCGTAGGTGCCGTCGTCGATCCGATGCAGGGCTTCGTCGATCTCTTTGAGCAGGGTCCGCTCGTTGGTGATCAAGCCGAGGGTGAACTCCTGCTCCCAATTGTCCGAACCGATGTCGGCCATGTGGATGGGCATGCTGGAGAGGTCGCCGGCGGCTTCCTGTCGGCTGCGGCGAAGGGCCTCGCTGGTCAGGTTGTCCACATCGCCAATCAGATCGCGGCGTTTGTTGAGTAGCTTCTGACGGAACTCGGCCAACTGTTCGCGGGAGAGCCTGCTCTTGGGCAGAGGAACAGAGCTGTCAACGATCCTGAGCCCACCGGGCAGCCTCAACTCGGGCGGCGCGAAGGGAGGGGGCACAGGGCGTGCTCTTCTGGCGGCAGCCGCCTTGGTCTTCACGGTCTTCGGGGGCACGCTCTTGGGCGCAGCGCGGCTCTCACTTTCTGCGGCGGCGGGTTTTCGAGCGTCCGTTTTCTTCAGGGTCGTCACGCGGCTCTTGCCGCCGACGGTCTTGCCGGCCTGAGTCTTCTTAGCGGGGGTCTTCTTGGCCTTGGCTTTCTTGGGCTCGGCCTTTTTCGCCTTGGCCTTCTTGGTTGAGACCTTCGGGCCGGTCTTGGTCTTGTTGGAGGCCGACGGTCCGGCTTTTGACTTCTTCGGTCGTGGTTTGGCGGTCGAGCGCTTCTGAGCCTTGCCGGCGACCTTTTTCCTCTTCGCCGACTTGGCTTTGGCCCTGCTGCGATTGGTCTTTGCCATCGGCCACTCCAGGAACTGGCCCACGCGCCGTAACCTATTGCCACACAGGCAACAATGAAGATTGGGGCGGAAGTATAGACGCGGTCATCGGGACTGTCAAGATGCCGGAGGCGCTTGCGGGTTGCGCAACACAACTTCCACCAGGGCGGTGTGACGGACCGTTTCGGGGATCTGAAACAGCAGGTTCCCGGCCGAGTCGCGGGCCACTGTCTCGAGGATCAGGTGGTCCACGTAGACCCAGGCCTGTTGCCCCGCCGTATTGACGACCTGGAAGAGAGGCCCGAATCGGGGGCGCTTCCTGCCGTCGATCTCGAAGCGCAGCAGGTCGGCCTCGGGCTGGAGTACGTGGCAGCCAAGCTGTTCGTTGAAGCCGTCACCATCAGCGTCGCCCGGTGTGTCGGCGATCACCTCCCCGACCAGCATGTTGAGAGGGGCCGGATAGCAGTAGTCCAGCGCCCGAGCCCGGGCGACGGCAGGCACACAGCTCCCCGGCGGCCACACCTGCAGCAGGCCGGTCCATCGGGCCACCGGGCCCGCCGCGATTCCACCCGAAGCCAACAGGTCGATCCGCCGTTCCTGCGGATGAGGGAGCACGTCGATGCGCGACGGCTCGGTCAGAACGGGCAGCACCCAGAGGAGACCCGACTTGTCGGCCGAGGTCGGAGCGGCGCAGGCATAGGTGACACGGCGAAGGTCTTCGGGATCGGACGGCTGGCCCGCCCGATGAGCGAAGGCCTGCACGGTACCGTCCTGCGTTCGCCCGGTCAGCAAGCCGAGAGCACGCGGCTTCCACTCGGGCGTCTCGGCCGTGGATTCCACGTGAACATACACGCTCCCGTCGCGGAGGATCGAGTAGGTCCACCGGTGGAACGAGTCGTCCGACGCGGGGGGGGCGCCGGGCCGGGTAAACTGCCACGCACAAGCCACAACAATGCGCAGCGGGTTGGCCTCGAGGATCTGCTGGCGGGTGACGACGATCTCGGCGGGGCGCGGGGCCTCGAGGAGGGACGCGCTGAGCCCTCCCGTGCCGGCTTCGGGCAGCACTACCGGCGAAGGTCCGAGGGCGTCGCCGCCGACCAGGTTGTCCAGCCGATGGGGATCGGCGGCCAGGTCGAACCAGTGGACGATCTGCCCGTTGGCGAAGCCGAGTTCGAAGCGGCCGGCCGCCCCGACGTTCCACCGGCGCCCCTGTTCCTGGATGTAGAGCCCCTGAGCCGCGTCGTCGGAGGAGCCGAACACGTCACGACGGTTGTCCACCAGGATAATGTCGTCCAGGACCAGTTCGATGGGTCGGTCGGCCTGGGGAAGCGACAGGCGCAGCTCGCGCACGTCGTCCAGGGCGACGCGCTCAGCGGCCTCGACCAAGTCCAGGCGCAGGTTGTTCCAGCCACGGGCGAGCGGGACGCGGGAGTGCGCGGTGGCGCCACCCTCCGGTGGGCCGGTGACGATCGACAGCTCCAGTGCGGTCGATTCCACCGGGCAATGGACCGCGGCCAGCAGCAGGTAGAAATCGCGCCAGTCCCGTTTGAGCAGCCACTGGCGGGCCTCGGCGTTGGTGATGACCAGCATGTCGAGGGGGTCGGCCAGGGTGACCCGCATGCAGCGTCGGCCGGTCTGGGGGACTCCTCCTTTGAGACTGGAAATGCAATTGGCGTCGCCGGAGTGGGAGACGACGCGGAACAGCTCGGTGTGTTTGAGATGCTCGAAGTCGGCCAGGACCCAGAAACGGCCGGCGTCCAGATCGGGGTAGGTCGCCTTGAGGCGGTCGGACTGGGTCTGGGCGGCCGGCTTGCCCGGTGACGATCCGGTTGACCAGGGCTGGCGGCATTGGGCGCCGAGGCAGAGGGGCACCGCCAGGGCCAGCCAGAGTCGCAGGCGAGCCCGTTGACGTAGGTAACTTGAATGCAAGGTCACGATCGATTCATGGCTGCCGCGGAACGACGAAGGCCGTCCGCTGTTGCCAGGTCGAGATGCCCGGGAGAGGACTCGAACCTCCACCTACTTTCGTAGACGTGGCCCTCAACCACGCGCGTCTGCCAATTCCGCCACCCGGGCGCGGTCCCGCCCCGTCGTGGGCTTGGGGGCCATCGAATTGGATCGTACTCCCGTGCCAGCCGGTGTCAAGAAGGCCTGGGGTGGCCCTCGTGTTTGCGGCGTGCGTTCGTCAGGCCTGGACAGGGGGACCGGCCACCAGCTCTTGGGGCTCCGGCCGGGCCGGCTCGACGCACCCCTCTGTGGGCGGGGCGGCGGTCGTCCGGCTCATGCGGGCGACCGAATCAGCGCGAATCGCCTTGGACTCCCAGCCCGACGTCCTCGATATGAGCAGGTAGGCGCAGGCATAGAGGGCCATGACAGCCAGCAAGGTCATGCGGAACCCGTACGTCAACGCCAGCAAGAGGGCGAGGGCGCCGCCCAAGACCGAGGCGGCACCATTGACGGCGAAACCCCAGTCCACCAACGACCCCACCCTCAGCACGGCTTTCGGAAAAGGCATGCCCATGAAGAAGCCGAGCGGCAGGACCATCAATGCGGCCGCCACCGTCCGGGGGGTCATGGGCCAGTCACCCAGCCAACGAGCGACGGCTGGCAGCAGGGACAACTCCAGGACCAGGCAGACCAGGATGCCCACAAAGGCGGTCGCATCGCCGAGTCTTCGGGAACACCGGCTCCCGATCCCCGAACTGACCAGCAACGCCAAGAGGATGGCCGCGATGGTGTAGGCCGACGCGCCGACGAACAGCGTGTAGCGCTGCATGAGCGCGATCTCGGCGGCCATGAATGCCAAGCCAATGACAAGAAAGTACAGCCACGGAGCCGGCCGCAGGTTTGGCCCCCTGGCCAGGTAGGGGAGAAAGGTCAGCGGCACGATCAGCACCGTGACAACCAACAGGATGACGACGACAATCACCTGCGTCATTGGAAAGCCGAAGACACCGAGGCCGAGCATGCTGGCGGGCTTCTCCCACTTGAAGTTCCGCCACAACCCCATCTGACCGACGAAGGGGCGATCGTCCGTGCTCGGTGAGATATCGACGGGCGCCGAACCGGCGACGTTCTGCCAGCCTTCCAGCACGATGCGATTGATGAGGTTGTCCTCGAGGCCGTCCGGCGCCGGGAAGAGCAGGTGGATGGCGCCGAAGTTCTCGGGCTTCAGTTCGCCAAACGCGTTGTTGCGGATCTCGTCGGTGAGGGGCCGCCGGGAGACGAGCACCATTTTCCGGCGCATCAGCGGCAGATCGTATAGCGCGAAGTGCGACCGGGGGTCGGGGACGCCCAGCGCGTCCAGGGCCTCCACCAATGCGCTGGTCAGCCTGGGCATGTAGAACTGGTGCTCCATCATCATGAAGCCGTCCTCGGTGAGCGACTCCCAGTAATCCTGGAAGGCCTCGACGGTGAAGAGGTAGTTCTCGGCGATGGCAAAGGAACCGGAGGCCAGCGCCGCCCAGGAGTTCGAGCTGAGCGAGTAGATGACGTCGAACGTGTTGGGGTGCCGCCTGACGTAGGCCCTGGCGTCTTCGGTGACGACCCGCACGCGGGGATCGCTGTAGATGTGGCCCGAGAAATCGGCCAGCTCACCGTCCAGCATCAGGTCGTTGATATGAGGATTGACCTCGACCGCGTGGACGTCGGTGGCGCCGGCCTGCAATGCCTGTAGGACATCGACGCCGCCGCCGGCGCCCAGCGAGAGGAACGTGCAGGAGTCAAACCGGGCGATCAGATTGCTGACGTCGATGCCGAACTGGTACTTCTGGTCCTCCGGCCGGTCCCAGTCGCCGTCGAAGCCGTAGACCGGTGAGTTGGCCACGTTGTCGATGTTGATGCCGCGATACTGGTCGCTGTACCCGTAGATCTTGACTTTACTGGTGGCGTCCCAGTGCGTGTAGGTCACCGGGGCGCGTTCCTCTCGTTCGGCCTGGAGAAGCCCTTCGGCGTAATAAGCCAGCACCAGGGCGGCACCCACCGGAAGTCAACTACCCTCGACTGAAGTCGAGGGCTTGAGGAAGGACTGAAGTCCGGTCAGAGCGGGTCTTCGACCCGAAAAACAGTGTCGTCTTCGGGAGGTTCCTTGCCTTGCAGCCGAATGTACTCTGCGATCACCTCGTCGGTCACGTTGCCAGAGGTCGCCACGAAGTACCCCCGGGCCCACATGTGCCGACCCCAGAATTGGCGGTTCAGGTGCCGGAACTCCATCATCAGCTTCCGAGACGTCTTGCCCTTGACGTATTGCATGATCTTGCTCGCCGACATGTTCGGCGGAGCCGACACCAGGATGTGCACATGCTCTCCAGACACATGGCCCTGCAAGATCTCGAGTTCGTGCGTCTTGCAGATCTCCCGCACCAACTCGCGGAGCCGCAACGCAACCTGGCCGCTCAAAGCTCGTTTCCGATACTTCGTGGTCCAAACGAAGTGGTACTTGATGTCAAAACGCGTATGCGCTGATGTACGGTAGTTCTCCATGCTGAGGAAGTGTACCTTAAGGTGTCGCCTGAAGGCGAGGGCTTCACGCCCTCCCATCGAGGGACAGTAAGGGGGCGACCTTTCTCCAGCTCCGGCTTACCAGGACGGCGGCGGCGAGCACGGGAACCGCGGCCAGGAAGGCGGCGGCCGGTGTGCCGAACTGATTCATCATCCACACGGCGAGCAGGACGCCGGCCCCGGCGCCCAACAGGTCAGCCATGTACAGCCGCGGCATGGCCCGGTGGTTACGCCGGAAGAGGGCAGCCAGGGCAATGCCGCCCAGATAGAAGGCACTGCTCAGAATCAGGATGACCAGCACCAGCCGCCCGACCATCCCCCAGCCGTCCAGCAGCTTGGTGAAGTTCAGGCCGACGAGGAACACCAGCGGCGGGCCGGCCAGCACTGTGCACCCGACCAGCGTGAGAACGGCGCTCAAGGCCCGCCGCCGTCCGAGGGAGGGGACGAGTCGCACGGACAACGCCCCCAGCCCCAGCCCCATGATGGCGAGCGAGAGAATCAGAAAGGCGTAGGTGTAGAAGAACTCGGCCGAGAAGAGTCGGGTCCAGATCAGCTCCATGGCCAACAACGACGCGGACAACAGGGCGATGACGATGAATCTCTGTGTTCGCATGACGGCTCCTCGTCCAGCTCGACCTGCGGGCGGGCGTCTCTCGCGCCGAGCCCGTGCAGTCATAGAGTTCATGATATCGGGAGACGCGGCCGAGATGCTGAGGACACACAGGAATGCGCTAAACACGACAAGAACATACAGAAGCCGTCTTATGGGCGGGGCTGGCCCGCGCGGGCGAAGTGCTCGCCCGACCGGCAGCGACCATCATTGGGGAAACGTTACCTGGTGAACAGGTAGTAGATCCGGCCTTCGGCCAGGGTTCGGCCGGCGAGTTGGCCGACGGCGTCGCCGGTGCCGAGGAAGACGTCGCAACGACCAGCGGCGCGGACCGCACCGCCGGTGTCCTGGTCCAGGGCGAAAGCGTGGTAGGCGTGCTCGACGATCCGCCGGCCCTCGTAGCCCGGCAGGCGCGTCTGGACAAAAGCGATGCAGGCCCGCGGGTAGACGTCCTTGTCGGTGGCGATGGACCGGTAGGGCGTGACCGGCTCGTTGAGGCTGCCGAAGGGGCCGCCCGCATGCTGCTGGAAGAAGACGTACCGCGGGTTCCGGTCGGTGTAGCGGCTGCACTCGCGGGGATGCTGCTTGAAGTAGTCGATCAACGTGGCCAGCGACAGCTCGTCGGCCGATATCTTGCCGTCCGCGACCAGCAGGCGGCCGACCGAGACGTAGTCGTGACCGTTGTTGGCCGTGTATCCGATCTCGAAGAGACTGCCGTCGGGCAATCGCAGCTTGGCCGACCCCTGCACGGTCACGATGTAGGCCTCGAAGGGATCGCGCAGGTAGCACAGTTCGTAGCCGGCCAGGACGCCGCCGGTGACGATCTCGCGTCGGTCGTAGTAGGTGGGGTCGATTCCGCCGCCGGGCAGCCGCCGGCCTTTGCAGTTGCCCTCGCTGTCCTTGAGCAGGTCGCCGGGGGCGCGGTACAGCGGATAGCGGAACTCGGCGTCGGGCTGGAGACGGGCGTCGAAGATCGGGCAGTAGTAGCCGGTGAACAACACGGTGCCCCGGCCGTCACAGCCGACCGACTCCCAGACCTCGAAGCGGCTGCGGATGAGGGCGTCGAGGTGGTCGGGGCTGTTGGCCTCGGCCAGCGTCCGCCGGAAGAGTTCGAGGCTCGCCACGGCCCGGTCGTGGGTGATCTCGCCCTGCGGATCGTAGGGGAAATAGTTGCGCGATGACGGCTTGGACAGGTAGTTCAGGCTTCGGGCGACGGCGGTGTCCAGGTTGGTCCGCAACTGGAAGGCGGGGCGAAAGTCGGGGATGCGATCCGGATCGGTGATCTTTCGCAGGGCGATCTGGCCGGGCGGCAGCGGTGCTGAGTAATCCGTTTCCGCGAGGAGTGGGATGGCCTCCTCGGCCGGTTTCTGGCACCCAGGCAAGACACTGCCGATAACAACGAGTAGCGGAATCCAACGGGCGGCTTTCATCGCTCACTCCTTCGAGCAGAAGGTGGGACGGTCCCTCAACGGCATCATGCACCGAATGACGAAAAAAAACAACGAAAAACGGTCCCAAACGCGGCGGGGGCATCCCGCACGGACGGCCCCGGCAGCCGGCAGGTCACCTTGCGGCCGCGAGGGGGAGCTGCCGGCCGGCGCGACCCACGCGGGTGTATTGTCCGGCCCGGCCGGGCGGGCTATAATTTTTGTCGGTAGCGCCGAATCGAGCGATCGTACTGGCCATTGAGTTCCCCCGCCGTGTGGAGAAGGGGAAGTTCGACCGCTGCGGCAATCCGGCGACCGTTGCACGGTTCCAGACGTTCGATCCGCTGCCGGGGTGGGGGGCCTCGATAATCGTCGGTCGGTCGTCACCGCAGGGTCTGCAGAGAGCAGCGGTACGGAGTTCTGCAGTCCGCCCGATCATGCTCTCTGCTTCTTGTCGCCCAGCCGGTTCGAAGGCCGGGCCGACGCCGGGCCCGGCCTTCGATTCTGTCTACCCGAGGATCGGGCCGTATGAGCAACCTGCTGCCGCTATTGCTTCTGGACGCACACGGGCGGATCGTGTGCGTCATCGTCGTGATCGCGGTCTTCGTCCTGCTGAGCGTCCTGCGCAAGCCGCGGCTACAGTGCCCGCGCTGCCAGACCATCAACCGTCCCGGTGCCCGCTACTGTGCCCAGTGTGGCGCCCGGCTGAACACTCCATGATCGGCGGCTGCCCCGCCAAGGGCGGCAGCGACGCCGGACCGGCCCTACGGATCTCCCCGACCCGCGTCCGCTCCATCCGCCGCAAGCTCCTCCGCTGGTACGACCGGTCGGCCCGGGACCTGCCCTGGCGCCGCCGCCCCGGCGATGTCTACGCCCAGTGGATCGCCGAGGTCATGCTCCAGCAGACGCGCGTTGAAACCGTGTTGGCTTACTACGCGCGTTTTCTGCGGCGCTTCCCCGGTGTCGAAGCGCTGGCGGCCGCGCCGCTGGACGAGGTGCTCAAGGTGTGGCAGGGATTGGGGTACTACCGGCGAGCGGAGAACCTGCACCGTGCCGCGCGGATCGTGGCCGGGCGCGGCGGCGTCTGGCCCGAGACCCTCGAGGAGTGGCTGGAACTGCCGGGGATCGGACGGTACACGGCCGGGGCAATCGTCTCGATCGCCTTCGGCCGACGGGCGGTGGCCGTGGACGGCAACGTGGCCCGCGTGCTGTCGCGCTTGACTCCGGTGCAGTCGGTCGTGACCCGCCCGCCCGGGCGCCGGATCATCGAGGCGGTGGCGACCCGGCTGCTGCCGGTGAGGCGATGTGGCGGTTTCAACCAGGCTTGGATGGACCTGGGATCGGCGGTCTGCACGCCACGGGCACCACAGTGCGAGGTCTGCCCGCTGGCGGAGGAGTGCGAAGGCCGCCGGCGCGGGCTGACCGACCGCCTGCCGGTCCGGCAGACGCGTGCAGCGCCGCGGACCGAGGAGCGCGTGGTGGCGGCCGTCGTTGACGATGATCGACTCCTGATGGTCCAGCGGGGGCGCGGCGGGCGATGGCCTGGGCTGTGGGAATTGCCCAACGCCGACTGCAACCACAAGCCCCATCCTCGGGTGCTGTCAGACCTGCTGGCCGATCTGTCACTGCCCGCCGCCGCATCCTGTCGGTGCCTGGGTGAGGTGCAGCACCGCTTGACCCACCGCGTCTATCGATTCCACGTCTACCTGACCCTCTTGCCCGGCGGGCGTGGGCGACGGCGATCCGCCCGGGGCCGCAGATGGGTGCCCGCGACCGGCGCCAACGGCCTGGCCATCGCCACCGCGCACCATCGAATGCTGGGCAGGATTCGCGACGAACTCCAGGCCGGCCGCTGATGTGATCGAGCCGGGACACCTGTATGGGCGGCGGAAACGGCGAATCCCGGGACGGGAGCGCCTCCATGCCGCTGTCGCGCGTCGTCAGGGAGCAGATCATCCGGGTCTACGAGAGAATGGGTCGCCACAAGACCCGGGCGGCCAGAGTGCTCGATATCGACATCAAGACGCTGTACAACAAGCTCAAGCGCTACGGCGTGCAGTAGAGGAATCTGAGACCGCTACCGTGACGGGCCGTCGCGGGTAGCCCTGGAGGTGTGGCCGGCGCGCTGTCGGTCCGGCAAGGCGAGTGCATGGTCTTGACGGCGCCGCGCCGACAGCACCTCCCCCCCTTCCGGCATGCGCCGGTAACAAGGGGCCCGCCGTTCGTCCAGCGCGCAAGCCGCCCCTGAAACACGCGATCTTCATTGTCGAGGCTGATGCGCCCGGGAGGACTCGAACCTCCAACCTACAGATTCGAAGTCTGCCACTCTATCCAATTGAGCTACGAGCGCCTGTGGGCCGGTAACTCTCCCTGCCGGACGGTCGAACAGGCGGCCGGGAGGTCCGGGGCCGCAGTGATTATACGCGACTGCGGCGGCACTGCCAACGGGGCGCCGCCGGAGGCCGGCGACGGTGCTCGATCGGCGCCCGGGGCACGGCCGGGATTCCGGTTGTAGTCCCTTGAGAATCATGTTATACCACCGGCGTGAGTGGTGGCGAGGGCAAACCGGTCGAGAGCACGTCCGAGGTCTCCGCAGGCACAGCGGACAGCGGTTCGGCTGCGGGCGCCACCCCTGGCCCAGCCGCGAAGAAGGCACCGGCCGCCAAGGAGATCCCCCCGTTCCAGTGGAAGCTGGTGGGCTACTCGCGCGGGATTCCGTTGACGCTGCTGAAGTCCGTCGAACGCAGCGACATCGAAGCGCAGCTCGAGCGCTACCGGGCCGAAGGCTACTACACCGAGCTGACCATCCACCCCATCGACGCGAAGATTCCGATCCCTCAAGAGATGTTGGACTGGATATCGCAGCGGGAGCGCGTCGAGCCGGTCGCCACTGCAAAGAAGAAGGCCTCGTCGGCCAAGTCCAAGGCGTCCGCCAAGAAGCCCGCCGCGCCCCCAAGAACCACTAGCAGCAAAGCGAAGGCCAAGCCCCCAGTCAAGGTCAAGGCGAAGATGACGCCCAAGGCCAAGCCCCAGAAAGGGGCCAAGGCCAAACCAAAGGCCGGGGCAAAGCCAGAAACCAAGAAGAAGAAAACCTCCGGCGCAAAGAAGAAAACCGCCAAGCGGCGCAAGGCCAAGAGATAGTCCCGACCCGCCGTCCCGCGCCCGCACGGCACGGGGTCCGGGATGCCGGTCGGCTTAACACGCACCCACGCGAACGGAGCGACCTCGGCCCGACTCGATCGCAGATGGGCCTGACGGTGGACCGCCGTTCGACTTCCGTGCGGAGAAACTCTCTGATGACGAGGGACCGAGACGTCGAACCGGGTGCCCGCCGATGGCAGCCACCACGGTGGGACCGCCTTGGGAGCGGGCCCAGAATCTGTTCCTTGCTGTGGATAGCGATTGTCGCGGGATGCGGCATCGAGAGACCCGCCGGGTTACCCGGCGATGACCCGCCGCGGGACCCGGCCGACGTGGACGTGGATCAGGTCCGGGCCAGGCTGGACCGCGACGGAGACGGGTCCTTCGACGCGGATCTGCCCATGGGCATCTTCACGTTCAACCACGGGCAGGTGATCACGCCGTTTCTGCAGGCCGCCGGGGTGCAGGGGCTCCACGGTCGGCTGAGCTTCGACACGGGGATTTCGATCGTGATCCCGGCCGGCCACCCGGTTGACGTGTTCCTGGACGTGTTGCTGAGCAAAGAAGCGATGGCCGCCCACGGTCTGCTGGTGGTCGTCGATGCGGCCGACGCGGCCGGATTCGAAGAGGTCGGTGATGTGCTGGCACGGGCCGGCGCTCCGGCCAGTATCGAGGCGGGGCAGACCGTCACGCTGGACGGGACGGCCTCGCTGAGCTTCATCGAGGGCCACGAGCTGGCCTACGCGTGGTCGCAGGTGGGTGGCGATGCGGTAGAGCTGAGCGGCGCGGATACGGCGTCGGCGACGTTCGTCGCGCCCGGTGTCGCCCAGGAGACCGTCCTGACGTTCCGGCTCACGGTTTCGGCCCCCACGGGGACGGATTCCGTTGAGCTGTCGGTGACGGTCGCCGCCCCGGCATCCGATGGCGACGGGGACGTACAGGGCGATCCGGCAGCCGGCCAGGCCGCCTACGCCACCGCCGGCTGCGGGGCGTGCCATGGCGAGGACGCCAGCGGCGCGTCAGGCCCGGATCTGCGCGGCGAGCGAACACCCGCTCTGGAGCAGCGGTTCGGCGGTGGCGGCAACCATCTCGGGACCACGCTCACCGAACAGGAGATCACCGACGTGGCCGCCTGGCTGGCCACGCTGGAGTAGCAGGATGTCGCAAGCTCGACCCCGATGGGTAGCCGTGGATCGGTATTGGCATGCGACCACCGTGACCTTGGCTGTCGCGTGCGCCGGTTTGCTGGTCGTGGCTGCCGGTTGTCAGCAGTCCTCCGGCGTCGGTGGAGCGGCGCCGGCCGATGACGAGGGTGCCGACGGCGCTGCGTTGATCGGCGAGCCGCCGACCGCCCGAGCCAGCAGTTCCGCGTACGGATTCGTGTTCCCGGGCACCGAGGTCGCGCTCAGCGGCAGCGGCTCGGACCCGGACCAGGGTGATGAGGACCCCGACCCGGTCGTGCGGTGGTTCCAGGTGGCGGGCACCCAGGTCGAGCTGACGGGGGCGGACACCCCCGAAGCGGCGTTCACCGTCCCGGACGACGTAATCCCCGGCGAGAGCCTCGGCTTCGAGCTACGGGTGACGGATGCGGACGGGAACACGACGTCGGACTGGGTCTACCTGTTCATCCCGCGCGATGAGGCCGTCCTGCTGGCGATAGGGTCCGGACCGGACGAACCGGTCGCTGCCGGTGCCGAGGTGACCCTGTCGAGCGCCGGGTCGCTGAATTTACCGGCTGAGACGGCGATCTTTCAGTGGCGTCCACTCGAGAGCGGACCAGAGGTCGAGTTGGAAGGTGCCGATAGCCCGACGGCCACGTTCATCGCGCCCGATCCCGGGGCCGCGGAGATCACCCTGACGTTCCGGCTTACAATCAAGAACGGGCAGATGGCGGCAGAAGACCTTGTGGAAGTCATCGTCGTGCCGGTTGGTGAAGGCGAACCCGGGCCGGAGGAGCCCGGTGAGGAGGAGCCACCGGAGGGCGATCCGGTCGCCGGCGAAGCCGCCTATGCTGCCGCCGGCTGCGGCAACTGTCACGGCGCGGACGCCGGCGGTGAGCCCAACCTGCAAGGCCCCGGTCAGCTACCGGCGATGGAGGAGCGCTTCGGTGGCGGGGGAAACCACTTCGGCGCCACGCTGAGTGACACGGACATCCTGGACGTGGCCGCGTGGCTGGCGACGTTGGGTGACCAGGCCGGTGGCGACGACGGGGCGGACGGGGGCGATACACCGCCGGCGGAGGCCGGCCCCTGTGACGTGCCCGGAGCGGAGGCCGGTGAAGGGGAGGCCGCCTACGGCGCCAACATCTGCGCCGCCTGTCACCAGGCCGACGCATCGGGCAGCATCGGACCCGCCCTGCGCGGCGATGACCGCACAGCCGCGCTTGAAGAGCGTTTCCTGCCGGAGGGCACGGCGCACAACGGGGCCACCCTGACCGAAGATGAGGTTCGCGATCTTGCCTGCTGGTTCAGCAGCCTCGAACCGTAGCCTCGGGCTCAGAATGTCATCCACTTCGACGAAGACGATCGCAAAAGATGTCTCCAGCCGGGCGGACAGCGGCCCGCTCTGGGACGACACACCGTGTGAAGGCGTGTTCTACCGCTCGATTTCGCGGGACAAATCGCGCCCGCTGACTCACGCGTTATCGATCGACGTTGAGGACTGGCAGCAATCGGTTTTCGACCGGTCGCTCCCGGTATCCGAGCGTTTTGTGGGCGGCATGCACCGTGTTCTGGAGCTGCTCGATGAATTCGGCGTGCGGGCCACTTTCTTCGTCCTGGGCCTGGCGGCCCGCAAGGCGCCGGGGCTGGTCCGCGATCTGCACGACGCGGGGCATGAGGTGCAGACCCACGGCTGGGACCACACCGAACTGACCACTCTGGACCCCCGGCGTTTTCGCGAGGACCTGCTGCGGGCCAAGGGCCTCGTGGAGGACCTGATCGGCAGCGAGGTCTACGCGTATCGAGCGCCCAAGTTCTCGATCCTGGCCTCGAACCTGTGGGCCCTGGACGTGCTGGGCGAGTGCGGTGTGCGATACGATTCATCGATTTTTCCCATGCGCATCCGCACTTACGGGATCGATGGTTGGCCGCCGTACGAGCATTATCTGCGCACGGCGGCGGGAGCGGCGTTGATCGAGGTCCCGGTGGCGACGCTGAAGCTGCTGGGGCGCCGGATGCCGATGGGCGGCGGCGGGTACTTCCGAGTACTGCCCCTGGGGCTGATTCGCCTGGGCATTCGCCAACTCGAGCGGCGGGGCATCCCGGCCGTGCTGTACTTTCATCCCCACGAGTTCGACCCGAACGCCTTTGCGGAATTGGACTTGGCGATCCCCTGGCGAACCCGGCTGCATCAGGGCTGGGGACGGGCGCGCTTCGCCGAGAAGGTCCGCGACCTGCTGGACGAGTTTCCCTTCGGCCCGATCCGCGACCTGCTGCCGGCCGAGGCGTGATCCGCGGCCGGCCCGCGCTTTTGACTCGGCGCCGCCCGCGTGGCATCATGGGCGTTCGATGACGAGAGCCGTTCACCGGTTGTCGCGAGCGGTTGCCCCGGCGCGGTCCACGCGGAAGCGACCACATCGCCACAGGAGGATTCGATGGCCCGAACGAAGAAGAAACGGTCGATGCCCAGGCTGTTCGCCGACCGCATCGCGGCAGCCCGGGCCCGGATGGCCGAGAAGAAGCTGTCGGCCTATCTGGTCACCAACCACATGGATTATCACTACTTCACCGGGTTCACCGGCGAGGACTCGGCCGTGCTGATCACGCCGCAGCGTCTCTGCGTGATCAGCGACAGCCGGTTCGACGAAGCCCTGAACCAGGAGTGCCCCTGGCTGCCCAGGGTAATGCGCAAGGGCCTGCTGGAACCCGAGATCGGCAAGGTCTGCCGACGCTTCGGGCTGCCGTCGTTGGCGGTGCAGGCCGATCACATGACGCTGGAAGCGCACGCCGAGTTGCGGAAGGCGGGCAGGCCGACGCGGCTGGTCAAGGCCCCGCCGATCGCGAACGAGTTGCGCGTCCGCAAGGACGCCGCGGAACTGAAGATCATCGACGACGCGATCAAGGTCGCCCAGGATGCCTTCAAGGCGATGTGCCGATCGATCCGCGTCGGACAGACCGAACAGCAGCTCGCCGCCCGCCTGGAGTACGAGATGCTGAAGCGCGGCGCCAGCGGGTGTGCTTTTCCAAGCATCGTGGCCGAGGGACCCAACGCCGCCCTACCGCACGCCCACCCCGGTTCGCGCCAGGTGAAGCGCGGCAGCGCCATCCTGTTCGACTGGGGCGCCATCTACCGCTTCTATCGCAGCGACTTGACCCGCATGGTATTCGTCGGTACGATCCCGCCGAGAATTCGCAAGATTTACGGGATCGTTCTGGAGGCACAGCAGAAGGCGATCGCCGCGATCCGGCCGGGTGAGCGGATGTGCGACGTGGACGCAGTCGCCCGGAAGCACATCAAGAAGGCGGGTTTCGGGAAGTACTTCGGTCACGGTCTGGGCCACGGCCTGGGTCTGGACACGCACGAAGCGCCGTCTTTAAGCTGGAGATCACAGGCCAAGCTGGAGCCCGGCATGGTGGTCACGGTCGAGCCGGGGATTTACCTCCCGGGTGTCGGTGGCGTCCGCATCGAGGATGACATTCTGGTAACGGCCAGCGGGACCCGGGTGCTGAGTTCGCTGAGCAGCGATATTGCCGACGCTGTGCTGTGAGGGGCCGCGTTGCCGGGCACCTGCCCACGGGTCCCCGACGGAGGTTGGCTTTGGTTGATCTGGACAAAATCCAGCAGCTTGTCCGCATGATGACGGAGAACGATCTGTCGGAGATCTCGCTGCGCGACGGGAGCGAAGAAATCAACTTGAAACGTTGCTCGTCCAACGCCACGCCGGCGATGGCGGGCCTGCCGTCCATCACTCACCCGGTGCCGCTGCCGGCAACGGCGTTACCGCCGGTCGGAGCGCACGCCGCCGAACCTGCACCGGCCGAGACCGAGGCAGACTCGGCGCCCGACGCGCAGACCGGCGTGACCACCGATGAGGGGTTGGCCGCCATCCGCTCGCCGATGGTGGGGACGTTCTACTCCTCGCCGAATCCCGACGCCCCACCGTTCGTTCAAGTGGGCAGCACGGTCGATGCCGACACGGTGATCTGCATCGTGGAGGCGATGAAGGTCTTCAACGAGATCAAGGCGGAGGTCTGCGGCTCCATCGAGAGAATCGTGGTCGCGGATCAGGAGCCGATCGAATACGGTCAGGAGCTGTTCCTGGTCCGTCCGTCGTCTTAGAGTGATTTCCCGGGCCGCTCGGCGGCGTTGACCACGTTACCGGCCGGCCATCGTTACACGGTACGTGAAGCGATCCGAAACCACGCCGATGTTCCGCAGGATTCTCGTCGCCAACCGCGGGGAGATCGCCCTGCGGATTCTGCGCGCCTGCCGGGAGATGGGCCTGGAGACGGTGTGCGTTTTCTCTGAAGAGGATCGCGGCTCGCGGTACCTCGATTACGCGGACCGGGCGATCTGCATCGGCGCGGCGTCGCCTGCCGAAAGCTACCTCAAGAGCGACCGGATCATCGCGGCAGCCGAGGTGGCCAACGCCGACGCGATCCATCCGGGGTACGGGTTCCTGGCGGAGAACGCCGATTTCGCGGAAAAGTGCCGGTCGTCCAAGGTCGAATTCATCGGCCCCAGCGCCGATTCGATGCGCCTGCTGGGCGACAAGGCCCAGGCCCGGACTCTGGCCCGGCGGTGCAAGGTGCCGACCATTCCGGGCACCGACCGCCTGGACGAGGAGCTGGACGAAAAGGAGTTGGTCGATCTCGCCGAGAAGATCGGCTTCCCGCTGATGGTCAAGGCGTCGGCCGGCGGTGGCGGACGGGGCATGCGGATCGTGCGCAGCCCGGACGAGTTGGCTCCCGCGCTGCGGATGGCCCGCCAGGAAGCGGAGGCGGCCTTCAAGGACCGGGGTGTCTACCTGGAGAAGTACATCGAGCACCCGCGCCACGTCGAGGTACAGATTCTCGGCGATCAGCAGGGCGGCGTGATCCACCTCCACGAGCGCGATTGCACGCTGCAGCGCCGATATCAGAAACTGATCGAGGAAACCCCGGCGCCCAGCATCGACGCCCGCACGCGGGAAGGGTTGTGCAAGTCGGCGGTGCGGTTGGCCAAGGCCGCCAAGTACTTCAGCGCCGGGACGGTGGAATTCCTGGTGGACGAGCGCGGCAGGTACTACTTCATCGAGACCAACACCCGCGTGCAGGTCGAGCATCCGGTGACGGAGATGGCCACCGGGGTGGACATCATCAAGGCCCAACTCACCATCGCCGCCGGCCAGCCGCTGGCCTACCATCAGCGCGACATCCGCCCGCGCGGGGCCGCGATGGAGTGCCGACTCAACGCGGAGGATCCGAGCAACGGGTTCAGGCCTAGCGCCGGCCTGATCGAACGGTTCGAGGCCCCGGGCGGATTCGGAGTGCGTGTCGAAACGCACATCCACGACGGGTACCGCGTCTCGCCGCGCTACGACTCACTGATCGGCAAACTGATCGTCCACCAACCCGACCGCACCGAGGCCATCCGCTGCATGCGGCGCTGTCTGCGCGAGATCGTCATCAGCCCGATCAAGACCACCATCCCCCTGTTCCAGCAGATCTTCGAGCACGAAGCCTTCGTCGCCGGCAAGATCGACACCGGCTTCCTCGATCGCCACATGAAGGACAACGGCGAACTGACCTCCGACTAATCCGGCCAGGCCCGCACGGCGTGCCGCCACGCGGCCGTGCGCTCGTCGTGATCCGCACGCGTCAGCCTCAATCGTTACTCGACGCCCGCCCGATGCCGGTCACGGGCACTCGCACGGGGCCGGCGCCAGGTTGCCCAGGCGGGCCTTCACCGACGACTGGTCGGCCGTCGTGATGCTGCAATCGCGGTCGATATCGTACGGGACGTTGGCCCCCGCTCCCGACTGTCCGAGACGCGACTTCACCGACGATGCGTCCGCCGTGTTGACCGCACCGTCCTTGTTCA
>DATKXO010000387.1:0-14794 GCA_035528995.1 Phycisphaerae bacterium | reverse complement strand
TGAACAAGGACGGTGCGGTCAACACGGCGGACGCATCGTCGGTGAAGTCGCGTCTCGGACAGTCGGGAGCGGGGGCCAACGTCCCGTACGATATCGACCGCGATTGCAGCATCACGACGGCCGACCAGTCGTCGGTGAAGGGCCGCCTGGGTAACCTGGCGCCGGCCCCGTGCCCCTGCCCGTGACCGGCACCGGCCCTGGGGTTTGAGCAAGTTTCAAAGACCGCCGCCCGCGTATCCGCCGCAAGCGGATCGCGGGCGGTCAGTTTTGGCCTTCCAGGGCGATGAGGAACAGGCCGATGGTCATGCCGGGCGACCGAAGACGCGGAAGGTGATGATCAGCACCGGCAGCAGGAGCATATCGGCCGCCAGAGTGCCGAGCATGGTGAAGCCGACCAGACCGCCGAAGTAGGCCGTCGGCAGAAACTGCGAGAGCATGAGAATCCAGAAGCCGCCGGTGATGACCACGGTGGTGAAGACGCAGGCTCGGCCGACCGAGGCACTGGTGGCCTCCAGCGCGGTCCGGTAGTCGCCGGTGCGGGCGAATTCAGCTCGAAACCGCCAGAGGTAGTGGACCGTGTCGTCCACGGCGATGCCCAGCGTGACGGCCAGCATCATGGCCGTCGTCATGTTGATGGGGATGTTGCACCAGCCCATGGCGCCCAGGCAGAACAGGACCGGCAGCAGGTTGGGGATCATGGCCACTGCGGCCGTCTTGATCGAGCGGAAGGCGATCACCAGCATGGCGAACACCGCCACGAGCGTGAGGCCGAAGGAGCGGTACTGATCCCGCAGCAGCCCGGAGACCAGCCTGGCGTAGAAGTAGTACAGTCCGGTGACCTGGGTGGAGAATCCCGTTCCGAAGGTTCCGGCGGCCATCCGGTCGATGTCGTCGGCCAGGGCCAGCTTGTCGTCCACGTCGATGCCCTCGACGGCGCGCAGGTTGATCCGCATGGCCGTGGCGTCCGCGTTGAGGAAGTTGCGCTGGAAGTCCGGGCCGAAGACGCTGCGGGCCAGCTTCAGGCGGTTGTCCAGATCGAATTGGGACGTCGGGAGGCTGTCGATAGCCAGCGTGGTCAGATCGGCCAATGACATGGCTTTGCGGATCGGCGCGTGCCGTTCGACGATGGCATCACCCAGCGTGCGAGCCCGCCCGAGGTTTTCGGGGGACAGGATGGGGCCACCGCTACCGCGGACCACGATTTCCATCGACCCGACCGGCGTGAGGTTCGATTCGATGAAACGGTAGCTGGTGCGGACTTCGCTGCCCGGCCGGAAGTTCTTGACGAAATCGCTTTCGAAGCGAAGCCGGCCGAAAGCGGCCACAGACAGCAAGATGGCCGCGACGAAGAGCAGCACCACGGTCACCCGCCGGTTGCCGGCCCAGCGAACCGCGCGGATCAACAGTGTCGAGAGCTGAACACCGCCGGTCGCGCGTCGCGCCCGTGGGCGTCCGGTCAGGCGAACCGACCCCGCCAGTGCGGCCGGCAGGGACACCACCAGTCCGCACACCATCAAGAGCCCGAAGATGCGGACCGGCGTGATGTTGCTGATGCACACCGAGCCGAAGCCGGCGGCCGTGGTGGCCACGACGGCCGTACAAGGCGCCAGCATCCGTCGCAACGTTCGATGGGCCAGTTCGCGGGGGGAAGAAACGGCTTCCGCCGCGGCCGTCTCCTCGCTAGCTACCGCCAGGTGAACGCAGCTCGCCACCGACAGGACCATCACCAGGATGACGATCATCTGGGTGATCAAGGTTGCGGAGAAGTCGAACAGGATCGCGGCGCCCAAGGCGCACAGGGTGGCCGATGCGCCCACTCCCAGGGCAAAAACCATGGGTCCGGGCCTCCGGAAGACGAGCCAGAGCGTGACCCCGAGCAACGCGAAAGCCGCGACCGAGAAGACCAGCAGGTCGCGATCCACGTAGTTGTACATGTCAATCAGGGTGACATAGGGCCCGGCGATGATGATGCCGGCATTGGGATAGTCGCGCTGGGCCCGGGCCACGATGGACCGCAGTCGGGCGACGGTCTGATGGCGGTCGGCGGAGGATTGCCCTTCGCCCCGCATTTGGAGGAGGATGGCGGCGGTGCGGCCGTCGCTGCTGAGCAGGTTGTCCCGCACCAGCCGGTGCCCGGCCAGTCGGTCGCCGACCAGCCTGCGAACCATCGGCGGTATGCCGGCCAAGGCCTGGACCTTCTGCACGGCCGGCAGCAGTTGGAGTCGGCCGATCAGATCGTTCATCAGTCGGGTCGATGCGGGGGAGAGGGCGTCGTCGGTCCGGACGGCGATGATGGCCACCTCGTTGCTGGTGAACTCGTCCATGAAGTGGCGGTAGGTACGGTAGGATTCGTCGTCGCTGGCCACGAAAGCTTCGAGACGGTAGTCGTACCGCAACCCCGGCCCCAGGAGCAGGGCGACCGCCCCGATCGTCACGACGGCAAGTACGGCCAGGATGGCGCGGTGGTGGCGAACGAGCCAGCCAGACATGCGAGCATGCTATGCCAGGGGCGGAGGCAGTGAAACTGTGCGCCAGGCCGAGCTGTGCGCAACGTTGCAGCGGCCGGGGCACCCGGTCGGAAGAAGGACCACCGGCGCGGGCGCTCACTCGCCCTGCGCGGTGCGGCGACGCTTTCGTTGACCGGTCGTCTGTAACGGCCTACTCAGCGGGCCGAACAGATTGGGCCAGAGCATCGCCTAAGCTCAGGTCTCGCTGCTCGAGGGGTGTGTCCGAGCGCAACTCCAGCAGGTACGCCTCAGCCACCCCATCGTCACGCACCAGCCCTGCGACGTGCAGGTACCACCCCCGCGGCTGGACGATACTGCATCGAGCACCGGGCAAGTGGCCGAGCGGTCGCCGCTCCAGCCCGATCGGAGAACGGACAAACCGGGCGAGCGGGCCCAGTCGCTGGTCCAACAGAGACTCGCAGATCCGGAGGGGCGACAGGCGATCAGGGTTCCGCTGGCGGCTGATGCGCACCTCTCGGAAGTGGCCCCGGCTGTCCTGGCTGCGGTAGATCACCACGGCCCCGTACGCATCCTGCGGCGGCGCGACCGCCTCCCAGCCCCGAGGCGGACGGAAGCTGATCGCCCAGCCGTCGATCCGGACGCGGTCGCCTAAACCCCTGGTCCGGACGAGAGTGCCCGCCAAGCCGATGCATATGGCCAGTAGCGCCCCGGCGGAAAGGGTGGGGCCGACCGCGCGACCCCATCGCTGGCGCGCTTGCAGGGGATCCATGTGGAGCTTCCTTCTCGGACCATTCCAGGGCCAGGTAAGCTACGATAGGGGGGTCGGCGCGGGCGGGCAACCAGTTGACGTTAGCGGCGCCGGCCCCTACATTCCATTCGGACTACGCAGTGTGGCGGCATATGCGGGGACTTGAGCGCCTGGGATCAGAGAGCCGACATTGGACCATCGCCCGCACGAGTTCCGAAACAAGGGCCCTCAAGAAGCTCCTTTTGACGATTTTAAGCGTTTCTTTATCAGGGGCTTGGCGGCGCTGCTGCCCACGCTGCTGACGATAGCGATCCTGATTTGGGCCTACAACCTGATCGACCAGCATCTTGGTCGTCACATCACGCGGGGCATGGTGCTGCTGTTTGCGACCAGCGGCCCGCCGGCCTTCGCGGAGCCGGAGGACGCCCTCAAGTACGGCACTCCGCTCAACGAGTGGGACAGTCGCGGTCGCCAGATGACGGTCGAGTACAAGGTGGTGACCCATCCGGCAGCGGACCCCACGACGCCGGCGTACGGCAACGCGACCGATCAGGAGCGCCGAGCGGCGAAGCGGGCCTGCAATCTGGCCCTGTGGACGATCGCGTTCAGGCGGTACAGGCTGCACCTGCTCGGTTTCCTGATCGCGATCATTCTGGTATATTTCGTCGGCTTGTTCCTGGCCAGTCTGATCGGGCGCACTACATGGCACCTGGTCGAGAATGCCATATTCCGGGTGCCGCTCATTCGTGCGATTTACCCGAACATCAAGCAGGTCACCGATTTTCTGTTCACTGATCGGCAGCTTCAGTTTTCAGGCGTGGTGGCCGTGCAATACCCCCGAAAGGGGCTCTGGTCAGTGGGCCTGGTGACCGGCCCCCCCCTGAAAACGGTGCAGGATGCGGCCGGAGAGGAGCTGATCACCATCTTTATACCCAGTTCGCCGACGCCGGTGACGGGGTACGTGATCACGGCCGCCAAGAGAGACGTGGTCGATTTGGCGCTCTCGATGGATGAGGTTCTGCGCTATACCATCAGCGGCGGCGTGATCAGGCCAACCCGGGAGATGCTGGAGAGGGCGACGGCCGGACCCATCACCGAGGATGGGGAAGGCATCCGCGATCAGGAGTGAGGAGGTTGAGCGGTGCAGATCTCAGTGACCGGGCGACACGTGAGGGTGACGGACGAGGTGAAGGCCTACGCCGCCGACAAGGCCGGCAAGCTGCCGAGGTTCTACGACCGGGTTCAAGCGATCGAGGTGATCCTGGACCAGGAGGGCGACGACTTCACGGTGGACATGATCGTCTCGGCTGACGGCAAGAACCACTTCATCGCCCACGAAGCGGGGCCGGACACGTTTGCGCTGATCGACCTGATCGTGGACAAATTGGAACGACAGCTACGAAGACACAAGGAACGCTTCCGGAACCGGAAGCACCCGGCCAAGGGTACGGACAAGTTCGAAACGCCCTAAAGGCCGGAGCCACTTGGGCGGGGAGACACAGCCCAATGAGACTGATCGACTTTGTGAATACCGACGCGATCATCCCCGAGTTGGAGGCGACGGATCGCAACGGGGTGATCCGGGAATTGGTGAGTTCGCTGGCCGCCCACGGTGCCGTGGACCCCTCCCGGATGGACGGGATCGCCCAGGCGGTCATCTACCGCGAGAACCAGGGCAGTACGGGGTTCGGCAAGGGCGTGGCTGTTCCACACGTGAAGCACGACGCGGTCACCGAGACGGTGGCCACGGTGGGACGTTCGAGCCACGGGATCGATTTCGCCGCACTGGACCGAGCACCGGTATACACCGTCGTCCTGTTGTTGAGTCCCAAGACAGACCCGGACCCCCACTTGGCGGCGATGGAGAAGATCTTCCGCCACCTGCGCGAGGTCAACTTCCGGCGTTTCCTGCGGCAGGCGGACACGCGGGAGAAGATCGCGGAGCTGATCGCGGAGGCGGACGAGTCGGCCGGCGGTTGACGCGGCCGAGTCAACCACCTGTGACGCGCGCTCGAGGTCGGTGTGGACCACGCCCCGAAAACCGTCGAACGGGTTGTTGAGATCTTGAACCGGCAGGGTCTCCATGCCCGCCCGGTGATGAAGTTCGTGGACCTGGCCAGCGAATTCAGCGCGTCGATCAGCGTGCACAAGACCACGGAGAAGGTGGACGGCAAGAGCCCCATGGAAATGATGCTGCTGGAAGCCCCGAAAGGCACGCTGCTGCACCTTACGGCGACCGGCTTCGACGCGGAGGAGATGGTGGAGGCCCTGGCCCAACTGGTCGCGGACGGGTTTGGGGAAGAATAGCCTTTGCCGAGCCAGACGCCGGCGGGCCGGTCGCATCGAGGGGCCGGCATCCTGACACACTGGTGAATGCGAGATGGAGCTCTTTACCGGCAAGGCGGTGGCATCGGGAGTGGCGGTGGCCGACGCCGTCGTGCTGGTCGCCGAAGACGTCCGCATCCCCTACCGGACCGTGCCGCGAGAGAAGGTCGCCGACGAGCTGACTCTGCTGGACACGGCGGTTCACACCGCAATCGTGGAGCTGGAACGGCAAACCGAGGACCTGGCCGATCGAGCGGGCCAGGACACCGCCGCCGTCTTCCGCTGGCACATCGGGGTTCTGAACGACGCCCGCCTGCGAAGCGAAATCGAGTCGCTGATCAAGAAGAAGCGCCACGCGGCCGCGTATGCCACCAGCACGGTGATGCGTCACCAGCAGCAGCGATTCCTGCGGATGACCGACCCGCTGTTGGCCGAGCGGGTCCGCGACGTTCAGGACATCGAGCGTCGCCTGTTGCGGCACATCCTGGGGGAGAAGCGCGAGGACCTGGCCCACCTGACCACGCCGATCGTGCTGGTCGCACATGATCTCTCCCCCTCCCAGGTGGCGAACCTGGCATCGACCAAGGTGGTGGGGCTGGCCCTGGACGTGGGCGGACCGACTTCGCACACGGCGATTCTGTTGCGGGCCCTGGGGCGGCCGGCGGTCATCGGCCTGAATGACATTTCCACGCGGATCAGCGGCGGCGACCTGGTCATCGTGGACGGCAGCAACCAGCTGGTGATCGTGGACCCGGACGAGACGACGCTGGCCGAGTACCGAGCTCAGGAACGCAGCTTCGTTCGCCTGACGGATGAGCTGGACCACCTCCGCGATCTGGAGGCCGTCACTCGGGACGGAAGCCGGATCCAGCTGCTGGGGAACATCGAGTTTCCGGAAGAAGCGGCCAAATGCGTCGAGAAGGGCGCCGACGGGGTGGGCCTGTATCGGACGGAATTCCTGTTTCTGGGGCGGACGACCGAGCCGTCCGAGGAGGAGCAATACCAGGCCTACCGCAGCGCCATCGCCGGGGCCGGGGGGCGGCCGGTCACCATCCGCACCTTTGACCTGGGAGCGGACAAATACACGCAGGAGAAGATCTACGAACCGGAACCGAACCCGATGCTGGGACTGCGCTCGATCCGCTACAGCCTGCGGAACCTGGACATGTTCAAGACCCAACTGCGGGCCATTCTGCGGGCCTCGGTGCTGGGCAACGTGCGGCTGATGTTCCCGCTGATCGTGTCCCTGATGGAGCTGCGGCAGGCGAAGATGACCCTGCGCGACGCGATGGAGGACCTGGAAGAGGAAGGAGTGGGGTTCGAGCGGAACCTGCCGGTGGGGATGATGGTGGAGACGCCGGCGGCGGCCATGCAGTGCGAGGCCTTCGCCAGCGAAGTGGACTTCATGAGCATCGGGACCAACGACCTGGTGCAGTACCTGCTGGCCGTGGACCGGGGCAACGAGCGGGTGTCCCGGTATTACAACAGTTGCCATCCGGCGGTGCTGCGGTGCCTGCGAACCGTGATCCGCACTTGTAACCGCACCGGGGTTGAGGTTAGTCTGTGTGGTGAGGTGGCGGGAGAACCGCTGTACACGCTGCTGCTTCTTGGGCTGGGGCTGCGGTCGTTTTCAATGGCCCCGGGCAACGCCCCCGAAATCAAGAAGCTGGTTCGCCTGACCACGATTTCCCACGGGGAGCGTGTGGCCAAGCGAGCCCTGACCTTCGAGACGGAACGGCAGGTGACCAACTACCTGCGTGACGAAACGCGAAAGCTGCTGCCCGACGACCCGATCTGATCGGGCGGGGCGCAGACGGAATTGGGCTCGACCGGACCGGGGCAGAACCGGCCCGGGAGGGCGACGGAACGAACGCTGGGTACTGCGAAATATGGAGTGATCCGACCGCCGGAGCAACACCGACAGGCGATTGACTTCTCCGTAGAGGGCGACGTCCGCTTTCTGGCCCACCTGGACACGGTCCGGCTCTTCGCTCGGGCCGCCGTGCGGGGGCGAGTGGCGGTTCGCTACTCCGAGGGGTTCAACCCTCACCCGCGAATGTCAATCCCCCTGCCGCGACCGGTTGGGATCGCCTCGAATGCCGAGCGCCTCGTGCTCGAATTGGCCGAGCCGCTCGCCGAAGAGGAGGCGCTTCGCCGCTTGCAGGCCCAGGTTCCCCAGGGGATCACGCTGATCCGTGCGCGAAGGTTAGCGCCGGGTGAGCGCTGTGTGCCGGTGAGCGTTACTTACCGGGTCAACCTCCCCGTCCAGGATCCCTCCGCGATCGAAGATCGCGCCGCCGCTCTGCTGGGTGCCGTGACCCTCCCGGTCCAACGAACCAACCCGAAAAGTGGTCGAGCCAAAGAAGTGGACCTCCGGCCGTGCCTGAAGCGGGTCGCCGTCGATGACGGCGGCGTGGAGATGGAGCTTTCGGTCACGGGCGGCACCCTGGCCCGACCGGCGGAGGTCATGGCATTGTTGGGTCTGGAGGCGGAACCGGTCAATCATCGGACCCGGCGATTGGAGATTGAATGGCAATAAAAGCAAGCAGCAAGACCGAGGCCGGGCCTGGCACGAAGAAGCGTCCGACCCACAGAGGCCGGCGGAAGAAGCGAACGAGCAGCCAGCAAGACGGTTCGACCGACACCCAGGCGCCGGCGGTCGCCCCGGGCGCGGCCCAGCCCAGCGAAGCCCCATCCGCCAGTGACCCGCCGCGCAAGAAGCGCACCTCCGCGCGGCGGGCCAAGCGCAAAAAGACGGCCGTGCGGGCCACGCCGGACCGCGTCGGGACCGGCGAGCGAACGGTCGGGGCCGAATCAGACACATCTGGGCCTTCAGCGGTCAGAGCAGGCGGGCCGGCGCCGGTCGATGCAGAGGCGGTGGCCCACGCGCCACCCGCCGCGCCCAGGGAACCGGCCGGCGCAGGCGAATCACGATCGAAGAGAAGATCATCCAGGCGACGGCGCAGGAAGGGGTCGCGCCCGGAAGAGAAGGCCGGCGTTGTGGCGGAGCCGGGCAGGACCGAGCCCGCCGCCACACCGGCGGTCGGCGCGCCAGACCGCGCGACCCCATCTGAAACCGAGCGGCAAGAGCCGACGCAGAGATCGTCCATATCGGAACTGGTCGTGGCGGCCGAGGCGGTCGCCGCATCTCCTGCCCCTCCCGCGGAAGCGGAGGTCGCGGCGGAGCCGGCCGGTACAACGCCCGCCACCCGGCAAAAGAAACGAAAGAGGTCGGCCCGCCGGGCGAAGAAGGCGACCGAGAAAGCCACCGGCGAGCGGCAGGGAGACACCAGCGAGCTGTCGAAGCCGAAGATGATCATCAACGTCACCGGCGAGGCCGAGTGCCGCATCGCGATTCTGGAAAACGGCCGCCTGGAGGAGCTGTACATCGAGCGGCAGAGCGCCGAGTCGCACGTGGGCAGCATTTACAAGGGCCGGGTGACGAACGTCGAGCCGAGCATTCAGGCGGTCTTCATCGACTTCGGGCAGCCCAAGAACGGTTTCCTGCACATCTCCGACGTACACCCGCGTTATTTCCCCAATGGCGAGGATCTGTCGGAGAACGTGGGCAAGAAGATCCCGCGTCGGGACCGCCCGCCCATCCAGCGATGCTTCCGCCGGGGCCAGGAGGTGGTGGTGCAGGTCACCAAGGAAGGCGTGGGCACCAAGGGCCCCACGCTGACCACCTATCTTTCGATCCCGGGACGGTTCCTGGTGATGATGCCCGGGATGAGCCGGCTGGGCGTTTCCCGAAAGATCGAGGACCAGACGGAACGGCGCACCATGCGTGAGGCCCTGGGCCAGTTGCCGCTGCCCGAGGGAATGGGTTTCATCCTGCGGACGGCCGGGCTGGGGCGAACCAAACGCGATCTGCAGCGCGATCTGACCTACCTGAGCCGGTTGTGGAAAACGATCTCCGAACGCCTCCGGAAGAGAAGTGCCCCGACGGAGGTGTACCAGGAGTCGGACCTGGTCATCCGCACGATCCGCGACGTCTCGATCAGCGATCTGGACCGGATCATCGTGGACGACGAGGCGACGGGGGCCAAGGCCCGGGAATTCCTCAAGATCGCCATGCCGCGCACGCAGAACATGGTCGACGTCTACAGCGATCCCGAACCGATCTTCCACAAGTACGGCATCGAGGAGGAAATCGAACGGATCAACGCCCGGCACGTGCCGCTGGAATTGGGCGGATCGCTGGTGATCGAGTCCACCGAGGCCATGGTGGCCATCGACGTCAACAGCGGGAAGTTCCGCACCGTGGAGGACGCTGAGGAGAGCGCTTTCCAGATCAACGTGCAGGCGGCCGAGGAGATCGCCCGGCAGCTCCGTCTGCGCGATCTGGGCGGGCTGATCGTCTGCGATTTCATCGACATGCGGTCGGAGCGGCACAAGCGTGAGGTCGAGCGCTGCCTGCGCAACGCCCTCAAGAAACACAAGGAGCGGGCCCGCATCCTGCGCATGAGCCAGTTCGGGCTGATCGAGATGACCCGCCAGCGGCAGCGCCCCTCGATCAAACGCAGCATCTACATCGAGTGTCCGCACTGCCGCGGCACCGGAATGGTCAAGAGCGGCGAGACCATGGCCCTGGAGGTGATGCGCGTTCTGCAACTGGCGGCGCACCAGAAGAGCGTCAGCAGGATCGTCGCGACCGTGGCGCTCGATATCGCGACAGTGCTTCTGAACGAGAAACGCGCCCGCTTGCGCGAACTGGAGATCAAGACCGGGACGATGATCACGGTCCGCGGCAGCGCCCACCTCGGCGTGGACCAGCTCGAATGCACCTGCGAGGACGAGCAGGGCCGATCCGTGCCCACCCCAGCTTGATCCGGAGGCCCTGGCCGGTGCCGCCTCGCGAACTTACTATTGGGCCTCGATGTACGGGAACCCGGCCACCCGATCCAGCGTAGGGTTTTCAGCGGCTGTCCTGATGCTGTGGGCCGCGTGCCCGTCGTGCGCCAAGCGAATGGCGGTGGACGACTACCCGCCCGGGGCGCTGCAGGTCGGCTTCCTGGCGGCGACCGATTACACGGATTGCCTGGTGGCGGGCACGGCGATGTGCGCCAACTACGTGTTGGATGCCCGCCGGTTCAGCCCGGAGGAGCTGCGGCACAGTCTGTCCGAAGCCGGGCTGGATCACACGCAGGTAGCGGACGTGCAGGCGTGGCTGGGGGAGAGGGGCTTCGAGCTGAGACCTCTGGTGGGGGAGTTATCGGACGATCCACCCCTCGGCATCGGATGGTGGCTGCTCGAGCGAGGCTACCCGGTCATCTGCGTGGTCAACAAATTCGCCGGGAATGCCGATTACAACCATGCGATCGTCATTATCGGAATGGAAGGCGGCGGCTCGGCCCAGTCGGCAGAGGCGGTATATATCCTGGATCCCGCCTCTCCAAAACGGATTGAGCGCTGGGAGCGCTTGAAGTTCCTGCACTACTGGGGCAGCGCTGGACGGGTGATGCTTCCGCTGTTCGAGACGCCGCCCGAAGCCCGGCCCGTGGGCCGACGAACAGGAGAATCGCCATGAGAACGCTGCTGCCTGTACTGATCATCGGGGTGTGGCTGGCCGCTCCGGCGATGGCTCGGGCCGACGAATCATCCTCCCGAGACCTGGCGGCACCACCCTCGCGACCGTTGCCGATCACCGCCGCCCAACTGCGGGCCATCGACGACCTCTCCTCCCAGCCGCAACACGCCCAGGCCGCGACCGTCCGGGCAAGCTACAGCCCCGAGACCGCCCGCCTGATGGGCGAGATAGGCGTCCACGCGACTCAGGCCATCTTGCCCACCACGGTGCTGACCCTGCTGCTCATGGCCGCACCGCTGTGACGGCACGAGACCAAACCTTCGTTTCCCCGGCCTGGACGAAGAACGCGAAGCAGAGAGGCCACGATAGGGCTGCTTTGAATCGGCACTAAAACACGGCGAAGTAGTTGTCCACGGCCCGGTCGAAGGCCTCGGGGGTCATCCGCGGTTCGTCCCGGACGTAGGTCGCCCGGTTGACGATCTGCAGCAGCAGGTCGCGCGGGTGACAACAGCGGAAGGGTCGCTCGGTCTTGCGGTAGTGCGTGTCGATCAGATAGTTGACCGCGTCTTCGTTGTGGGCCACGCCCAACCCCTCCGACACCATGATCATGAGCTTGCGAAACGCCTCTTCGCTCGGGTCGGGCACGTTGATCTTGTAGGGGATGCGCCGCAGGAAGGCCTCGTCCACCAGGTCCCGAGGCTCGAGGTTGGTCGAGAAGATGATGAGCTGATCGAACGGCACCTGAATCTTCTTCCCGTTGGCCAAGGTCAGGAAGTCCACCCGCTTCTCCAGCGGCACGATCCAACGGTTGAGCAGCTCGTCGGGCCGCATCCTCTGACGGCCGAAGTCGTCGATCACCAGCGTTCCCCCGTTGCTCTTGAGCTGCAGCGACGGCTCGGTGATCTTGCTGAAGGTGTTGTACTGCAGCTCCAGCGCCTCCATGGTCAGCTCGCCGCCGGCCACGACCGTGGGCCGCTTGATCCTGATCCAGCGCAGGTCGTAGCGATCGCTCATGGTCACGATCGGCGTGTCGTCCTCCAGGGCCTGGTGGCATTCCGGGTCGTAGAACTTGATGATCTCGCCGTCCACGAAGATGGCGTAGGGAATCCAGATGTGCGTGCCGAAGCTGGCGGTGATCCGCTCGGCGATGCTGGTCTTGCCGTTGCCGGGATAGCCGTACAGAAACAGCCCCCGCCCCGAGTTGATGGCCGGACCCAGCTTGTCCAGCATGGCCCGGCTGATCAGCAGGTCGCGGAAGGCGTATTCCAGCCGGGACGAATCGGGGTGCTCGGTGGCCACGGTCTGCCGCTCGACCAATTCGATGTAGTGGGCCAGTGGCACCGGACAAGGCCCGACGTAGGTGCACTCCTCGAAGTACCTCTTGGCCCGATCGCGTCCCGCCTCGGTGAGCATGTACTTGAAGTCGCCCATGGCGGCGGTGTCGCGGTAGTACACCATCTGCTGTGACTTCAGGGCGCTGAGCAGTTCCAGCGTCGGCCGACCCGGCAGACCCAACTCCTTGGTCATGGCTCGTCCGGTCGAGCTGCCGACGGCCAGCAGGTACTTGAACACGAGCGACTCGAGCAGGGCGTCGGAGATGCCGGCCTCCTCCAGCGTGTCCGGCTTCGGCGGACGGTGCGGATCATCCGGAGGTGGCGCGGAGGCGGTCTTATCGGCCGAGACCGGTTGTTTCCGGAACATCTCCAGCGGGTCGGCCTTCGGCTCGGAACCGTGCGTGGCCATGGTCGGTTTCCATCCGGTCAAGAGGGGGGCCTCCAACGGATCATCATCGCGGCGGTCCGAAACCGCGGCGGCGCGCTGCGGCACGCGCGCGTCTCAGGTTATCCTCGGTGGCGACAGCGTGCAATTCCCTCAGAGCCGGGGCGACCGACGCACCGAAGAAAAAGGCCGAGGCACCCCGACCATCGCCTCGACCAGATTCACGATGCAATACGAAGGCGGCCGTGTCAAAAGAACACCGCACCGAAGACCGATATCCGCAACACCCGCCCCTCTGTAGCGACGGAGTACCGCTCGGGGCGGCAAATCGGCCTGCAGTCGTTGTCTCGGCGGCCGCTTCCACCGATAATGGTGGTTTTCCCAACGGCCCAAGGAGACGCTCTCGTGGCCCGGATAACGCCAAGACGTATTGCCAACACCACCACCATACTGGCCGCCCTGCTCGCCACGACTCTCCCCGGCGGATGCGAAAAGGAACCGCAGGCCGCCGCCAAGCCGGCCATCAAGAAGCACAACGTGTTGCTGGTCACGCTCGACACGACACGGGCCGACCGGATGAGCTGCTACGGCCACTCGGCCAAGACCAGCCCGAACATGGACGCCCTGGCGGCCGACGGCGTGCGATTCGACATGGCCATCGCTCAGGCCGCCCTGACCCCGGTGTCGCACGCCTCGATCTTCACCGGCCTGCTGCCTCCCCAACACGGGCTGCGCGTCCTGTATGCCAAGAGCGGGTACCGGCTGTCCGAGGCCATCCCCACGCTGGCCACCGCGTTGCGCGACCAGGGCTGGAAGACCGGGGCCTTCCTGAGCTCGTTCCCGGTGTCGGAGTTCTTCGGGTTCGACAACGGCTTCGAGACGTTCGACAACGGTTTGCGCCATCCCAGTGACGACGTCCTGAAGGAGTCTCCGGACGGCGCCTGGCGGTTTGCGATCACCGACAACCAGCGCCGCTCCGACCTGACCACCAGCCTGGCCATCAACTGGTTGAGCGACATCACCAGCCCGTTCTACCTCTGGGTGCATTACTGGGACCCGCACGACCTGAACATCCGGCCCCCGGAGGAAGTCATGTCGAAGTTCGCGCCGCCGGGTAGTCCGCCAAGCGACGACAAGAGACGGGCCCTGTACGACTCCGAGATCTTCTACGTGGACCTGCAGTTCGGGCGACTGGTACAGACGCTGAAGGACCGGAGTATCTACGATGACACCATCATCGTCGTGGTCTCGGATCACGGAGAGGGCCTCGGCAACCACGACCACTGGTTCCACCGCATTCTGTACCAGGAGCAGATCCGCGTCCCGCTGATCATGCGCTTGCCGGGCGGGCCGACCGGACGGGCCGTCTCCGAGCTGGTCCGCACGACGGACATCTACCCCACGGTGCTCGCGGCGCTGAACATCCCGCTGCCGTCGCGTGTGGACGGGCTCAGCATGCTGGGACTGATCGACGGGCAGCCCGAGGAGCCCCGCATCGCCTACGCCGACGCATTAATCCTCTACGACCTGAACGCCAAGGACCTGCTCGACCGCAGGCCCAACGATGACCTGCTGCACTGCGTCATGGACCGCTCCTGGAAGCTCATCTACAAACCCAACCGGCCGGAGCAGAGTGAGCTGTACCATCTGGAAACCGATCCGGGCGAGACGAAGAACCTCTACGCCCAGCAGTCCGAACAGGCCGCTCGACTGCAGAGCGAGTTGGAAGAGCTGAATGCGTTCGTCGACGGGCCATTCGGCGAGGGCACGGACGAGGACGTGCTGGATCGTCTCCGCTCGCTGGGCTACGTCGAGTGACCCCGTCTGATCCGCCGCGGCCCACGGGAGGCCGTATCGAGGGCCGGCACGGAACCGACCGGAGCTCCTTCTTTTGAACCGGCAGCGCCTACGAGACTCCGTCATCTTCGCGGCCCTGTGGGTTCCGTATGCGCTGCTGACTTATCACTTCCGGTGGCTGTGCGACGACGCCTTCATCTCCTTCCG
>DATKXO010000386.1:0-14207 GCA_035528995.1 Phycisphaerae bacterium | reverse complement strand
GATGGCCGGAACGTGGAGCGCATGATCACGATCACGCTCCACTCGAGGCCGCTGGCCCCCGGTGACGCGTCACATCGACAGACGACGTTCACGGCCGGCTCATCCCCCCCTGTCAGGATATCGAACAATGCGTGTAGCGCCTCGGTCAGGCTCTCGGCGTTGGCGCAACGGAACCGCAGTACGCAACGCGTGCCCTCCGCGCTGCGGGCGATGGACAGTCCCGACCGATCCACGACCGACGGCGTCGCCCATTGCAACCCCTCGTCGTGCTCGATGGGCAGAACGCCTTTTCGGCAGACCTGAAGGTGCAGATGATCCGGCGAGGAGGCTCCCACGCCCGGCCCGTTGTAGAGCACGGTGTACCGGGCCGTCAGGTCCTTCGCCAGACGTAACATCACGGGAAGCGCGTCCCGCAACGCCTGCGGGCGATGCTCGCCATGGATAAGCGTGAGGTGCTCGCTGAAGATCGGAGCCGGGTTGATCACCAGGATGTAGTCTTCGTAGGCCAGACCGCGTTGCTCGACCGGCCGGTGCTCGGCGCACAGCACGCACTTGCGACGGCCGACGTGCTCCGGATCGAGGTTGGCGATGGCGATGGCGAAGCGTCCCGGGTTGTATTGCACTCGGACGGTAGAGCCGCCGACCTGGAAGGCCCGCATCCGCACCCGGGCCAAGGCCGCAAACGCGTTCCTGGCCTGCGCCCAGGTGCGCCGTTGGTGGTTCAACAGGGCCCGCGCCCGGTTGGACCACTCCTCCAGCGACGCACCGCGAGAGTAGCGTCGAAGATCCGCCTCCTCGATGATCCCTGCCTGAGTGTTGCGCGGCATGCGCGGACAGTAGCGGTACCTACACGAATCGGCAAGGCATCAACGGCGGCGGAACGCCCCCCTACTTCGCCGCCGCGAGAAGGAACGACTTGTCTCAGTCTTGGACTGGGCGCAACGCAGGACGCGAGTCAATCGCTACAGGCCGATTCCGCGCAACAGTCGCACGGTGGCCCACCGCCACGGATCATTCCGTTGAGGACCGCCGCCGCACAACCCACGCCGGCCCGCACGGACAGCGCCTGGAATGCGCAGTTTCGCACACAGGCCCCGCACTCCATACAGGCGTCGCGGTCCACAATCGCGGCCTGGTGGTCCCCCATCGCCAGGACACCGTGAGGGCACACGTCCACACACAGGCCGCAGCCGGTGCACTTCTCCGCATCCAGCGTCAGCGTCACCACGTTCGGCAGATATCGCAACCGTGTCCTTCGACCTCCGAACTCCGCCCTCAGACAAACCGCCCGAGCAGCCACAGGACGGCCCCGATTGCGGCGCAGCCGATCTGCACGGGCAGTGCCACACGCATCTCACGTTGAACGCCGGACAGCGACGTGTAGGTCGACGACCCGGTGAAGTTCATGGCCAGGAAGCTGGCCACGGCCGGGATGATCAAGACCCACGCGCCCGCACTGACCGGGCCTCCGAACGCGCCCGGCGCGGCCCACACGTGCGCCCCAAAAACCAGCACCAGCGCTATACCGACCCACGCTCCCTTTACGGAGAAGGCCCGGCCCGGCAGCCAGGGCAACACCATCGGCACGAGGGTAACACCCCCTACAAACACGGCCAGGAACAGCATGGCACTGGGCAGGCCCACACCGATGGCCCGGCCAAAGGAGTAACCGCCCGGCCCCAATCCGCCCAACAGCAGGAGACAGGCCGCGATGAACAGCACGTGCTTCGCCCCCGCGACCAGCTCGACCGGAATCAGCGCCACACGCTCGCGGAACGGGAACTGCACCCGGCGCATCTGCGGCGTGGCCTTCATTCCCGCGTCCAGAAACGCGGGCAGGTCCTCCGCCCGCACCGGCCCGTAGACCACCTCGAAGCCGCACCGCTGCAGTACCTCGTGGGCCGCCACACCCGGAGCACCCAACTGCGGAACCACCAGCCGTCGGTGCGAGACCACCTCACTCAGACGCAACGCTTCCACCCGCCGAACCACCTCGTCCGTTCCAAACGTCCCTTTGCCGGCCGCGCACCACACGTTGATCCCCCGCGTGTCGAGCACCAGGACCCACGCATCTCGCCCGCCCAATTGCGACCGCAGCCGGTCGAAGGTCATCTTGTAGTTGGCCGTCACCAGAACGGGTGCATCCGCCGTCGGCCGGCCCACCGCATACAGCCCCGGCTCCACCCGATAGCGCATCCGCCCGATCCGCCACCGCGCCTTCCAGGCGCCGACCCGATCCGCCCGGGTCAGTTCCGTGGACACCCGCGGCACCTCCAGACGGCCCGGCCCGGCGCAGCATCCAGAACTTGTCGGTCGCACCTCGTCCATGATCGCATTGTACCACCGCGACTGGCGCCCCACACGGTGCCACGCCCTGTAGCAACAGCCCCGCCCGGCGATATACTCGACGCCATGCCGTCTACCCCGAACTCGCAACCACCCGCGAAACCGAACGATCGCCGACGCATGTTCGTGGCCATCGCCATCATGGTGGTCGTCTGGCTGGTGGTGATCCTGTGCCGCCATCAGATTCGGGCTCGATGGTGGACCTACAAGCTGACCACGGCCGAGACGTTGGATGAGCAGGGCGCGTGGCTCGCCCGTTTGGTCGCCCTGGGTCATAGCGGCGTGCCGTCGGCTCGACGGCTGATGGCCGAGGACGATCCGCTGCTGCGATCGTTCGGCCTGGCGATTCTGGAGCACGCTCCGGGGGCCGATGCGGGCCAACTGCTGGTAACCGCCTCGACAGACACCGACCCATCCATTCGGACAGAGGCGGTTCGCGGACTCGGCGCCCGGCGCGACCTGGAGGCCCTGACGCGCATCGCCCGTCGGGCGGAACCCGTCGCGGCATCGGCTGCCGCCGTCGAGCTGGGGCGCATGGGCGGCGACGAGGGCGTCGACCTGCTGATCCAACTGCTCCGCACACACGAATCGGTCCGGGTGCGCGTCCAGGCCATCGAGTGCCTGGGCCAACTGCCCGGACCGCCGGATGCCCGCCGCATCGACGCGCTCACGCAGTGCCTCGACGATGACACCGTCTTCGAGGGCCACACCGCGGCGGAACGGGCCGCCATGGACGCCATCGCCTCGCTCGACCCCGCTCAGCCCGTGGACTGGCCGCCTTCAAGACGCACCGTCGGGCAGATCGCCGCTCGGGCCCTCAAGCACCTTACCGATGGTCTTCCGGATGGGACGCCTGCAACCCAGGAACCTGGATTCGCCGCCGATCGTTCTTCTCGCGACTCGACCGGCAAGTGATATCATCGGGTAGGAGGGGGCCTCGCGGCCCCGGTCCTCCCACACCACCGGACGTACTCACCGTATCCGGCGGTTTCCTTCAGTGTTGTAACGCGGCGTGCCGGTCGGCGAGGCACACCAGACCTTGAGCCCTGAACCAAGCTGGCGGCATGGCTTCATGAGCCGCCGGGGGCGCCGCCATAGGGGCCCGGTTCAGGTTCTCACGCCGGCGTACCTCCTCCATAAGGCGCTCGGTCAAGGCTCGTGCTGGGCCCGACGCCGCAGGTGCTTGCGACTCCTCGTGCCCGGCAGGTCCGGTTCCGCCTTCGCCGGGGCGCGGGGATGCCGGTGCGTCGTCGTCGAACAAACGCAACTGCCGGTCCTCCCCGTCCATTGCCGGGTTACCCCACACGGCCGGCCTTGTATCCGATTCCTGTTCGTCGGGTCCGAGTTTCGGGCTTCGGCTCCCTTCAGATTCCATCTCGCGATGGACACCCTGGCCTGCCCTGGCGGTTCCGGTCATCACGGCCCGCAGAGGACTTCCACCTCCAACACACATCGCCTGCCTGGCAAACAAACACCCGCCCGCGGCCAGTCGCCGCGGGCGGGTGGGTTGAAAGACCAGGTTTCAGGCCGTCGATGGTCTATCGCCAGACCACCGACGCCGGGCGTTAGCGCCGGCCTACGGACACTGCGGCGCGATGCTTCCGAGTCGGCCCTTGACCGACGAGGCGTCAGCCGTGCCGATCGCGCCATCGGTGTTCACTTCGTACTGCTGGTTCGCGACCGTGACCACCTGGCCGAGACGCGCCTTGACGCTGGAGTAGTCGGCCGTGCTCACCGCGTAATCGCGGTTGGCGTCAGCTTCGAGGTTGCCGACGAAGTACGCGTCTGTCACCGGATAACCCGCCAGGGAGGCCATGCCGGGAAAATCGATCCGGCAGCAGTCCTTGTTGGGCAGGCCGGGGTTGAACCCGGCCACCACGGTGGACGTGCCGTCCAGTGAAGCCGTGATGACGCCCGCGTACACGTTGTTGTAGCAGCTCACCAGCACGTTGGCGCCGGTGACGGTGAGCGGGTCCATAGCCTGGCTCATGTCGAACTTGAGCTTGGTCGCCCCGCCCAGGCGCGGCTCGATGTTGTAATCGCCCAACAGGCCGGAGTCCCTGTAGGCCTGCGTACCCAGACCGATGGCGAGGCAGTACTCGGTTGTCGCGTCGTCACACCCCGGGTGCGGCGAGCAGTGGTAGCGACAACTGACGACTGACCGGACCACGGGCCAGGGCGGAGCCAGCAACTCGAAGGCCATGTCGATCTGCGGCGGCGGGATGGTGGGGCACTTCCAGTTGAGGCTGTCCCAGTCACCGTAGTCCCAGCAATCGAACGGGTAGGGCGCGAAGTCCACGATCCGGCCGGTGCAGGCGCTCCACAGCGGCCCGTTCTTCATCGTCTGAGCCGGACTGGTGTGCCAGCCCCAGAAGTGTCCGTCGGCCGACAGCGGCGACGGCAGGTTGCCGGTCAGGATGCGGTCGTCGTAGGTGCAGGCCGGCGGATCCCAGGTCACGCCGACGACGGCCTGGAAGTCCAGCCAGTAGTGCAGCTCGGCCTCCTCGTTGAAGGCCCCGTCAGCGGCGGGCTCGAAGCCGGTCCGCGGATCGGGATGAGTGCACAGCAGACAGCACTGGTCGAGGTCCACGACGTACTCGTAGACCATGTGCCCGTTGCAGTCCGGGTAGCCGATGCTGACGATCTGCACGGCCGACGCCGGCGCGAAGTACACCGCCAGCGCCGTCGGATGCGGATCGCCGATGGTGATGTCCGGCGGGCAACCCGGATTCAGAATCTGCGGATCGCCCCAGTGGAAGCTGATGAACCAGCCGTCGATCATATAGGGCGGTTGCGGCATGTTGTCTGGAGCGTACTGCTCGTCAAAGTAGCTGCCCCACCAGCGGAGGGCCTCGATCGGCCGACCGTCGGAGATGAAGTCGTCGGCCACTACCTTGTTGACCTCCTGCGGGGCCAGATCGGAGGTGACCACGAAGGCCAGCTCGACGTCGTCGAACGACGTCCAAAGACCCGGAGTCGGCAGTTGCTTGTAGGCCGCCGGGCAGTTCACCGGGGCCGGCAGCGACTGCGACCACTTCCAGATGTACTCGTTGTTCGGATCGACGGAGATGGAGGAGAGGTCCATCCAGTAGCGGCTGCCCGTCTGCTGAGCGAACGGCAGCGGCAGGATCCAGGAGTAGTGGTAGATGGGCGTGCCGTGAACGCTGACGTAGCCCGTGTCCGTGATCGTGATCTGCGACAGGGGCACGGTCCAGACCTGCAGGGCCGGATCGGCCGGCAGGCAGCCCAGCCCGTTGGCGTGGATGCTGATCTGGAAGCCCAACTGCTGCTCGCCCAGCCCCAGCGGCTCGTGGTAGCCCCACCAATGGAAGTCGGTGACCTGGCCGCCCTCGCAATCCCAGTCGTTGGCACAGATGATCGCCTCGCCGACGTTGGGGCCGTCATGGCAATGGTGCCCGGTAAGCGTGTGGTCGGGCCTCTGCTCCCACTTGATGGGCGGGCCCTCGTTCCACCACAGGTCGGATTCCTCGTCGAAGCCCTGGTCCGGGCCGTGCGGCCGCTGGATCCACTTGGGCTCGAGTTCCGCCGGGATGGGCACGCAGTCGCAGCAGATGGTCTCGATGCCGTTGATGTCGACCGTGACGGTCTCCTCACACTGCAGGCCGTTCGAGCAACCGCCGATGCAGGTCGGGCGGCTGAAACCGGTCTCCATGCGCAGGGTGCCCGTGGTCGTGCCGCTGAGGCTCTGAAACTGACTGCCGGCTGCGCCGGTGAAAGTAATCTGGTAGGTGATGTCGAAGAAGCTGTCGACGGCGAAGTCGCCGCTGGGCAGTTCCGTCAGGGTGGTGTGTCCGGGCCCGGGTAGGCCGAAGTCGGTCCCGCCGGTAAAGACCAGCGAATCGAAGTCCGGATCGCCAGAGAGCCCCCCCTGCAGACGGTACATGTCGTTTTCGAAATCCTGGACCGGGTCGCCCGGGTTGCGCGGTCCGGTGTGGACCTCGCAGGCCAGGTCCAGGCTCATTGTCCGCTCGTAGCCTTCGTATTCCCCGGTTCCGGTTATGTGGAGTTGGAGCTGCGAGTCGAAGACCTCGATCTCCCCGCCGAGTGTGCCGCCGGCCGTCCTGACGGTGTTGAAGAAGAAGGCGTGGATCGGGTCCAGCTCCAGGGTGCTGCCGGGCGGCAGGCCGTCGATGATCATGTGCACTTCCTGCGGGCTGAGATAGGCGCAGCCGGCCGGAGGCAGGTCAACCGTCCCTCCGACATCAGGCTCGATGCAGGGGTTTCCGGGGTCCGGGCCACCGGAGCCGGGCAGATCCACGTGACACTCGAACGGGTCACGGCACTCGCAATCGGTCACGATGCTGGTGCCGCCGGTCTGGGGATCGTACTCGACGCAGCGGGGCAGGCACTGGTCGCCGGTGTCCGGACAGAGGAAGGGCTCGCAGGCCGAGCCGTCCGGCAACGGCTGACAGTCTTGCGGCTGCTGCTCGCAGGCTTCGTCCACGCCGTTGGAGTTCATGTCGCCCATGCACGCGGCGACGCCCGGCAGCGTGCCGCCCCAGGCCTGCACGCAGCACATGGGGTCGGAGTTCATGCAGCCGTCCGGTGGGAAGCTGTCACAACAGGCCTCGGTCCAGGTGTTGCACAGACCGCCGGGCACCAGAACACCCTGGAGGTCATCGCAGCAGAGCGGGTCGACCATGGCGCAGGTTCCGTCGGGCAGACAGCAGGCGTCGATCAGACCCGTGCAGGGCTGTCCCTGCGGCGTGCCGCCCAGGGCCTGGCAGTCAAGCGGATCGATGTCGATGCAGGTTCCGTCGGCCAGACAGCAGCCGTCCGGGAAGCGCGGCGGGATGACGCCATGCTCGCCGGCATCCCCGCCGTTGAGCAGCACCGGCACCAGGACGTCCGGCACGGGGTAGAACAGGTTGTCCGGCTCACAGTGCAACGTTGGTTCGGCATACTGCCATTCCGGCGGGGAGATCTCGTCGGTTTCCAACAGCACGTCGTAGCCGGTGTCCGCCAGCACGAACTCATCGAAGGGCGGTTCCGTCCTGGTGAAGGTGAACACGGGATGGAGGTAGATACCGCCGCCCGACAGACTGGTGAAAGAGTACAAGCCGCCGATCCCCGGGGCCGTCTCCCAGATCTTCATTGAACCGTTGGACGGTAGCAAGGTGGACGGCGTGACGACGACGTCGAAGAACGAGTCGATGGCGCCGCCGTCGTAGGTCACGTGGATGGGGTCGGTGCTGACCAGGTTCAACTCGATGAGTTGAACGGCGACGGTCGCGGGGCCGGGCATTACGGCCGTGTCCAGCCTTGCGACTACGGTGGACACGTTGCCGCCGTACATTCCGCCGCCCCCCTCGCCTCGCAAGGCGATGATGCCGTCGAAGGGGTCGGAGCCCGGGCCGAAGAAGTCGGCCGGGATGGGAGGCAGGGCGCCTCCTCCTCCCCCACCGCCTCCGAAGACCACTGACGACGAGCCGACCGGCGTTTCGAAGCAGTCGTTCCCGGGCGGAATGGTCTGAGCATTGACCCCCGCAGCACCCGCCAGCAGAACAGCCGCCAACACCGCGGCAACGCCCGCCGTACGCCTCCCCCACCGCGGCAGGCCGAGGCAATCTCGAGAGTTGTTTGCACTCATAGCCGTCTCCTCCACACCTTCAAAATGTTCGCGCGTTCCAGCTCTGCGACCCGCTGCGAATGGCTGCTTGGCAAAGACGTTGGCCTGGCGCCCGCTCGCAACGGCGCCTTTCTTAAACCCCTGCACATTTAAAGAACTTCTTCAACACCTATCCGAAAGGGGTAGACAGGGCGTGTAGCGATCTGACACAGTATCTCCCCTGTTGCCCGAGAAAAAAATGAAGTTCGTGGGCGAGAAACCCCCTCCGTCGGATCGTCCGCTCCTCCTCCTCGGGCCGGTTGTGGTGGCCCGTCCAAGACATGCCCCGGCAGCAGCGCTCGATCTGTGGCTTCAGACGAGCGCCCAAGCGGCGAAGCCCATGCAGCAGCGAACGGCGCATAGACTCCCCGTGACAGCAGATTAAAGTATCCCGTCATCCGTTGTTCATGTCAAGGCCTAGCCGCTGCCAAACTCCCCAAATCCTCGGTCCGATTCGAATATGGGACGGTCGCGCCGGGGATGGGCGCTTAGAGTCACGCTGGTGTCATTCTCGTGTAGCTCAGCGTCTTCGGGATGGTTTCGACCAACACTGGACGGGAGTGGGCAACGCAGCCGGCCGGCCCTGCTAGTCGCGTGGGCGCCGCCTGTAGCTTAAGCCCCAGATCAGGATCAGGGCGGCTGCCGTTCCGCCCAGGTCCGCAAACCAGTCACCCAACTGGCAGGTCCGCCCGATGAGCGGCTGCAAGAGCTCGTCGGCGGCCGCGTAGGCCGCATAGATGAGCAGCCAACGAATGACCCAACGCCGGTTGACGCACCGCCCCCACCGTGCAGCCACCCACCCGCCCAAGAGAGCGAGGACCAAGTAGGCCACGGCATGCACAATCTTATCGCCGAAGCGATGAACCACTTGGCTGCCCGGCGGCCGGCGCACGTGCATCACCAGAAACAGCAGGACCCAGTACCCCGACCAAACCGAGACGGCGAAGCGAGTGAGGAAGGATGATGAGGCGGTACGTTTGCAGTCGGGTTCGGACACTGCTTGTGGCCGGCTTTACGTCAAGTGTGTCACGGACTCAGGCTGGGCTTCCGGTTCCTGCCGCTCTTCGGGTTCCGACAACGGCTCTACAGCGGCAGCGTCCAGCCATTCGTGCCTTGTGGCGTCATCCGGCGCGTCGGACAGTCGGTCCGGCTCCGGGCCGGGCTGCGGATCGGGTCGGCTTCCCTGGTCATCGGCCTGGGCGACAACAGGAAGGCTTTCCTCGGGTGCCTTGGTCGGGGCCGCACGATCGTCCGCGATGCCGTCCGGGCCCGCCGCCGGGTAGTGCGGTGGGATCGGGTACGCGGGCGAGCTGGTGGCGGGCTCGACCTCGGCGGGTTCCGGCGTGGCGAGTTCTCCAAGCAGCTCGGCGGCCAGTCGGGCGTAATCCTCCGCGCCGTGGCTTTTGGGCGCGTAGTCGAAGATGGTCAGGCCATGGCTGGGACACTCGGCCAGCTTGATGTTGCGGCGGACGCGGGTCTCGAAGAGGCGGGCCTGGGACCAGGGCGTATCACTGCCGCGGGCGGCGGCAAGGAACTCCTGCAGGTTTTCGATGACTTCGTTGGCCAGGCGGGTCCCGGCTTCGTGCAGGCACAAGACCACGCCGCCGACGCGGAGGTGGGCGTTGATGCGGGTCTGGACAAGCGAGATGGTCTCCAGCAGCTTGGCCAGCCCTTGCAGGCCCAGGAAATGGGGCTGCAAGGGGATGAGCACCTCCTCGGCCGCCGCCAACGCGTTCAGGCTCAGCACGCCTAACGACGGCGGACAATCGATGAGCAGGAAATCGAAACGGTCGGCCACACCGGCCAGGGCGTCGCGCAGGATCACCTCGCGCCCCACGACTGCGATCAGCTCCGCTTCGGCCGCCACCAGATCGGTGTGCGACGGCACCAGGTGCAGGTTGGGACGCACCTCGACGGCGGCATCCGCGACGGCCACCGAATCGGTGAGGACCTGGTCAATGCTGGTTTGCTGATCCGCCGGGTCCAGACCGAAGTTGATCGTCAGGTGTGCCTGGGGGTCGAGATCGACCAACAGGATGCGTTTGCCGCGGTTGGCCAATGCGGTGCCCAGGTTGGCGACAGTTGTCGTCTTGCCGACGCCGCCTTTTTGATTGGTGACCGCGATGCGTCTCATCGGTCCTCCTTTACCAACCCAGGCCCGCCGTTGCGGCGCGGACCCGGCCCTGGCGTGTGGCCTCCTGCCTGATGCACGGAAACGCCGCGATGCGCAGGATTATAACGTCAAACGGCCGGTATCGTTAGCCAAATCGGCCAACCCGTTCGCCGGGTGGCGATGGAGCCGGTGGAGCATGCTCGGGCAGGATGGTGACCGCGCGAGTCAGAAACATCGGCGTTGCTCACGAACTCGTCGTCCAGCGCCGGGACGCTGTGAACGGCCGGTTCACGCTGCCGGCCGGCGACGGGCGACCTTGCCCACCCGAAGCGACTTCCCTGGATCGAACCCAGGTCCCGGTCATTGCTTGGCGGCGCGTAGACCACTGTGAATGAAGGAGTTACGTTCCAGGAGGAGTTGCGAACCCGGCGACAAAGGGAAACGGGCGAGGCTTGGAGCCCGCCCATTCGTCGGTTAACCTTTCCGGCGTCGGATTGCCGATCAAGCAACAGCCGGCACGTTGCGTGGCCGGCTCGAGACCGTGTTGATGCACCCAAGGGAGCAGCCGCCGGTGACGAAGCGAACCCGCTGGATGTTGCGTCTGGGTCGCGCCTGCCTAGTGGGTGCGTTGATCGCGCTGGTCGGCTGCGGCGTGCTCAGCGCCCGCAAGACGGATTACGATACGGCGCTCAGGACGGCCGAGGGGCAGTCCATCACTGTCGAGGACGTCCTGGCCATCATGGAAAACGCCGACTTGAGCGACAACGACAAGTTTCTGGCACTTCAGGAACTGGGCATCGAGGACGACGATTTGATCCAGGCGCTGTTCAGCCTGACCAGCGCCCAACCCGCCGGGTGAACCGGCGGTCGTGGTCGATCCGGCCGCCCCACCGCTGTTCATCGTGCCACCGTAATGTCAGATTTTGTATGCTCGCGGGCCGGGCGTTTGACTCGGCTGGCCCGCCCAGAATAATCAATCGTAGGGGACGCGATGGATGCGGAGGAAGGTATGCCTGCACACCCGCGCGGCCGCGCCGTCCCTGCCTTCACGCTCGTCGAACTGCTGACCGTCATAAGTGTCATCGCCCTGCTGATCGCGATCCTGTTGCCGTCCCTGCAAAAGGCCCGCGAGCAGGCCCGGTCGGTGGCCTGCCTGGCGAACCTCAGCGAGCTCGGGCACGGCACGGCCGTGTACCAGAACGATCACGGCGACCGGCTGCCGGTGAGCCCGGCCGAGAAGCTCAGGCACGGCACCGGCGACGGGCACATGGTGTCGGTGAGAACCACCTGTCACTGGGGAGGGCGACGGGCGGAGTATCTGCACGGCGGCACGGAGGAGGACCCGTTGGCGCCGGAATCGGAAATCCGCCCGCTGACGCGCTACCTGTACCCCAACGCGACGCTGGACTCGCCGACGCCGATATTTCGCTGTCCGTCGGATCGCCCGACGGACTGGTCGAACTCGCTGATCCCCGGGGCCAACATCTACCGCACGTGCGGCAACAGCTACTACATCAACTTTTTCGGCAAGGAGACGTTCGCGAGCCTGCCGGCTCAAGGCCCGACGTCGAAGTCCGTCCTCTACATGGAGACGCCCTTGTACGAGTATCTGGGGCTCCAAGTGCAGGGCGACGGCTGGCACCGGCGTTTCTCGACACACAATCTCCTGTTCCTGGACCTGCACGCGGCAAGCACGTACGTCGACAGCCGCCAACGCGAGGGGCGCGATTGGTCCGTCACCGACTTCCTGGCGGTGTACACAGGGTTTTATCCGTGATCGGAACAGAAGCGCCTGCCCGCTGAAAAGACCGTCTCGGATAGCCCACTTCTCCGCGGTGGAACACTTCTTGCTCAATAGAGAATAGAGCGCTGCCGGCGTCCTGCGTCGTCGAGGGCGCAAATGACGCCGGTTAGTCAACCGCGACGTGGTCGAGGCGTGATGCTTGACAATGCATGCACCCGACCTAGCATTGGGTGGCGGATGGGCCCCTAGTTCTGGTAAGCGGCTGTACGAAAAGTGTTTACGGGAATCGTCGAGTGCAGGGGTGTGGTTGTGGCGAGTCGGCAGATGGCCGGCGGGCGGCGTCTGACCATCGACGCCGGGCCGGTGGCCGACGGGGCCGTCGAAGGGGCCAGCGTGGCCGTGGACGGGGTCTGTCTGACGGTCTGCGCCCTCAACGGGTCAAGGCTCGATTTCGACGTGATAACCGAGACGCTGGAGCGCTCCACGCTCGGCCGTCGGCGCATCGGCGATCGGGTGAACCTGGAACGCTCGCTGCGGGTCGGCGACCGGCTCGACGGGCACTTCGTGCAGGGGCACATCGACGGGACGGCGCGGGTGGTGCGGCGCGAGGTGTCGCAGCGCGAGTGGGTGCTGTGGTTCGAGGCGTCGGGCGACGTGCGCGACTACATCATTCCCAAAGGCTCGGTGGCCATCAACGGCGTCTCGCTGACGATCGCGTCGGTGGCCGCCGACGAGTTCTCCGTGGCGTTCATCCCGACGACGTTGGCCCGCACGAACATCGGCGAGTTGAAGATCGGCGACCAGGTCAACATCGAGTCCGACATCCTGGTTCGAACGATCATCCACGCGCTTCGCGGCATGACCGGCGGTGAAGGTCTGACCGAAGCCAAGCTGCGGGAGCACGGGTTCCTGTGAGCGATGACCGGAGCCAACCTTCGACTTCGCCCGCGCCGGGCGAGGTCGAGCAGCAGGAACCGCCGCGCAAGCCGCTGATCGCGATTACGATGGGCGACCCGGCCGGCGTCGGGCCGGAGGTGGTGGTCAAGGCGCTGGCGGACACGGAACTGCGCTCGCAGGCCCGTTTCATCATCTACGGGCTGCAGGAGCTGCTGTGCTACGCGGCCGACCAGGCCGAGGTGTCGCCCTATTGGTTCCACTGTCCGCACGAAGACGTGGACCGCGTGGAATCGGGCGTGGTGGTGGCGGACTTCTACGAATACTCGATGCTGGGCCCTGGGCTGCGGCACCCGACGGCGGAGGGGGGGCACGCGTCGCTGCGGTTCGTAGACGAGGCGATCTCGGCCGCTGCGGGCGGGCTGGCCGATGCCATCGTCACGGGACCGATCCACAAGATCAGTTGGAAGATGGCCGGCTGCAAAGCCCCCGGACACACGGAGTACCTGGCGCACGCATTCGACGCTCGCCGCTACACGATGATGTTCGTCGGCGGCCCGCTGCGCGTTGCTCTGGCCAGCACCCACGTCGGGCTGTTCGAGCTGCGGAACAGCTTCACCATCGGGCGCGTGTTTCAGCCGATCGACCAGCTGGACGAAGCCCTGCGGCGGTGGTTCGGCATCGCCCGCCCGAAGATCGCGGTGGCCGGTCTCAACCCGCACGCCGGGGAGGAGGGGCGGTTCGGGGACGAAGAGGGTCGCATCATCGAGCCCGCCATCCTGATGGCACGCGACCTGGGCATCGACGTGGAAGGCCCGTTCCCGGCGGACACGCTTTTCTGGAAGGCGTCGCGCGGGCGGTACGACGGACTGGTGGCCATGTACCACGACCAGGGGTTGATCCCGGTGAAGCTGCTGGCCTTCGACTCGTCGGTGAACGTGACGCTGGGGCTGCCGGTGATCCGGACCAGCGTGGATCACGGGACCGCGTTCGACATCGCGGGCACGAACCGGGCCAGCGCCGGCAGCATGAAGGCCGCCCTGAAGCTGGCGATCGAGATGGCCCGTCGTAACGGCCTGGAAACCTGGCCCCAGCGGGAGCCGTTGCCCGCGGCCGACCCATCCCGCACCAACCGCTGACACTCCCGGCACAATCGACAGAGACCGGCGATCCCGGGCCGCCGACCGCGGCCAATCGACGATGCCGTAGGCCAGGCGGAGCACGCTCGATCCGTCTGCAGGCCGTCAGCAGGCGTGGTTTGCAGCACGCTGCGGTGGGTTCCTTGCCAGCGGCGGGGGCTGCGATACAATCCGGGCTGGTCCGTCAGGGGGACGGGCCGCTTCCGGAGGCTCATCTGTCGGGATTGGCAGCATGGCGGGACAACACTTCCTGGTGACGGCGGCCCTTCCGTACTCGAACGGCCGGTTGCACGTCGGGCACATCGCCGGGGCGTATCTGCCGGCGGACACGTACGTGCGTTA
>DATKXO010000385.1:0-30343 GCA_035528995.1 Phycisphaerae bacterium | reverse complement strand
GTGCGGATTCAGGACACCGACGTGAACGAGCACGAGCTGGAGGGGCTGATCGGGCGCTACAAGGTCCTCTACTTCAAGCACACCGGCGAGCAGTTTCCGCAGGATCCGTACCGGCAGTTGGTGGGGGCCATCGACGCGGTCTTCGACAGTTGGATGGCGGACAAGGCGGTCACCTATCGCCGCGTGGAGAAGCTCACCGACATCGGTGGCACGGCGGTCAACGTGTGCCAGATGGTCTTCGGCAACATGGGCGACGACAGCGGCACGGGGGTCTGCTTCACCCGCGATCCCAGCACCGGGGAGAACGTCTACTACGGCGACCTGCTGATGAACGCCCAGGGTGAGGACGTGGTGGCCGGCGTTCGGACGCCGGTGAAGCTGGCGGAGCTGAAGAGCATCCTGCCCGGGGCGTATGCCCAACTGGAAGCGGTGCGGGCGGTGCTCGAGGTCCACTACCGGGACATGCAGGATCTGGAGTTCACCATCGAGCGTCGCAAGCTGTACATGCTGCAGTGCCGGAGGGGGAAGCGGTCCCCGGCCGCGGAGTTCAAGATCGCGGTGGATCAGGCCTCGGGTCCGGTGGTCTCGGCGCGGACCGCCGCCAAGCTCGTGGCCCAGGGCCATCTGCCGCGCAAGTATGCCAGAGCCGCGACCAAACCGATCATCAGCAGAGAGGAAGCCATCTGCCGCATCGCGCCGGAGGACATCGAGCGGCTGTTCTACCCGGTCATCGATCCGAAGATCGAACGGGTGGAGCTGGAGCGTCGGCGTCTCGGCACCGGGATCGGGGCCGTTCCCGGCGCCGCCAGCGGTCGGGTGGTCTTCAACTCCGACCGGGCCGAGGAGCGGGCCGGTGCCGGCGAGCGGGTGATTCTGGTCTGCAAGGAGACCTCCCCCGAGGACGTGGGCGGAATGTACGCGGCGATAGGCATTCTGACCGCCAGGGGAGGCAAGACCTCGCATGCGGCCGTGGTGGCCCGCGGGTGGGGCAAGTGCTGCATCGTGGGCTGCGAGGAGCTGAGGATCGACACGCGGACCCGGTCCATGACCCTCAACGGCAAGACCTTCTTCGAGGGGGACGTGATCACCTTGGATGGCAGCCTGGGGGACGTTTTCGAGGGCGAGCTTCCCCTGGTCAGGCCCGAGGCTCCGCCGGAGTACGAGACGCTGATGAGCTGGTGCGACCAGAAGCGTCAACTGAGCGTCCGCACCAACGCGGACACGCCGGCGGACGCGGCCAGGGGGCTGGCCATGGGCGCGGAAGGCATCGGGTTGTGCCGCACGGAGCACATGTTCTTCGACCCTTCCGAGCCTCAGCGTCTGCGGGCGATCCGCGAGATGATCCTGGCGAAAGACGAGGCCGGCCGGAGGCGGGCCCTGAAGAAGGTTCTTCCCTACCAGCGGCGCGACTTCAAAGGCATCTTCGAGGCCATGAACGGGAAGCCGGTGACGGTCCGCCTGCTGGATCCGCCGTTGCACGAGTTCCTGCCGGGATACGAGAACCGCCTGGCCCAGCAGGAAGCCGCGGACGACCTGAACGCCTCGATCGACGCGGAGATCGACAAGCTGGGACCGTGGGACCAGGCCCGGCGAGAGGAGCTCGAGGAGCAGCGGGTGACGGTGGACGACATCCGCCATCGGGTCGAGCAGTTGCGCGAGTCGAACCCGATGCTGGGTCATCGCGGATGCCGGCTGTGCATCACCTACCCGGAGATACTGGAGACGCAGGTGCGGGCGATCATGGAGGCGGCGTTGGCCTGCTACAAGCGCGGCATCAAGCTTCTGCCCGAGATCATGATTCCGCTGAGCATCGACGGGAAAGAGGTGGGCATGCTCGTCGACCGGATCCGGGATGTGGCTCGGGAGGAGTTGGTGTTGGGGCTGGGCACCGAGCAGGAGAAGAAGCGCCTCAGAGAACTCAATCGACGGATCGAAGGGCTCCGGAAGCGGGAGGCGGAACTCCTCCGGGCTCCGCATGGGAAGGGCATGGCGGGACTGCCCCGCGTCGAACGGGAACTGGCCGAGATTGTCGAAGAGCGCAAGGAGCTCCTGGCCAGGAGTGGGGCCATCGCCGAGTTGCCCTACCTGACGGGCACCATGATCGAGACCCCGCGGGCGGCGTTGATGGCCGACAAGCTGGCCGAGAGCGCCAACTTCTTCAGCTTCGGAACCAACGATCTGACGCAATTGACCATGGCTCTGTCGCGTGACGACTCCGCCAGCTTCCTGCCGGATTACGTGGATCAGCATCGGGCGGCGATTCTCAATGTCCACCCCTTCGAGAGCCTGGACGTCGAGGGTGTCGGACAGTTGATGCGCATGGGCATCGAGAGAGGGCGTGCGGTCAAGCCGGGGCTGAAGGTTGGCATTTGCGGGGAGCACGGCGGCGAGGCCCGGAGCATTCGGTTCTGCCAGTCGTTGGGGATGGACTACGTCTCATGCAGCCCGTATCGGGTGCCGATTGCGCGGCTGGCCGCCGCCCAGGCGGCCATCGAGGCGGGCCTGACCAGGGCCCGACCGGGCGCCAGACGCGCCGGAAGGACAGCCGGCCGCAGGCCGATCAAAAGAGCCGCGCCCCGGTCACAAGCCCAATCGGGCCTCAAACCCAGGAAGCAGGCGCCCAAGAAGCGAGCCGCCGCGAAAAAGGCCGGGCGGAAGAAGGTCCGGCGTCGTTAAACCCGTCTTCGGGGGAGAGGCCGCACGAAGCGGCGCTCAGGCGTCGTCGTCCAGCTCGACTTTGACCGGCGACACGTCCCAGATCTCCCTGGCGTACTCGTTGATTGTTCGATCGCTGGAGAACTTGCCCATGTTGGCGGTGTTCAGGATCGACATTCGCGCCCAGGCTTCCTGGTCGCGATAGATCTGGTCGACCCGGTCCTGGCAGGCGACGTAGCCGGCATAGTCGGCCAGGACCATGAACGGGTCGCCGTCCTGCAAGAGCCGATCGGTCAGCATTCGGAATACGCCCGGCTCGTGCGGGGAAAAGTGACCTGCGGCGATCTGATCCAGGGCCGTCCGAAGCTCGGGCACCGATTGGTAGTATTCCCTGGGGTTGTAGCCGGAGGCCCGCAACTCTCGCACCTGGTCGGCCGTCATGCCGAAGATGAAGATGTTGTCCCGCCCGACCTCCTCGGCGATCTCGACGTTTGCTCCGTCGAGCGTACCGATGGTCAGCGCCCCGTTGAGGGCGAACTTCATGTTGCCCGTGCCGGAGGCCTCCATGCCGGCCAGGGAGATCTGCTCGGACAGTTCGGCCGCTGGAATGATGCGCTCGGCGAGCGAGACGCGGTAGTTCTCGAGGAACGCGACGGTCAGACGGCCGGCCACGTCGGGATCGTTGGCGATCGCCTCGCCGATGGCGGTGGTGAGCTTGGTGCAGAGCTTCGCCTGGTAGTAGCCCGGGGCGGCCTTTCCGCCGAGCAGGATCGTCCGCGGTACCGGCTGCGGCTCGATGCCCGACTTGATCCGGTTGTAGAGGGTGACGGCGTAGAGCAGCAGGAGCATCTGCCGCTTGTACTCGTGCAGCCGCTTGACCTGGACGTCGAACATGGTGTCCGGGTCGAGCACGACGCCGTAGCGTTCGTTCCAGTAGACGGAGAAGAGCTTCTTATCGGTCCACTTGATCTCCCGCCAGCGGGTCCGGAAGTCGGGATCATCGGCCAGGGGGACGAGCTTCCGCAGTTGGGTCAGGTCGGTGACCCAGCCGTCGCCTATGGTCTCGGTGATCATCATGGAGAGCAGGGGGTTGGCCTTCTTCAGCCATCGGCGCGGCGTGACGCCGTTGGTCTTGTTGCTGATCTTGTCCGGGTAGAGCCGGTGGAAGTCAGCCAGCACGTCGTTCCTGAGGATGTCGGTGTGCATGGCCGACACGCCGTTGACCGCGTGGGCGCCCACGACGGCCAGGTTGGCCATCCGGACCTTCTTCTCGTCGCCCTCCTGGAGGAGTGAGACGCGCCGGGTGAGGGCGCCGTCGCCGGGGAAGCGCCGCCCGACTTCGTCCAGGAATCGCTGATTGATCTGGTAGATGATCTCCAGGTGCCGCGGCAGCAGGTTGCCCAGCAGGTCCACGCGCCACGTCTCCAGCGCTTCGGGCATCACCGTGTGATTGGTGTAGGCCATGGTGCGGACCGTGATGTCCCAGGCCTCGTCCCACTCCAGCCCCTCACTGTCGACCAGCAGTCGCATGAGTTCGGGGACGGCCAGTGCGGGGTGGGTATCGTTGAGCTGAACGGCCGCCCGGTCGGGCAGCAGGTGCCAGTCGTCGTGCTGTCGGCGGAAACGGTCCAGTACGTCCTGCAAGGCGCCCGAGACCAGCAGGTACTCCTGCTTGAGGCGGAGTTCGCGCCCCTGGTAGAAGTCGTCCTTGGGATAGAGGACCTTGGTGATGTTCTCGGTGCGGAATTTGTCCTCGCAGGCCCGCACGTAGTCGCCGTGGTTGAAGTAGTCCAGCTCGAACTCGCGAGTGCTTTTGGCCGAGAAGAGCCGCAGGGTGTTCACCGTGTTGTTGCCATAGCCGGGGATGGGTGTGTCGAAGGGCATGGCCAGGATGTCCCGGGTGTCCACCCAGCGGACGCGCTGCCGGCCTAGAGCATCGGTGTAGCGCTCGGTCCGGCCGTAGAACTGGACCCGGAAGGTGTGCTCCGGTCGGGCGATCTCCCAGGGGTTGCCCAGCCGGAGCCAATCGTCGGGCTCCTCGACCTGATAGCCGTCGCGGATACGCTGGTGGAAGATGCCGTAATCGTAGCGGATTCCGTAGCCGTAGCCCGCCAGACCGAGCGTGGCCATGGAGTCCAGGAAGCAGGCCGCCAGCCTCCCCAGACCGCCGTTGCCCAGGCCGGCGTCCTCCTCGAGTTCCCGCAGGTCCTCCAGCTCGTAACCGGCGTCGTGCAGTGCGTGGAAGAACGTGCTGTAGAGGCCCATGTTGATCAGGGCGTTGCCCATGGTGCGCCCGATGAGGAACTCGAGCGACAGGTAGTACACCCGTTTGAGGTCCGGGTCGCCGTAGTAGGCCTTGCGGGTGGCGATCCATCGCTGAATGAGCCGATCTCGCACGGTCATGGCCAGGGCCACGTATCGATCGCGAGGCGTGGCAAAGCCGGGGACCTTGGCTTGTGTAAAGGCGATGTGATTGATGAAGGACCGCTTGATCGAGTCGGAATCGGTGCCGCGCCTTGGGTCGCGCGCCGGCTCCATGAGCTTTTCGCTGTCCAATACGGTCATGGTCCACTATCCCTTCAGAGCAGAGATGACACGGGACGAAGCGGCGGCAACAGTCGCGCCGCGCTCCGGGCATTTCGGCCGCAGAATCTACCCCACATTCCCTGGCAGGTACAGACCGATTCAGGGGCTGAGTCGGAGACGGCCGGGCCGACTACCGTCCGGCGTCGGTCCGCTCACTCGTGGTGTCGGCCGGCGGGAGAGCCCTTATGAGGAATGCAGGCCGTCCGGCCGGCGGACCTTGGTCCGGGGGCTGCAACGTGCAGCCATTGGGTGGGCGTAGTTGTCCGCGACAGGTAGGTCAGCGCCTGCCGGCGTCGTGGGGGTTTGGTCTGTCAATTTGGCATTCCGTGCGGGAACATCGGCAGACCACTGCCAAGGTGGCAGCCGCCAACGTCTGTCCGGCGCCCCGGTGCGTTTATAACTGCTGGCCTACCAAACAGTTGTGACTTTTGGGCCGTGTGGCACCGGGTGTGCCGTAACAAGGCGGTGGAGGCAGTCCATGCCTTCGCGGAGGATCTGCATCGCAATTCACGTTGTCATAAGGAGTTAGCAGGTATGGCCGTCAAGCAACTGGCCTACGAGGCGGACGCCCGACAGGCCTTGAAAGAAGGGGTCATCAAGCTGGCCAGGGCGGTCAAGGCCACACTGGGCCCCCGCGGTCGCAACGCCGTCCTGGACAAGGGTTGGGGGTCGCCCACGGTGACCAAGGACGGGGTGACGGTGGCCGAGGAGGTCGACCTGGAAGACCACTACGAGAACATGGGCGCCCAGCTCGTCAAGGAGGCGGCCAGCAAAACCAGCAAAGTGGCCGGCGACGGCACGACGACGGCCACCGTTCTGGCCGAGGCCATCTTCATCGCCGGCTTGAAGAACATCACGGCCGGCACCGATGCCAACGCCCTGAACCGCGGTATCGAGAAGGCCGTCAAGGCCGTGACCGATGAGCTGCACAAGCTGTCCAAGCCGATCCGAGTCGGCAACCGGGACGACATCGTGAGCGTGGCCGCCATCGCGGCCAACAACGACCCCGAGGTCGGCAAGCACCTGGCCGACTGCTTCGAGCAGGTGGGCAAGGACGGCGTGATCACGGTCGAGGAAGGCAAGACGGCCGACACGACCATCGACGTGGTCGAGGGCATGCAGTTCGATCGGGGCTTCATGTCCCCGCACTTCGTAACCGATCAGGAAACCATGGAGTGCGTGCTGGAGAAGGCGTTTGTCCTGATCCACGAGGAGAAGATCAGCAGTGCCCAGAAGCTGGTGCCACTGTTGGAGAAGGTGGTGAAGGCCAAGCGGCCGCTGTTGATCATTGCCGAGGACGTCGAGGCGGAGGCGCTGGCCACGCTGGTGGTCAACAAGCTGCGCGGGAACCTGGAGATCTGCGCGGTCAAGGCGCCGGGCTACGGCGACCGGCGGAAGGCCATGCTGCAGGACATCGCCGTCCTGACCGGTGGCGCCGCCATCATGAAGGACCTGGGTCGGAAGCTGGAGAGCCTCTCGATCACCGATCTGGGGCAGGCCAAGAAGGTCCGCATCGACGCCGACACCACTACGATCATCGAGGGCGCGGGCAAGACGGCCGAGATCAAGGCCCGCATCGAGCAGATCAAGAGCGAGATCGAGGCGACGACCAGCGACTACGACAGCGAGAAGCTGCAGGAGCGGCTGGCCAAGCTGGCCGGCGGTGTGGCCCAGATCAAGGTCGGCGCCGCCAGTGAATCGGAGCTGAAGGAGATCAAGGCTCGCGTCGAGGACGCCCTGCACGCGACTCGGGCGGCCATCGAGGAAGGCATCGTTCCGGGCGGCGGGGTAGCGCTGGTGCGGTGCATGGGGGCACTGGACCAGGTCAAGACCGTCAACGAAGCGGAGGCGTTCGGCGTGCAGGTGGTGCGCCAGGCGCTCTCGGCGCCGTTGCGTCAGATCGCGGCCAACGCCGGCGCCCAGCCGGGCGTGGTCCTGCACAAGGTTATGGCCAAGACGGGCGGTTTCGGGTTCAACGCCGAAACCCGCGAGTTCGAGGACCTGGTCAAGGCCCGGGTGATCGACCCGACCAAGGTGGTGCGGACGGCGCTGGAGAACGGCTCGAGCGTGGCCCGCATTCTGCTGAGCACCGATTGCGTCGTGGCGGACAAGCCCAAGTCGAAGGACGAGGACGAGGGCGAGGGCGGTCCGGGCATGGACGACATGGACATGTACTAACCATCCGGCTTGCCGGTGAAGAAGGAACAACCAGTCAACCGCATGACAGGAAGCGAAACGGAGGATTCAAACGATGGCGACGACAGCCACGAAGACCAAGATCAAGTTTCGACCTCTGGACGACCGGGTGTTGGTCGAGCCGGGTGACGAGGAAGAGGTGACGGCCGGGGGAATCGTCCTTCCGGATTCGGCCCGTGAGAAGCCCCAGCGCGGGCGCATCATGGCCACCGGACCGGGCAAGCTGCTGGACAGCGGCCAGCGCGGCAAGCTGGACGTAAAGGTCGGCGACGAGGTGTTCTACGGCAAGTACTCGGGCACCGAGGTGGAGATGAGCGGGGAGAAGTACGTGATCCTTCGCGAGAACGACATTCTGGCGGTCTTGGACAAGTAGACCGGCTTCAAAGGAGCATAGAGACGATGTCCAAGCAGATGATGTTCAGCCAGGAAGCTCGTCAGGAGATCCTGGAGGGCCTGTCGAAGCTGGCTGCGGTGGTCAGGGTGACGCTGGGCCCGGTGGGGCGCAACGTGATCCTGCAGAAGTCCTTCGGCTCGCCGCGAGTGACCAAGGACGGTGTGACGGTGGCCAAGGAGATCGAGCTGCCCCAGCCGTTCCAGAACATGGGCGCCAAGATGGTCAACCAGGTCGCGTCCAAGACCAGCGACAAGGTCGGCGACGGAACGACCACCGCGACCGTGCTGACCGAGGCGATCTATCGCGAGGGTCTCAAGCACGTGACGGCGGGTGTGAACCCCATGGCGCTGAAGCGCGGCCTCGATCTCGCGGTCGAGACGGCGGTGAAAAGCATCGCCGAGCAGTCCGTCCCGGTGAAGACCAACGAAGACCTGGTCAACGTGGCGACGATCGCGGCCAACAACGATGCGGAGATCGGCAAGCTGCTGGCCGAGGCGATCAACGATGTCGGCGACGAGGGCGTGGTCGAGGTCGAAGAAGGCAAAGGCATGACCGACGAGAAGGAAGTCGTCGAGGGCATGCAGTTCGACAAGGGCTTCATCAGCCCGTACTTCATGACCAACCCGCAGTCGCTCGAATGCGAGCTGATGGACCCTTACATCCTGATCCACGAGAAGAAGGTTTCGAACCTGCGCGAGTTCGTGCCGCTGCTGGAATCCATCGCGTCGGCCGGCAAGCCGCTGCTGGTTGTGGCCGAGGACGTCGATGGCGAAGCCCTGGCGGCGCTGGTGGTCAACAAGCTGCGCGGGACGCTGCAGATCTGTGCGGTCAAGGCCCCCGGGTTCGGGGAGCGGCGTAAGGCCATCCTGGGTGACCTGGCCGTCGTGACCGGCGCACAGGTGATCAGCGAGGACCTGGGCGTCAAGCTGGAGAACGTCACGCTGTCGTCACTGGGTCGGGCCGGTCGCGTCGTCGTGAACAAGGACACGACCACGGTGATCGAGGGGGCGGGCAAGAAGCCCGACATCAAGGCCCGCATCGAGCAGATCCGCAGCCAGATCGAGAAGACGACCAGCGACTACGACCAGGAGAAGCTGCAGGAGCGGCTGGCCAAGCTGACCGGCGGCGTGGCGGTGATCCGCGTCGGCGGGGCCACCGAGATCGCGGTGAAGGAGCGCAAGGACCTGGTGGACGACGCCTTCCACGCCACGAAGGCGGCCAAGGAGGAGGGCGTGATCCCGGGCGGCGGCGTGGTCTTCCTGCGGGCCATCGAGGCGGTCGAGGCGGGCCGGGCCAAGGCTCGCGGCGAGCAAAAGATCGGGTTCGATATCCTGGCCAAGGCCCTGCGCCAGCCCACCCGGCAGATCGCCAACAACGCCGGGGCGGAGGGCGACGTGATCGTCGAGCAGATCCTGGAGAAGACGGGCCGTTACGGGTTCGATGCCCGCAAGGGCGAGTTTGTGGACATGTTCAAGGCGGGCATCATCGATCCGGCCAAGGTGGCCCGCGTTGGCCTGGAGACGGCGGCCAGTGTGGCCGGCCTGATGCTGACCACCGACGTGCTTGTGACCGAGCTGAAGGACAAGGACAAGAAGATCGAGCACGCGATCCGATAAACGCGGTAGCGACCGGGTGCGGCGGAGAAGGGCGGATCGACGGGTCCGCCCCTTTCGCGCCGCAAAATGCCGGGAGGCGGGCGCGACGGGAGATCGGTGGTTGATGGCGACCGGACAACGCGATTACTACGAAGTGTTGGAGGTCGCCGCGACGGCGTCTGCCGACGAGATCAAGAAGGCCTACCGGCGCAAGGCGCTCAAGCATCACCCCGACCGCAATCAGGGGGACCCGGAGGCGGAGGCCAGGTTCAAAGAGGCGGCCGAGGCCTACGAAGTGCTCAGCGACCCGGGCAAGCGGGAACGCTACGATCGGTACGGGCACGCCGGCATCGGCGGCGCCGGGCTCCATGACTTCTCGCACATGGGTGTCGAGGACATCTTCTCGATGTTCGGCGACATCTTCGGGGGGATGGGCTTCGGCCGGTCGTCGCGCCGGCGCGGCGCGGACCTTCAGGCGCAGGTGGAGATCGGCCTGGAGGAGGTTGCAACCGGGGCGGAGCGGACGCTGGAGTTCGCCCGCAACGACACCTGCACGGAGTGTCGCGGCAACGGTGAGGCCCCGGGCAGCAAACGGCACAACTGCCCGACCTGCGGCGGATACGGCCAGGTCGAGCAGGCCAGTGGGTTCGGTGCCCTGTTCGGGCGGGTGATCACCACGTGTCCGAACTGCCGGGGTCGCGGGGCGCTGATCGTCGATCCGTGCAAGCGCTGTCGGGGCGCCGGCCGACATCCGCAGGAGCGAGTCCTGTCGGTCAAGATCCCGGCGGGCATCCACGACGGGCAGGCCATCCGCGTCCGCGGCGAGGGGGAACCGGGTGAGGGCGGGACTTCCCGCGGCGACCTGCACTGCTACGTGCGTGTTCGGCCGCACCCCTTCCTGCAACGGCATCGCAACGACCTGATCTGCCGGCTGCCGATCTCCTTCACCCAGGCCGCCCTGGGCGCCAAGGTCGAAGTGCCCACGCTGACCGGTCGCGTGGTGGTGACGGTTCCCAAGGGAACGCAGACGGGGCAGGTGTTGCGGCTGAAGGGGCAGGGCCTGCCGGACATTCATGGCGGTCGGCCGGGCGACGAGCTGATCGAGATTATGGTGGAGACGCCGCGGAAGCTCTCGTCCAGGCAGGAAGAGCTGCTCCGCGAGTTCGCCGAGACGGAAGACGTGGACGTTCAGCCGGAATCGAAGGGTTTCTTCGCGCAACTGATGGATTATTTCTCGGGGCCGGATGATCGCGAAGAGTCTTAGGGGCGCCGCGACCATGAGAAAGAAGAAGAAGATCGAGATCGCCACGCCGGAGGAGGTGGAGGCCTACAGCAGGCCCGCCGGCAACGACGCAGGGACCGTGCCGGCGGACGAAGCGGCTCAGGCCCGGACACCGGAAGGCGAGGCTAAGGAGGGCGAGGTCAAGGAAGCTGAGGTTCAGCCGGAGGACGAGCTGACTGTCGCACGACGCAAGATCGAAGAGCTGACCGACAAGCACCTTCGCGCCGTGGCCGAGCATCAGAACTACGTCCGACGTTCGGCGGCCGAGCACGGCGAGAACCTTCGCTACGCCGCCAGCGGACTGGTCCGGTCGCTGATCGAGGTGGCGGATGATTTCGAGCGGACCCTGGCGGCGGTCGCCGAGGACGACTCGTCGCCGCTGGCCAAGGGAATCCGGCTGGTCCATCAGAACCTGGTCAAGGCCCTGGAGACGCACCACGTCCAGCGGATCAAGTCGGTGGGTCAACCGTTTGATCCGTCGTGTCACGAGGCCATGATGCAGCGGCCGACCGACGACCAACCTCCCGGGACGGTGATCGAGGAGTATCAGGCCGGTTACAGCCTATGGGACCGGGTGCTGAGACCGGCCAAGGTGATTATCGCCCAGGCAGTGGGCGAAGCGGAGTCCGACGGCGACGCTGCAACCGATGACGCGAATCGTGAAGGGGGCGCCGCGGCCGGAGGTACTGCCGGCCGGGTCGAGAGCGCCGACGCCGGGCCGGACAAGGAGTAATTGGATGCCGACTTACGAGTATCAGTGCACCAAATGTGACCGCGTCTTCGAGGTTTTCCACAGCATCATGGCCAAGCCGAAGCGGCGGATCCCCACCGACTGCCGACGGTGCGACAACATGGCCACGGTGCGGCGTCTGATCGGCAGCGGTGCGGGTGTGCTGTTCAAAGGTTCCGGGTTCTACGAGACCGACTACCGTAGCGAGAGCTACAAAAAGGGGGCGAAGGCGGAAAAGGAAGCCGCGACAGCTGCCAAGGACGGCGGCAAGAGCGATGCCGCCTCCGGCAAGTCGGCCTCTCCCGACAAGCAGCCCGCGAAGAAGAAGTCGGCCTGACGCCACCGGACTACGTGGCATGCCCAGTTATGAGTGTCCCACCTGTCGAAACGTCACGCGGGTAGCTCGCCGGACGGACGCTCCCTACCGCCCATTCTGCAGCGAGCGCTGCCGACTCGTCGATCTGTACCACTGGTTCGAGGGTGACTACCGGGTCAGTGATCCGCTGACGCCCGAGCCCGACGCACCAGGACCGACTCCGCAACCCGAGGCCGTGGACGAGCAGTAGCCCGTCGCCCGACCGGCGGCGGCAGATAGGCGCCGACCGGCCGGGTCGGGCGCCGAGTGCTGCCATCCCCCCTTTCCATAGAAACGGCCGCCGAGCACCCCGTGAGAGCGAGGTACGCGGCGGCCGATGTCGTGTTGCTGCAGTCAGATGCCCGGCGGTGGCCGGGGGTCTTCCTATTGGATGTCCTCGATATCCTCGATGTCCTCGAGGCTCAGGGTGATCGGCGGGCTGCCGTTGACCGAGACCAGGACCGTGCCGTCGGTCGGCGTGCCCTCGGTGAAGGTGATCTCCACGGTCAGCGCGCCCGGCCCGATCGTGCCCAGCACGACGGTGGCGGTGCCGGCGTCCGGCAGGACCTCGATCAGGTCTATGTGCACGTCGGTCAGAACGATGGCGTACTCGTCGCCGGTCTGATCGACGGAGGACAGGTCGGCCGTGGGGATGAACAGCTCGCCGGTTATCGGGTTGAGCTCGACGGTCACGTCGCCGGTGCAGGCCGCGGACTCCTCGCCTTCGGTGAAGACCACGTCCACGGTGGACTCCAGGATGAGCAGGTTGCCCTCCTGGGAGACGGAGGCCTCGACCGAGCCGTCCACGGTCACGCCGTCCATGACGAAGTCGTCGAGCGTCAGGGTGATGGTGCGGGTGGCCACGTTGACCTCACCGGAGATCGAACCGCTGTAGGTCGAGCCGGGGTCGAGCACGGGACTGCAGCCGTCGCCGTAGTCGATGGTGAAGGACATGGCGCCCTCCGTCACCGTGGGCGTGATGGTCGGGCAGCCGGTGAGGGGGTTGAGGACGACGGCCGCTCCGTCGGTGGCGGGCAGTCCGCCGGCTCCGAGGGCGGCGAATAGCCCGGCCAGGTTGCCGACGGTCAGGACGGCGGCATTGACCGCGTCCGCCTCCTCATCGGTCAGGGCGGTCTGGTCGTCGTCGGGGTCCGTCTCGACCGGTGTATTGTCGACTTCGGTGGCGTCCGGCTCGGGTTCGACGGCCTTGTCGTCGGTGCCGGTATCACCGTCGCCTTCGCCCTCGGTTCCGGTTCCACCGTCGCCGCTGTCATTGTCAGCAGCGGTGTTGGTGTCGTCTGGCGCGGATGAGCCGCCCCCGCCGGAAGCCGCCGATTGGCAGCCGGCCAAGAGGGTGCAGGCCAGGACGACCATGCCGATGGTGAGTAGTTCGCGAATCTTCATATCGCAGGTCTCCACAGAGTGACTGATCAACCACGGCCCCTTTTTCACCGACCGCGTCCCCAGACGCGGGAGCTTCCTCCGGCTGAGCAGCCAGCCGGCCCGTCTCGGGAGTCATCGGCTGCTGGGGGTGCCGCCCGCAGGAAAACGTCGCCCGGCCGATGCTTCGGAACGGCCGATATGAGCGATCGCGTCCTGGGACGAGCGGTCGTCCGAACTCGTGGCGCGGATAACGCTTGCGGCCTGCGGGGAGTTATTGGACAATAGGCCGGCGGTGCGGGGCCGCGGGTTTGACAGGTCCGCCTGGCGGCCTGCCGGGGGCCGAGCGATGTCCGAAGTCTTCGAACTTGCCGGGTTCACAGTAGCCTTGGAAGGCGACGAGGCGGTCTGCTGCTTCGCGGGCGTCGACGAGCTGGGCAACGAGCCGCCGGCCAACCAGGAGGAGCAGATCCGCCAGGCCCTTCAGCCCGGCGGGAGCCTGTCGGGCAAGCACATGGTCGTCTCTCTTGAAGGAATACCGGCGGTCAGCTCGCGACAACTGAGTTCGCTGGTGGCCGTCTTTCGGGCGGTGGGTTCGGAAGACAGAATCCCCGTTCGCGGCGTTCGGCGCAACGTCCGCAGGCTGTTCGACATGACCAAGATGGACCAGTTCTTCGAGTACTGAGCTGATCCGGCCAATCGCAGGCAAACCCCCTCGATTACGGGAACCTCATGGAACAGTGGGAACTAGCCAGGCCAACCGGCGTTTGCAGCGTCACGGGGCGCGAGCTGCGCGAAGGGGAAGAATACTTCGCCGTGCTCTTCGAGGACGGTGAGACGTTCCGGCGGGCGGACTGCTGCCTGGACGCCTGGAGCGGACCGCCGGAAGGGGCCTTCTGTCATTTCAAGACGCGGGTTCCGGTTCGCGAGCCGACCAGGAAACGGCTGCTGGTCGACGACGAAATGCTGATCAACCTGTTCTGCCGACTGGCGGAGCAGACCGAGCCCTTGCGGCTTCAGTTCCGGTTCGTGCTGGCCCTGATCCTCATGCGCAAGCGGCTGCTGCGCTACGAGGAGACGATCCGCGACGGGGAGGCCGAGCACTGGCAGATGCGCCTGGCCAAGGAGCAGTCCGTTCATCGCGTGCTCAATCCGCATCTGACCGACGACCAGATCGAGGGCGTGTCGCGGCAACTGGGAGCCATCCTCCACGGCGACGCGCTGGAGGGCCTGGACCTGGACGATGACCTCGGCACGGAACCATCCGAAACGCCGCCGCAAGCCGGTCCCCAGGCCGCCGAGGCCGACGATCCGTACCCATCACCAGAACGAGCGCCCGATGCCTAGAAACGGTCCGGAAACCTCCAGTGGAGTGGCCGCCCGGGTGGCAGCCGGCGGGTTCGCCGGTTTTCGGACCGGTCCGGGGCTGTGCCTGGGCATCCTGCTGCTGGTCGGCGTGACGGGTTGCCCACCGAGGCCACGCGTGCCGCTGGACCCCATTCCCATGGACCGGGCCATCGGGCGGGTGAACGCCAACACTTCGCGCATCAAGACCTGTCTCAAGGCGGAGGGGTGGGCCAGCGGGTACTTCTACACCAACCGGGGGCGGCGCTATCCGTTCGACCTGCCGCACACCAGCCTGCAGGTGATCGCCCCGCGGCACCTGTATCTCAGCGCCAAGTCCGGCCTGCTGACCGAGGAGATGATGCTGGGCTCGAACGACCAGAAGTACTGGCTCCACGTGAGGCAGGATGACGACACCTACCGCTTCGGCACGCACGCCGCGCTTGAGGACCAGCCCGTCTCGTCGATACCGCTGCGGCCCGATCAGTTGATCGAGGCCCTGGGCCTCAACGGTTTGCCCCAAGACACCGTCGGGCCGGACGGTCCGGTGCAACGGATCGTGGACGAGTACCAGCAGCTTGTCTGGCTGGCCTACGCGGACGACGACCAGGGGTGGATCGAGAAGGAATACTGGCTGGAGCGCTACGAGCCGCGGATGATCCGGCGCATCCTGTTTCGCGACGCCATGGGCCGCGTGGTGATGCGCTCGCAGCTCGACGAGTACAAGGCCATGGGCGGCGACGGGCCGCTGCTGCCGCACCGCGTCCGCGTCGAGTGGCCGCAGGCCGACGGCACGCTCAACTTCCGAATCAACCGCTGGAAGCCGATGCCCGAGCGCAAGCCGGACCATCCCGCCTTCGTCGCCCCGCACGACCGGGGCATGACCTACACCAACGAGATCGATCTGGATACCGACCTGCTGGCCGAGTAGCGCGCCCGCGGCAGCCGAGCATGCTTACCCGCGGCTTCGCCGCGTGAAAGCGTGCTGCACGTCGTGCGATTCGTGGCTTGGCGGCGGCGGTGGAGCGCGCATACTGGTGGCCATGTCCAGACGCCGTCGAGTCCTCCTGATCCTGCTGGCCGTTCTGGTCGGCGGGCCGGTGCTGCTGGTGTCGGGTTATCTGCTCGGGCGACCCAGGCCGCCTGCGGGCGGTCCGCGGATCGGCCTGTCGATGGCTTCGAGCTTCGTGGTGCAGCGGCCGCTGTACGAGGACGCCCTGGCCCGGGCCGGCGGGCGGACGGTCCTGATCACGCCGACCGACGACCAGACGCGAATCGGCGCCATACTGGATAAGGTCGATGCCCTGTTGCTGACCGGTGGCGACGACGTGGACCCGGCCTCGTACGGCGGCGATCCGTCCCAGCCGTCGGGAATCACCGGCACCGACCTCCGTCGCGACCGATTCGAAATCCGACTGATCGAGGCCGCCCTCGATCGCGACATGCCCATCCTGGGCATCTGCCGCGGGATTCAGATTCTGAACGTGGCCCACGGCGGCTCGGTCCGCAATCTGCGGGCCGACGAGGCGCTGTCCGAGCATCACGGCATCGACATGGACAGCTTCACGGCCCACGAAGTGAGCGTCGCGCCCGACACGCACCTGGCCGACGCGATCGGCGCGGGCGTGCGTCAAGTCAACAGCTTTCACGGCCAGGCGGTGGGGCGCGTGGGCCAGGGCCTACGCGTGTGCGCCACGGCCGACGACGGCGTGATCGAAGGGATCGAGCGCCCCGACCGCACCTTCGTCATCGGCATCCAATGGCATCCCGAGATCGCGTCGCTGACCGATAAGGCGGCGCTGGCACTATTGCGAGCGCTTGTCGGCCAGGCCGACGCCTACCGCACGGCAAACAAGCCGCGTCGCACGTCTTCACGGGCGAACCCTGAGTAGGGCAGGTCGATGACCTGCCTGAGCAGTTTGCCTGGGGTGGAGATGGTAGAGGCAGGTCAACAACCTGCCGGGCCTTACTTTGCTCTGCAGCAAAACGAGGTTTATGGATTCACGAAAGTATTGCAGTCGATCTCGTCTTCGCCCGAGGCCCGCGCTGCTTTCCCGACTATGTCTAGCGCAATGGATGGGCTAGATGGCTCAACCCCGATTGCGCGAATCGTCTGTTTCTCCTTGAACTCGCCGAAGTCACGTACCACTTGTACCACAACGGCACGTGGGTCCGTGTCGTCATACGTCTCGCGATAACCCCAATCCCCACGATCCGTGACCTTGGCGCGTTTCGGAAGGTGTTCCAGGACAGCCGATACGAACCGCCTGCGTAGATACGGACAGTATCGTGCGCGCTCTAGTCGCTGTTTCAGCTCGTGCTTGATTCGCTCATGGTCAAACTCGAAGGTCTTCACATCTAAGAACTTCCCGAACGCACACCAGTCGCCGGGACTACCCCATGGGGGCGTTGCAAGCTTGCAGCCCCAGATGTTGAATCGTCCTTCATCGACCCCAAAGCAGTAGGCGATCGGGCGATACGACTTTGCCCGTTCCGCGCAACACGGCACGAATCCAAAAACAGAGTCCCATTCCTCCTTCTTTCCGGCGACGAACACCTCGCGGTTGCGGAGACCGCGGAGTTTCTCAGCGATTTCGAGCAGCGAATCGATGTTAGCGGGGGCAGCGGTGACGCCGTACCAACGCTTCCCGCTTCTCAGCGCTTCCTGAAAGGTCTCCATTCGCTTTGCAAGGGCAAGTGCATCTGGGAATGCCGTTCCTGTTGATTCAGCAAACGTAATCGTGATGCCATAATCCGGAACTTTGATTGCGAGGGATGTTGGCCTCTCTTGCGCCTTTCCGGTTAGGTGTGCTCCACACCCCGGGCAAAACTTGGCCTTCGCGGCAACGTCGATTCCACAGTTGGGGCATCGGCCTGGCTCACGTTCCCGGCGTGATTTAGCCTCCGTCAGAATGAGGTTCACTTGGTCCTGAGTCACTCCGACCCGTTTCGCGGCGTCGATCAGCAGCCGCTTCTCCTCTTCGTCGAGGGTGCCATCGGCCAACGCCATTTCTATCATGTCTTCAAGGTTCTGAAGCCGAAAAGAGAACCGCCCGAGAGGGGCTAGGTCGATCGCGGATTCTCCCACGCTCTCTCTCGCTTTACGAAGTTGGCTCTTGGTTGCGCGAATCGCGGCACGAACGCTCTCAAGATGCGCATTCTCCTCAGGCGCGACCACCTCATCAGCATGGCCCACCCGTATCACATTCTGCAGGTAGCATATCTTCTCTAATTCGTTCATACGGTGTCCTCCACGATGCGCCTCCGAGGCAAAGGAAGCATACCGCCAGTCATCTCGCTTGTACAGCAGGGACAAGCCAGGCGACAAAGGAATGCGCATGGCCCGCCTGCTTCACGCACTGACTGCTCGCCCGCGCGGCCGTCCCCGGAGCCATAGAATCACGGCGGACAGGATGTAGAGGTACACGAAGTTGAGGATGTGGTAGAAGGCGAAGGACGTGCCGGAGCCGTCCTGCCCGCCCACAGCTTCGGCCGCGTGACGCGGCCAGCCCAGCAGCCAGCCCAGCCACTGGCGCGTGGGCTCGAACCGGTCGATCACCACCGACAGGATGAACAGCACGCCCGTCAGGATCAGCGTGGCCCAGTTGGGGCGCAGCCGGTCGCGCAGGCCTTTCCGCGGGCGCCGGCCGGGCAGCTCCTGCTCCGAGACCAGCACGGCCGTGGACAGCGTGCCGTGCTTGACCATCAGGGCCAGCGGGTAGAGCACGCCCAGGCCCGGCAGCGGGTCGTCGGCGTGGACGACGTCGTTGATCGTGTCGGTGTGTTTCTCGAACATCTGCCGCAGGTAGTCGCGGACATTGGTGGGGCTGGCGACGGCCTTGAGCTGATCCAGAAATCGCTGGAACTGCCGCCGCTTCCCGTCGGCCGCGGGAATCCGCTTGAACTCGTCGGCGACGGCCCGCAGCTCGGCCAGCTTGGCCTCGTCGTTGGCGATCTCCTCCAGTGTGGCCAGCAGGCCGACGATCGGCGTTTCGGTGCGCTTCTCGTAGTCGATCTCCGCGCCGGCGACGGACTGGTCGATCGGCTCGCCGATGGCGATCTGATAGAGCAGGTAGGGGTAGTCCACGTTGGCCGCGATGCACTGGGCCAGTCCGCCGAAGAAGCGCGGATTGACCTCGATCAGGTAGGGCGGGCCGCCCTTGGGGATGCGGAAGTCCACCTGAGCGATGCCGTGCCAGTTGAGCGGTGACAGGAGCTTGACAGCAGCCTCCTCGGCCTCGGCGTGGGGCACGGTCTCGCGCAGGGCCCCGGCGCCGGTGCCCCGCGGAAAGGACCGGATGTTGTGGTAGGTCATGCTGGCCACGCAGGTCCCCTGATTGAACAGGGTGGTCACGCAATAGTCCTCGCCGGCCACGAACTCCTGGACCAGCGGGTACTGCTCGGGCTGCAGGCCGAAGCCGTCCACGAACTCGCGGAAGGTCGTCACCAGCTCCTCGGGCGTGTTGACCTTCTTGAGCCCCACACCGGCCGCGCCCTTGCGCACCTTGACGAACACCGGCATGGGCAGGTCGGGCACGCGCCGGTACAGCTCGTCCACGGCGTGAAACTGCCAGGTGCGGGGGATGCGGATGCCGTGCTGCTCGGCCAGTCGTGCCAGGCTGCCCTTGTCGTCGGTCAGGCGGATGTTCTCGATGGTGGTGACCGGCAGCTTGATGTGCGGCTCGAAGCGCTCGCGGTGCTCGGCCAGGACGAAGGTCTCCTTGTGAATCGGCATCAGGACGTAGGGCTCGTCACCGTCGGGGGCCAGTTCCTTGACCTTCTCGGCCATGAAGTCCACGAAGGCGTCCGGCTCGCGGCTGGGTGAGGGATACTGAAAATGTCCCCGGCAATATTTGGAGAAGAAGCACGGCGCGAAGGGGGCCTCCTCGCCGCAGTAGACCTCGATCCCCCGGCGCCCCAGGCTGCGGACGGTGGCCAGGGAATTCCATCCACGGCCGTAGGTGACGATGACACGAGCCATGATCTGTCCCCATGTTCGGGCCGCCGAGGTGAAAAGACGGAGCGGCCCGGCAAACGCGGCGAGCATAACAGCTTCGACGCGCGCCGCAAGGTGACGTGTGCCCATGCAGTGCGTTCCCCACCCACGATGTACATCGGGGATGGGGCCCAGCGCGTTTCGCTGTGTCAGGCCGTGGCAGGATTGGGTTTGTCGGCGTCGATGTCCAGGCGTTCGATCGCGTCGGCCACCCGGTCGGCTTCGACCTGGCCGCGTTGGGCAAGCTGATGCAGCGCGGCCAGTGTGATGTGGGCGGCATCGACCTCGAAGTGCCGCCGCAGGTCCCGGCGCGACTCGCTTCGGCCGAAGCCGTCGGTGCCCAGCGGGTACAGGCCGCCGGGAACCCAACGGGCGATCTGATCGGGCACGGCCTTGAGGTAATCGCTCACCGCGATCACCGGCCAGGGCTCCGACGCGAGCAGCTCGGTCACGTAGGGGCTGCGCGGCCCGGCGCCGGCGGGGGCGGGATGCAGCATGTTCCAGCGTTCAACGGCCAGGGCCTCGCGGCGCAGCAGCGTGTAGCTGGTCGCGCTCCACACGTCGGCGGCCACGTCGAACTGCTCCGCCAGAATCTGCTGTGCTTCGAGAGCGGATCGCAACAGGGCCCCGCTGCCGAACAGATGGACGCGCGGGCGATCGCCGGGCTTGTCCGCCGCCTTGAACTTGTACAGGCCGCGGAGGATGCCTTCATTCACACCTTCCGGCATGGGCGGCTGCGGGTAGGGCTCGTTCTCGACGGTGAGGTAATAGAAGATGTCCTCACCCTCGGTGTACATCCGCCGGATGCCGTCCTGGATGATGACGGCGATCTCATAGGCGAAGGCCGGGTCATAAGGCTGGATCGTCGGCACGGTGCTGGCCAGCAGGTGGCTGTGGCCGTCCTGGTGTTGCAGACCTTCGCCGGCCAGCGTGGTCCGTCCGGCCGTGGCTCCGACCAGGAAGCCGCGCCCGCGGGAGTCGGCGTGTGCCCAGATGCTGTCACCGATCCGCTGGAACCCAAACATCGAGTAGAAGATGAAGAACGGTATGGCGTTGACGGCGTGGGTGACGTGTGCGGTGCCGGCCGCGGTGAATGACGCCATCGAGCCGGCCTCGGTGATGCCCTCCTCGAGCAACTGCCCGTCCTTGGCTTCGCGGTAGTACAGGAGCAGATGTGAATCCACCGGCTCGTAGAGCTGGCCGCCGTGGGCGTAAATGCCGTACTTGCGAAACAAGGCGTCCATGCCGAAGGTGCGGGCCTCGTCGGGCACGATGGGCACGATCAGCCTGCCGAGTTCCTCGTGATCCATCAGCCGGGACAGCATGCGCACGAAGGCCATGGTGGTGGCCACGTCGCGCTCCTTGCTGCCGCCCAGGAACTCGTCGAAGAGGTCCAGCGGCGGAGCCTGCAACGGCGCGGCCCGAACCTTGCGAGCCGGCACGAAGCCGCCCAGCGCACGGCGCCGCTCCATGAGGTATTCGTGCTCTTCGCTGTCCTTCGCCGGACGCCAGAAGGGGGCGTCCTCGATGAGCTTGTCGGTCACGGGGATGTCGAAGCGGTCGCGGAAATAACGCAGCTCCTCCTCGTTGAGCTTCTTCTGCTGGTGGCTGATGTTGCGACCCTCGCCGGCCTCGCCCAGCCCGTAGCCCTTGACCGTCTTGGCCAGGATGACGGTGGGCGAACCCCGATGATCGACCGCCGCCCGATACGCGGCGTGCACCTTGGCCGGGTCGTGCCCGCCGCGCTTCAGGTGGTAGATCTGACTGTCGGCCAGGTGCTCGACGAGTTTGGCCAGCCGGGGATCGGCCCCGAAGAAGTGCTCGCGGGCGTAGGCGCCGGACTCGACGGTGTATTTCTGCCATTGCCCGTCCACCGTCTCGCCCATGCGCTGGGTCAGAAGCCCATCGGTGTCGGCCTCGAACAGCGGGTCCCACTCCGAGCCCCACAGCACCTTGACGACGTTCCACCCGGCTCCACGGAACGCGGCCTCCAACTCCTGAACGATCTGCCCGTTGCCGCGGACCGGGCCGTCCAGCCGTTGCAGGTTGCAGTTGATCACCCAGATGAGATTGTCCAGCCCCTCGCGCGAGGCCAGCGTGATGGCCCCCAGCGATTCGGGCTCGTCCATCTCGCCGTCGCCCAGGAAGGCCCAGACGTGCGAATCGTCGGTGTCCTTCAGCCCGCGGTCGCGCAGGTAGCGGTTGAACCGGGCCTGGTAGATCGAGGACATGGCCGACAGACCCATGGACACCGTGGGGAACTCCCAGAAATCCGGCATCAGCCAGGGGTGTGGATACGAGGACAGCCCGCCGCTCTTCTCCAGTTCGCGCCGGAAGTTGTGCAGCTTTTCGCTTCCGATGCGACGCTCGAGGTAGGCCCGGCTGTAGATGCCCGGCGCGGCGTGGCCCTGGAAGTAGATCTGGTCGCCGCCGTCCTGCTCACCGTGGGCCCGGAAGAAGTGGTTGAAACCCACCTCGAACAGCGTGGCCACCGACTGATACGTGGACAGGTGACCCCCGATGCCGTCCTGACGCCGATTGGCCCGAACGACCATAGCCATCGCGTTCCAGCGGACCAGGCTCTTGATGCGCCGCTCCATGGCCCGGTCGCCGGGATAGGGCGGTTGCTCGGTCACGGGGATGGTGTTGACGTACGGCGTGTTGGCGGTGAAGGGCAGCACCACGCCCTCGCGCCGGCCCCACTCGATCAACCGCCCCAGCAAAAACTGGGCTCTGGCCGGCCCCTGGTCGCCCAGGACGGCCTGGATCGATTCGAGCCACTCCGCCGTTTCCGTCGGGTCACTGTCTTTGGGGAGCTTGATTTGGTCCATGGCTGCTCAACTCGTCTGTAGAGCCTTGCCCGAGACGTTCGGACGCGCCGGACGCAGGCATTTCGAGAACAAGGTACGGATACGCGGCCGGATCGTGCCTGCGGTCGCCACCGGGTTCCAGTAACCGGGCAAGATAGCGGTCCGCAGCCCGATGCCATTGCCGTAGATTCAAGCCCATGAAGGTGGATTCATCAATGCCGGCCAGGACGAATTCCAGGTATCGCCCGCTGCGAGCCCGAAGGTTGCCCACGCCCCGCCAGTGGCCGATCTCCGCCTTGAGGTGGCAGGCGCTTACCTGGATCAGTCCTTGCAGGAAACGCCCCTGGACCCCGGTCTTGTCGGTCAGTTGCCACAGCCCCTCCCAGGCTTCATGGGCCTCCCACCAGTAGGCGTGGTTGTACAGATCGCAGCCGTAGAGGTAGTCCCGGCTCTGGCGCCACTGCTCCGGCGCCCGGTAGCGTACGTTGGGCGCGGGCGCCCCCGGCGGGCGATAGCTGTACCCGTCCCGATGGGCGGTGGGATGCGGATGCTCACCCGGCCGATACCGGTACGGCGGCAGAGGCACGTCGGTATAGCGCGGTGCGCGGATGTCCATGGTCACGGATGATAGCGCAACAGGCCCGGGAGTGTAACCGGAGCGGGCCGTTGTCTCGTTCACGCGGCGATCGTTCTGCCGGGGGGCGGCCCCCGGTCGGACTGTAGATCGCTGCCCGCCCGTTTTCCAACATGGCTGCGGGCGGACCTCTGTGCGGCGCCGACGTCGGCCCTTCACCTCGACGCCGCGACGAATCGAAGGCCCCCTGCACTGCGCCGCGGTCTCATGTCGCGCTGAGTAACGATGACGGCGATTCCGTCCACGAACAGGGAGGGCAGGAGAAGCGCCGCTTCACCTGTCCATTTTGACAGGTAAAGGTCGAATGGTGAGCGATGTACTGTCTGTTGGGGTGAACGAGTCTGCTGCCACAGCTTGACACCGGCTGCCGGCTTGACACTGAAGCACAGGTGCCCTAGTGTCCCGCTGGTTCGGGTCAGGGTCTCTGGTCGGGAACTTGTGGACCTGGCGGAACATGCAGGCGTCGTATCGTCCTCACAACTCGGGAAGTTGATCGCAGCCAAGCCCGCAGTCGCTTGCGCACGGGCGCGCCTGCCAAGGAGACGTAACATGATCAAGCAGCAGGGTCGGTTCCGCGATGACGCATTCCTGAAACGCCACGCCCACGGCCTGTGCCTGCGGGGTTCCCGCGGGCTCGTGCTGCTGGCCGTGAGCCTCGCAGCTCTGTGCGGTTGTTCGCCGGCACGCGACGCCGCCGTCAACCTGGACAAGATCGCCCTCAGCATCGACCAGTACGGGTTCGCGAGTCTTTCCACACCCTTCCTGGTGGGGCCTAACGACGGCTTCGGTTTTGACCTGAACAAGGACGCCGATTTCTACTTCGAGAGGGCTTTTCAACCTCAAGGGGTGGTGCGTGCTCTCAGCGCTGAGGCCCTCGACGTCCAACTGGCATTTCGCATGAATGTCGAAGAGGCCATCGCGACCATGGCTCAATACAGGCAGGCCAAGAGTCTGCGTGCGAAGGAGCAGGCCCGGCAAAGGGCGGCTAAGCAGAAGGCGCTGCTGGAGAGCCTGATGGCCTCATACCCGGAGTACCGCGAGAACGCTCTGACCAAGACGGTAATCGGCCTGCTCGGCGTGCTCGCCGGAGAGCAGCCGCCGGCGGACGAAGAGGAGCCTCCTGCCGACGAAGGGACCGCCGGCGCCGACGAAGTGCAACCCGCCGCCGGAGACGAGCCTCCGGAAGGCGCGCCCACGACCCAGCCGGCCAAAGTCGGGGCCCCCATCGCCCAAGGGGATCGCCTGGCTCTGGAGACGGTTGGGACGGTCTTCACCCCCGCCCAGACGCTGCCCGACACCAAGCCCCAGATATCCGCCCGCGAGGCGATCATCACCGCCAGTGGCGACGTGATGACGCAGCAACTGCTGAGCTGGTTCATCAACCCGGCCAGAAACAAGCAGGGCGACTACGAGCTCTTCTTCTGCCCTCTGATCGTCTCGGTCCAGCCGGGCAGCAGGACGCGCGGCGGCTACGTGGCCGACATCACGGTCAACGTCGATTTGGCCCGCCAGACGCCGGACGGGGGCCTCCAATTCCTCAGCGAGTGTTTCCCCTATTCCAGCCCGCCCATTCAGGTGGCGGGAGTCTTCCCGGTCATCGACTCCCAGGTGCTCGATCTGGTCAGCAGTCGCAGGAAGCTCTTCGCCACGGCGTTCAACCTGGCCATGCTGGGGTTCGGTTCCCAGGCCGACGCCTTCGTCGATTACGCCAAGAAGATCGAACACGATGCCAAGACGCAGTCCGCGCTGACCGCCGCGTCGGCCTACACGGTCGGGAGCACGGCCTTCGGCTTCCGCGTCGAGCCCAAGTTCTTCGCCCTGAAGAACCCGGCCGACCTCGAGTCGAAACCGGGGCACCGGCTGGAATCCAGGACGTTCCCGGCCATGGCCATCATCCTGGTGCAGCGATCCTACCTGCGTCACAAGGACTACAGGCAGGACGGCACGTGGCAGGCCGGCGGCGACTGTCCGCCGGAAGCCCCCGGCGAGCAGAAGTACAAGTACACCCGCCTGTACGGTGACGGAAGTGCCCGCCAGGTCATTGAGTCTCAGCGGAGCGATTGCCGGGCGGATTGCCCTCTCGAGCAGAGCGGCGATCAGACCGCGTTCGACTACCTCGTCTTTCAAACGTCAACACGATGGTCTCCGATCGGATGGAGCCTGCCGTGGGCTCGCTTCTCCGAGGTCTGCTCCTGGGAACGTGCCCGGGCCTTGGACAAAGCGGAAGCCCTGATCACCCGCCTGACCTGCAAGGGCTATCGCCGCCAGGCTCAGCAGCTTGCCTCGCGGGCCACCGCCCTGCGCAAGCTGGGACTCGATTCGCAGGCCCTGGTCCGCGTCTGGCGAGCGGACTCGCGCCCGGCCAAAACGATCCGGGTCGAAGCGGTGCACCCGCGGCGCGGCTGGCTCGATCGACCCACGGTGGTGACCATCCGCGGGTGTGGCTTCGAAGGCAACGTCGATGGCGTGGCTGTAGGCGGCCTGAAATGCGAGTTCCAGGTGCTCAACGATCGGACGGTGGTGGCCGTTGTTCCGCCCTGGCAGGAAGCCGCGTGCGGCGCGGGGTCAGCAACGGCCCCGGGCCTTCCGGGATGGGGTGAGATCGCCATCGCGGCCGACGTCCCGGTCGAGGTTGCCAAAGAGGCGGCCGACGGGCTGCCCAAGACCCCACCTGACGGCGCAGGCGTGCCCGACGTGCTGGAACCTCAACCCTCGGCCGTCAGCCTCGGTTGGATTCTCTTCGACCGTTGCTCGGGCGGCGGTTCGACGGCCACGAAGGACGACGCCGGCGGCGGTAAGGCGGGCGGCTAGACCGGAGGCATCGAGACAGAGGGCTGGTTCAACGGCGGTACCGGGTCGCCGCTGCTGATAGAACCCTGGCTGTGTGGCGATTGCGGTGAATTCGCCATCGGCGCGGAGGCTGCAGACCCTTTGAGCGGGCCGGTCTCCACGCGTTCGACGGCCCTGACGGTAAGAGCCCGTCGGACCGGTACAGGTCAAGAAGGAACACGCAAACGGGGCAGATGACATGCCAAAGAAAACGGCGTACGCGGGCTATCCATCGGCGGTGATGTACAAGGGCCCGGCCAAGAAAGGACCTGTGCAGCACCTGTTGTGGGGAGACTGGCTCCAGGTGAATAGGGAACGCCGTGACGGCTGGTGCCAGGCGCACTCTCGTGGCGAGGACGGTTGGCTGCGCAAGGAGTCGATCCAACCCGATCGCCTGCTGGAGGTGGTCTTCGTCGATATCGGCCAGGGTGATGGCTGTCTGGTTGTGACTCCCCAAGACAGGCACATCGTCATCGACGCCGGCGAAGGCGACAACATGTATCGGTTCCTCCGCTGGCGCTACGGGGGCTTCCGGAAAAAACGGACGTTCGAGGCGGCGGTCATCAGCCATCCCGACCAGGATCACTACGGAGGTTTCGCGTCTCTGTTCGGTGACGAGAACGTCACCTTCAACGTGGTCTATCACAACGGAATCGTCGAACGAACGGGGAGGAACAGCCTTGGGCAGCGGAGCAAGTCCGGACGAGCCAGCTATCTGACGCACCTGGTTGCAAGCAGGGACGAACTCAAGGACTTCCTGGGCGTCCCATCGCGGTGGAAAGGAAAGAAGTACCCGACCATGCTTCACGGGGCGCTGGCCTCCGGGCGGGTCGTGGACTGCCTAATGCTGTCCCTCGCAGACGGGTTCGTCCCCGGATATGGGCCTGAAGGGGATCTCTCCATGCAGCTCCTGGGTCCGGTGACCGAGCCTGACGGCCGTGGTGCCCCGCGGCTGCGGTGGCTGGGGAATGTGGGCAAGACCAAGAACGGGCATTCCATCGTTCTCCGTTTGCAGTACCGCGACGTGAGCGTGCTGCTGGGCGGCGACCTGAACATACCCGCTGAAAACCTGCTGCTGGGGTACCATACCGGAATGGCCATGCCGCCGAAAACCGCCGAACAGGAGCGACTCGTCATTGAGGCCGCACGACCCATCTTCGAGGTGGACATCGCCAAGGCCTGCCATCATGGAAGCGCGGATTTCAGCGACGTGTACTTGCGAGCCACCAATCCGATCGCCACGGTCATCTCCAGCGGTGATGACGAGCCGCATGCTCACCCGCGAGCCGACGCTCTGGGCGCCATCGGACGCTGGAGTCGAGGCGGGCGACCCCTGATCTTCAGCACCGAACTGGCCAGGTCGGCCAAGGAATCGATCAACCATCCATACGTTCTCCGGCACGACCTCCGGGAAGCGCAGAAGCAGATCGAGCAGGCCGCCACCCCGGCCGCAAAGAAGAGAGCCCAGAAGCGCTTTGACAAGCTTCTGGGCAGGATCGACCGCAGTATCGCGGTTTACGGCGCCATCAACGTGCGAACCGACGGGCACTCCGTGGTGATCGCTCAGAAACTCGAGCGCCCCCGCAGCAAAGCGAAGAAATGGGATATCTATCAACTGGAGCCCATGGGCAACGGCCCGCTGCGATACGTGTCGAAATACTGATGACCTGCGCCCGTGCGGCCCCCCAAGACGCGGAACGTGTCGTTCAACTGGCCAGGCGGTGAAGTGGGCCCCCGGGGGCGCCAGCAATCCAGGACCAGTCCGGCGTCCACCAGACGATCTCCTGTCCGGCTCACCGAAGAAGGTGCTCGGGCTCGCGACCCGACGCGTCCCCCAGCGAGCACAGCGACCCGCCGCTCGGAATCTCCGCGCGTGTTTCGATGCGCGAGATGAAACCAGGCGGCTTGCAACCGCCGAGCACCACCGAGGCTCAGGAGATCGGCTTGTCTTCCGGCTCGGCTTTCTCCGCCGGTTCCTCATCCAGCGGCAGGTACTTGTCGAACCAGCCGATGTCCCAGTCGAGCTTGGCCTTGCGGTTCTTGTAGGTCATGGGGCTGTGGCCCTCGCCCGGGTAGATCACCAGTTGCGTGGGCACCTTGATGTACTCGTGCAGGGCCCGGAACAGCCCCTTGCTGTGCGCCGGCGGGCAGCGCGTGTCCTTCTCCCCCACGTGGATGATCGTGGGGGTCTTGATCTTGTCCGCGGCGTACAGCGGTGACGCCGCCCGCATCTCCTCCGACCGATTCCAGGGGAACCCCCTCTGGAAGTTGATCACGTGCCCGGGCGTGTCCTCCGAGGCCCACTGCATGGCCGCGTCCAGGATGCCGGCGCCGCTGCTGGCGCACTTGAAGCGGTCGGTCTGCGTGATCACGCAGTTGGTCAGGTAGCCGCCGTTGCTCCAGCCCATCACGCCCAGGCGGTCGGGATCGGCGATGCCGCGCTCGACCATGGCGTCCACGCCGGTCAGGATGTCGGTCACGTCGCGGTCGTTCTTGTGCCCCACCAGCTCGGTCAGGAACTTGTCGCCATAGCCGGTGGACCCGCGGTAGTTCGGGCTGAACACGGCGTAGCCCCGGGCGGCCCACAGCACGCGCCCGTAGATCCAGAAGCGGAAGCGGAACAGTGAAGCGGCCGTCGGACCGCCGTGCAGCTCGACGACCATCGGCAGCGGCTTGCCGGGCGTGTGGTCCGGCGGCAGCTCCAGGATGCCCTCGACCGTGTCGCCGTTCCAGCCCTTCCAACTCACCAGGCTGATCTGTGGTATCCGCCAGGTGTCCACCTGCGGGTTGACCCGCGTGAGCCGCGTGCCGGAGGGCGCCTGGACCGGCGGCGTGGCCGGGTAGCTGAACACGTCCGGCGGATGCGTGATGCCGCTCATCACCACGGCCAGGTCCGAACCCGACGTCGGCAGGCTGAAGGTCTCGGCGCACACGTCGCCGGGCGTGAGCGTCTGCACCGGTCCCTGCCGGCCGTCCCCGATGTCGGTGATGCAGTAGACGCGGACGCGGGCGTGGTCCTCGGCCAGGAAGCACAGGTCCTTCGACGTGCCGCGCCACGCCATCCGGCCGCCGGTGACGTGCACCTCGTCGGGGCGCGTCAGCTTCTGAATCTTCGCGTCGCCACCGGCCAATTGGGCCACGAAGATCTCCGAGGGGAAGCCGTCGAAATCGACCCGGAAGGCCAGCGAGCTTCCGTCCCGCGACCAGGCCAGGTTCTCGAGCCAGCCGTAGGGTGACGGGGCGTCCTCACGCCACTGCCGGTCGGGCAGCGTGACCATCTCCTTGCTCTGGCGGTCGAAGATGTCCACCCGCGACTGGCCCTCGTTGGTGATCGTCTCCTCGGTCGGCGTGGTGATCATGGCCAGGCGCTTGCCGTCGGGCGCGACGGCCAGCGCGCCGACGACGCGCTTCTCGTCCACCAGCTTCTCGGCCCGCCAGCTTTGCAGGTCCAGCGCCCACACCTGCGAATACTTCACCACGCCGTGGCCGTAGGTGATGTGCTCGTGCTTCTCGTAGAGTTCCTTCCACTCAGGATCGACCTTCTTCTCGCCGACCACGTAGTAGAGCGTCTTACCGTCGGCCGACAGGTCGTAATGGTCCACGCCGTCCTTGACGCGCGTGACCGGGAAGATCGGCCCGCCCTCGACGCCGACCCGCCAGACCTGCGTCTTGCCGTTGTAGGGCGGGTCCTTCTCCTCACCGCGCTCGCGGCTGCTGGTGAAGTAGATCCACTTCCCGTCGGGGCTCCACTTCGGGGTGCTGTCGGCCGCACTCTCGAAGGTCAGGCGGGTGACCTCCCTGGTGGCGGTCTCGACGACCCACAGGTCCATGTTGCGTTTGTCGGCCGGCGGCTCCCAGCGCGACTCGGTGTAGGCCACGTGCCGCCCGTCCGGCGACGCGGCGCAGTCCGTGATCACGCCCACGGTGAAGTAGTCGTCGGGCGTGATCTGGTGGTCGCGAGCGGTCTCCTGGGCCTGGACGCCCAAGGGTAGAAGCAGAACGTTGATGGCCAACAGTACAGGCAAGCTGAAACGTGCGCACACGGCAACGCCTCCATTCCGTCACTAAGGCCCCGTCGCGGGCCTGACCTCTGCTCTCCAATCGGAGCGGTATTGTGCGGCTGTACCTCCGCGATGACAAGCTGGGGTGACGACCGGTGCGATCCTGCCTGCTTGTGGGGCGCCACGTACAGCCCTGACGGAGACCGTTTGCGTTCGACAGGACGCTCCGCGCCCGATAAGGCCACAAACGCGAGAAGCGACGCCGCGCTGCACCCGGACGAACCGCACTGCGAGTTATTGACTTTCCCCCGTAGGTGTCCGCTATAATAGGTCCATCGAACCGGAGGCTTTGGCAAACTGAAAACCGTTCGGGCTCTGGCAGACGCGATGCGCTGAAGCGCAACAGTCTGACGACTGCTGCGTCTGCCGGGCGGGCCGGGCCGGGCAAGAAGTCGGAGGGAAAGCACACGTTTCCATCCCGTTGTCTTGTTCGATGACGCCACCAACCGATGACGGACTCCACGGGCCGGGGTCCGACGAGCGAGGTTCATAGGGA
>DATKXO010000384.1:0-7676 GCA_035528995.1 Phycisphaerae bacterium | reverse complement strand
GCTGGTCAGACGCACCACCAACCGGTGAGAGTGCAAACCCGCTCTTTCCGGTATGATCCCGGCCGTGACAACTTGGGGGACGCGATGACGGAGCATCTGCTCGGCCAGACCTGCGCACTACTGGCCGCGATCACCTGGGCGGCCGCTGTGGTGCTCTTCAAACGCAGCGGGGAGCGGATTTCGCCGCTTTCTCTCAACCTGTTCAAGAACACCGTGGCAATCGTTCTGCTGGTCGTCACCATCGCCTCCCTCGGCGGCGGCATCCGCGAACTGGCCAGCTTCCCACTCCAGGACCTCGCCCTCCTCGCCTTCAGCGGCGTCATCGGCATCGCCCTGGCCGACACGCTTTTCTTCTGGGCCTTGAACCTGGTCGGCGTCGGAATTATCTCCATCGTCGATTGCGCCTACAGCCCCCTCGTCATCTTCGCCTCCCTCCTCGTGCTGCCCGAACACCTCACCCCGTCGCTCGCCGTCGGCACCGGTCTGGTCCTCTTTGGCGTGTTCCTCTCCTCCCGGCACAAACCACCACCGGACCGCACACGCGCTCAGGTGCTGCTCGGGGTGCTTCTCGGCCTCCTGGCCCTGGCGACCATGGCCGTCGGCGTCGTTTTCGCCAAGCTCGTACTGAACGGGAACAACTTCCCCCTCATCTGGGCTACCTTACTCAGACTCTTAGCCGGCACCATCGCCCTCGCCCTGCTCGTCCAGGCTTCACCGCAACGACGCCGACACTGGTCGGTGATGCGCCCGTCGGCCATCTGGAAGGTCGCCCTGCCCGGCTCCGTCCTGGGCGGCTATTTCTCCATGATCTTCTGGCTCGCCGGCTTCAAGTACACCTACGCTTCCGTCGCAGCTATCTTGAACCAGATGTCCGTCGTCTTCGCCGTCATCCTGGCCACCATCTTCCTCCACGAGGAACTCACCCGACGCAAAGTGGCCGCCATCGTGCTCGCCCTGCTGGGCGCCGTCGTCGTGACCTGGGGAGCGGCCTGAGCGGCTCCGCTTGCGCTGCCGGCACAAATCGCGTACACTGAGGCCCACCGGACGAGACGCGGAGTCTCGTCCCGACCGACGGCGGACCGGACGGTGGTGCCTCTGCCCCTGGTCGCTATCGGCAGCTCACCATCGAGAGATCCGGCTATGCCCGAGCGTCGCCCCACGACCGTCGCCATCATCAGCTCATATGTCCCCCGCCGATGCGGCATCGCCTCCTTCACCCACGACCTGGCCACGGCCTTGGCCCGCCACGTCCACCACCAGCCCCTCCAGGACGGCGGGCGGGTCCAGATCGTCGCCATGAACGACGGAGAGACCGAGTACAACTATGGGCCGGAAGTCATCGTCACCCTGCACCAGCATCGGCGACAGGACTACCGCAACGCCGCCGACGTCATCAACAATAGCCGCGCTCAGGTCGTCAGCCTCCAGCACGAGTACGGCCTCTTCGGAGGCCGGGAGGGGGACTACCTCTTCGAGCTGCTGGACCGCCTGCACAAGCCCCTGGTTTCCACCCTCCACACTGTGCTGGCCGAACCGACCCAGGAACGCCGCAACGTCCTCCGACGCATCGGGCTTCGCAGCAGTGCCGTCGTGGTCATGGCCGAGCGCGCCAGGGCCCTCCTCGATCAGGTCTACGATGTCCCGCCCGACCGCATCCGCCTGATCCACCACGGCGTGCCGGACTTGCCTTTCGGCGACACCGAGCCGTTCAAGGAACGCTTTGGCCTCTGCAACCAACCCATCATCCTGACCTTCGGCCTGCTCAGCCCCGGCAAGGGCATCGACATGATGCTCGACGCCCTGGCCCGCGTAGTGCCCGACCATCCCGACCTGGCCTACATCGTCCTGGGCGTCACCCATCCCGGAGTCCGGCGCGAGTCCGGAGAACTCTACCGAATCTCACTCGAACGCCGCGCCGTCGAACTGGGCATCCAGAACAACGTGCTCTTCCACAACCGCTACGTGTCCGCCGAAGACCTCTGCGAGTTTCTCCAGGCCGCCGACCTCTATGTCACCCCCTACCGCAGCAAGGAGCAGATCACCTCCGGCACTCTGGCCTACGCCCTGGCTTCCGGACGGGCCATCATCTCCACCCCCTACTGGCACGCCCAGGAGCTGCTGGCCGACGGACGCGGGCGCCTCGTCGATTTCGGCGACGTCCAAGCCCTCGCCGCAACCGTCCGCGAGCTGTTGAACGACCCCAACCGGCGAGAGGCCATCCGCCGCGCCGCTCACGCCTACGGCCGACGCATGATCTGGCCTCGCGTCGCCCAGGACTACGCCGAGGTCTTCACCGACGTCCGCTGCGTGCCGGCCGAGGCCGCACCCGCCCTCGCCGTCGGTCGAAAGAGCATCATGCGTATGTCCCTCCTGGACCTGCACCTCGACCACTTCTTCGTCATGACCGACGACACCGGAATGCTCCAGCACGCTCGATACGCCACACCAAACCGACACCACGGCTACGCCACCGACGACAACGCCCGGGCCGTCATCGTCGGTGCCATGATCTGGTCGCAACTGCACGACGAACGCATCCTGCCGCGCCTGCAGGTTTACCTCTCCTTCCTCCACGACGCCCTGGACACCGAGACGGGCCGCTTCCGCAACTTCCTCTCCTACGACCGTCGATGGCTCGACCACGACGGCAGCGACGACGGACAGGGACGCGTCCTCTGGGCCCTGGGCTACCTCATTTCGCACGCTCCCAACGACCCCATGGAGAGACTCGCCACGGATCTGTTTCGGGCGGCCTTGGCACAGCTCGCTTCCCTCAAGGGACCGAGATCATGGGCCCTCGCCATCCTCGGCCTGCACTACGCCTTGCGTCAGGCCAAGGATCAGGCCTCCCTGCGAGGCTTGTTGGCCGGCCTGGCTGACCGGCTCGACCAACACTTCGTCGGCAACGAGGCCCCCGACTGGCACTGGTGCGAGGACCTGGTCACCTACGACAACGGGCGGCTGCCCCAGGCCCTGATCACGGCCGGACTGACGCTGGATCGTACGGATATGGTCGAGCGCGGCTTGCGGGTCCTGCGTTGGCTCCTCGACGTCCAGACCGCCGAAGCCGGCCACCTCTCCATCATCGGCAACAAGGGCTGGTATGTCCGCGGGAAAGAGCGCCCCGTTTACGATCAGCAGCCGCTCGAGCCCGCCGCACTCATCGCGGCCTGCAAGGCCGCCTACCGCGCCTCCGGCGGCGACCAATGGCTCGTCGAGATGCGACGCTGCTTCGAATGGTACCTCGGTCGCAACGACCACGGCATCTCCATGATCGACTTCAAGACCTACGGTTGCCACGACGGCCTCCAGGCCGACGGGATCAACCAGAACCAGGGCGCCGAAGCCATCCTCTCCTGGCTCCTCTCCCTCCTCATCATGCACGAGATGCAGACCGGCGACGCCCCGGAAGTCACCCCCGCTACCCCCGCGCCCCCATCCCGTCCCGCATAGCCCCCGCCGGGCCTCTTCACGCATTGACCTTTTTCCGACTCATGAGCCGATAGGAATGGGGAACCGCCCGTGCGGCCGAGCGGCTCCCGACTGCCGGTCACGCCCGCAGCACGGAGCACCGAACCTCATGCCTCCCGACCACCAGGACCTCCGCAGCAGACTGCTCACCCGCCACCCGGCCAATCCCATTCTCACCGCCTACGACTGGCCCTACTTCATCAACACCGTATTCAACGCCGCTGCGACCCGCCTCGCCTCCGGCGAGACCCTCCTCCTTTGCCGCGTCGAGGACTGCTCCGGGCGTTCACACCTCTGCGCCGCCCGCAGCCCCGACGGCGTCAACGACTGGCGCATCGACCCCGAGCCAACCCTGCTCCCCGACGTCGACAACCATCCCGAAGAGCTGTGGGGCATCGAGGACCCACGTGTCGTCTGGGTCCCCGAACTGGACAAGTACGCAGTCACCTACACCTGCTTCTCGCGCCGCGGCCCGGGCGTCTCCCTGGCTCTCACCGAGGACTTCCGGCGCTTCGAGCGCCTCGGCAACATCATGCCGCCCGAGGACAAGGACGCCGCCCTCCTGCCTCAGCGCATCGGCGACCGATGGGCCATGATCCACCGACCCGTCCCCGCCTCCGGAGAGGGACACGTCTGGATCTCCTTCTCGCCCGACCTCCTCCACTGGGGCGAGCACACCGTCGTTCTCGAGGCCAAGCACGGCGCCTGGTGGGACGCCGGCAAGATCGGCCTGTCGCCCCCCCTGATCCAGACCCCCGAGGGATGGCTCATGCTCTACCACGGCGTGCGAACGACCGTCGCCGGTGCCCTCTATCGCGTCGGCCTGGCACTGCTCGACCTCGACGACCCCACCACCTGCCGTATGCGCGGCACCAAGTGGATCTTCGGCCCCCAGACCGACTACGAGCGCACCGGTGATGTGGCCGATGTCGTCTTCCCCTGCGGATACACCCTGGCCGACGACGGAGACACGCTCAACCTCTACTACGGCGCCGCCGACACCTCCATCGCCCTGGCCACCGGCAGCCTCCGCCAGATGCTCGACTGGCTCCAGCACAACAGCACCCCAGGCGGCCTGTACACCGAGTAACCTGCACACCCCGGGTCCAAGAACCGGAGTTACCGCTTGCTTCGACCGCCGCATTTCGCTAGACTCATATTCGTTATCGAGGGTCCCGGGGGTGTCCGGGTCCAGGCGTCGCTTTCTCTGCGTCATCTTCAACGCCTGGACGAGGGATTGACTGTTTGTAGACGAGCGGTACCGACGCCCAGAAGCCGTTGCGCATGGCGAGCAATAAGCGCGCCGGCAACTCACCCGCGTCCGGCCGCATCTTCTCGGACGGTTCCTCCGGGCCTGTCGGTTCGGCTGGGCAGGTATGCGAACCGGGCGTACGTTTCTGTGCGGGCTGGCGGTGGTCGTGTGCTACGCTCCCCTGGGGCGCGCCGCGGCTCATCCGCCGATCGACGACTGGTCGGTCGCCGGCGACCGCCGCCTGACCGGTCCTGAGTCGGACTACTTCAGCGCCCTCCAGATGATCGGCCGCGTCACCGGCAGCCGAGCCGTCGTCAATCTCGTCACGTCCGCAAACCTCTCGGCCGCCGTACAGGCCCGCGTCCGCTGGGCGGAAACACCCGACGACCTGCCCGCCAGCCAGAACGTCTCGCCCGTCGTCGGAACGGCCGATCCATGGGCCCGGCTCGAACTGGAGATCACAGGGCTCCAACCGGACCGGAAGTACTTCTATCAGGTGCAGTTCGAAACCACCGACGACCCCGGCGTATGGATGGACATGTCGAACATCGGCGAGTTCTCTTCCCAAAAATCCGCCGGCCAATCGTTCAGCTTCTGTGTCTTGGCCGATCCGCACTGGGGGGCCTGGACCGTGCCGCCCGGCAGCCCCCGACGATGGACCGCCGACCAGTGCCTGTTGCGCATCCTGGAGGACGAGGTGTTCGACTTCTGCCTCGACCTCGGCGACTCTCCTTACCCCGTCGAGGTCTTCTCCGCCGCTCAGGCCCTGACCCGTTACCGCGACTATCGCAGCGCCATGGCCGAAATCGCCCACAGGATGCCTGTCTTCCTGGCCCTGGGCAATCATGAGAACGAAGCCGGGTTCTACCAACGAGGAACCAACCAGTTCCCCGCCCCTCTGCTCTGGAACCGACTCTGCGCCACCCAGTATCACCAGAAATGGAACACCGAAGCCAGGCTCCGTTTCATACCCAACCCCCGCGGAGACACCTACCCCGAAGGAGGCGAGGGCGCCCCGGGTTACGACACCGCCGCCGACTGGGGCGCCGGCACCGACCCCTGGAACGACGGCATCAACTCCAACATACAGAACTTCTACGCCTGGACCTGGGGGGACGCCCTCTTCATCGTCCTGGATCCATTTCGCTATACCCTCGTCGGCTCCGTGTCCGTCACCAATTCCCCCTCACAATGGACGCTCGGCACAACGCAAATGCAATGGTTACAGGACGTCCTGACCGCCTCTACCGCCAGGTGGAAGTTCATCATCGCCCACCATCAGGTCGGCGGCGGATTGATCGACGTCGGCGGATGTCCCATCCAGGACGGTGGCACACAATGGGCCTACGCCCGGGGCAGCGCTGTCGAGGCCGACAGGCCCGGCACCGAACAGGCCCTCATCCACCAGTTGATGCTGCAACACGGCGTCCGGTTCTTCGTCTACGCGCACGACCACACCTTCTGCCACAGTGTCAAGGACGGCATCCATTACCTCTGCTGCGGCCGGCCCACCTGCCTGGAGCCCTGGTGGGCCCAACAGGGCATGCTCGATTCTTACGGGAACATCGTCGTCCAGGGACGGGACAAGCCCTGGATCAAGGCACTCTACAACGTACTCGGGTATACCAGGTTCCGCATTACACCCGACACCGTCACCATGGAGTGGATTCGCACCGGCTACTCGTTCACGATCAACAGTGTGTATGTTCAGTATGCCCATAGGGACTGGTACGAGTCCTGGTTGGGCAAAACCTATCCGGTTGACGAGGCGCTATCGGCCACTGTCGGCATGGTCCCCTCCGACGTGGACGCCGTGCGAACGCCGCCCGAAGCCACCCTGTCCCAGGTCTTCCAGGTGCCGACCGGCGACAACTTCTACGTCCAACCCGTGCCCGTCCGCCCGGAGTACTACACCGACACCCAGGTCCCCATCGAACAGGGCTTCCCGCTCCAACCCCGTTCCCCGAATTACGCGGTCGTCGACACCGTGCCCGAGCAAATCTATCGACGCGTGTGGTTCTACCGCGGCGACTCCGACGACGACGGCGACCGCGACCTGGCCGACTACGGCGCCATGCAGACCTGCTGCTCGCCACAACCCGGCAGCGTCCCGCCGACCCACCGCTGCGCCGACATGGACCTCGACGCCGACGAAGACGTGGACGCCGACGACCTCGCCGAACTCCTCTCCGACTTCCCCGGCCCCACGTAGCGACCACTCGCGCCGGACCCCCTCATCGCCCATCCTGCGCGCTGGGGGGCGGTCATTCTCCCCCAAGGGCCCCTCGCCCCGTGCCCCATTGACAGAACCCTCTTTCCGCAGGTATTCCATCGCTGTGCTACCTGGAGACGGGGCCGGAGAGCGGCTTCATCTGGAGACCATCCGAACGCGACTTCGCCCGGGAGGAGGAGACACATGGCGGCTGTCCTGCCGTTTACGAGCGTCAACACCGAGCCCCTGACCAACGGGCCGCAATGCAGTTGCGAGAACTCGGATTGGCTCCCACGCGGCGACAGCGCCTGGATCTGCTCCGCTTGCAAGCGACGCCGTCACGCGGCACACCGCGGAATCATTGTGGGTGGCCCTCTCTGCCATTGCGGGCACCGCGACTGGTTCGTCGGCGAAGAGATCGTCCGTTGTTCCTACTGTGACCGCTCCCGAGACGCCGTCTGTGAGGGCTACATCCTGAACGGCCCCAAATGCTCCTGCGGCCGCAGGGACTGGTTCGTCGACCACTCCGTCTACCGCTGCTCCCACTGCAACCGAGCCACGGAAAGGGAATAGCCCCCGAAGCCCCGATCGGCCCCAGCCGCCCCACCTCATAAGCTCGAAGGCTGCATCCTGATGCACCTGTCGGCTGATAGCTGACGACTGATGGCCGATAGCTGAAAGCCGATGGCCGATGGCTGAGAGCTCATGGCTGATGGCTGAAACCTGACAGCTGATAGCTGA
>DATKXO010000383.1:0-11159 GCA_035528995.1 Phycisphaerae bacterium | reverse complement strand
ATCCGGACGGACGCGCGCCCTCGCGATCTACACGGACGTGTCCGCCTCGGCGAGCTTTGTGTCCTCCTCGATCTCGACGGCGTGCTGCTCTGCCTCCGCCGCCAGCTTCAGTGCTTCCTCGTTCTCACGGGTACTCGACTTGACCGACTTGGCTTCCTGCTCGGCCCGGTGCTTGTCTTCCTTCGTCTTCTTCTCGATCGCCTTCTTGTATTCGTCGGCGGCCTGGTCGGACCGCAAGACCTCCTCCAGCCCGACGGTGCGCCCTCCTGCTTCCTTGCCGGCCTGCGGCTGAATGAGTTCGACGAAGGCCGCGAACACGGACTGCTCCAGGCTCGTGCCGTGCACCTTGATCGCGTCCTTTCCGGGCTCGACCAGGACCGGCACCTCCTTCAACACCATCAACGCGTTGAGGGCCTCGAGTTTGCCTTCCGGCAGGTAATACGCCTTGACCTGTTTCTCCTTCCCCGGGTCGATCAGGTCGACGAAGTGCTGAAAGGCGGCGTGCTGGGCCTTGGTGCCGTGCACCTTGATCTCGTCCTCGCCGGGCTCGACCAGGAGGGGCACGTCCTGCCGCACCAGCAGCGCGGTCAGGAGCGTGAGCTTCTCCGGGGCCAGACGATAGGCGCGGACCATCTGCTCGCCCTTCATCTGGTCCATCAGCGGCGGCGCCGGCACCCCGGGTGTGATGACACGTTCCGGACCCTTCGGCTCCGGCGCGGGAATCGGCTGGGACCACCCGTAGGCGCTGCCGGCCATCTTGTCGAGCTTCTCGGCCAGCTTCTGCATTTTCTTCTCCAGCCGGTCGAGGCGATCCGCCACATCGTCGCGAGAAGACTTTCCGCGCTCCTCGCCGCCACCTACCAGCATCACGCCGCCTTCCAGTCGGATGTCAAACTCGTCGTTCGCCACAACGGCCGAAGGCGCGCCATCGGATGCGGAGGGTTCCGGCGGGCCCGACCAGGCCGGCGTGGCGAACCAGCCGACGGCGGCGAGCGTCAACGCCAGGCCGATCCCCGAAACGGAAAGTCTGGGCTTGGTACTTGCGGTCATGATCATGGTCAGTCTCCTGGCAAGACGTCTGGCTCGCCCCGTGGTCACCGCGATGCCCACTTCGGGCATCGTGGCAGCGTCCTGGCATACATACTCGTTAGTCCTGAGCAGCGCTTCGGCGTAGGCCCGGCGCCCCCGCGGGAGCAGCCAGGTGACCCAAGCATCGCAGCACAGTTCCGCTTCCTGCTGCAGCCGCCGGCGAATCCACCACACCAGCGGGTTCCACCAGTACAGCCCGCCGACGACTACCTCGACCCAGCGAACCCAGTGGTCCCGCCGCTTGAGGTGGGCCAACTCGTGAAGGAGCACGGCTCGCCGGCCGACGTCGTCCAACTCCGACCACAACGCGGTCGGCAGGATGAGGCACGTCCGCTTTGTCAGAGGTGGGCACCAGATCATCGGCGAAACGTGATCGCGGACTGTGAGCGTCTGGGGCACGCGCCGCAGACCGACGGCGGCGGCCGCGCGATTGACCATTTCTGTCACGGCGGGGGGCGCCGGAACGGCCGCTCGTATCCGCCGGGCGAACCGCACAGCCCGGGCAGCGGCGGCCAGAAGGACAGCCGCGATCCCGATCAGCCAGACGCCTGCAGGCAACGGCGAGCGGCCGATGACGGCTCCCATCGCGTCGCGCACCGCGGCGATCCGGGCCAGCCCGGCAACGGCGGCCTGTAACGGATGGGCCTTTCGGGAAAGGGCATCGTGCGATTGTTGCAGCACGGCATCGGCTGGCGCGCCCTCGGCGGGCGTCGTAAGAAGGACGGGTGGCTCGTCCGCCCGGTCTGCTGCCACAACTGTGTCATTTGCTGGTGTCGCCAGACCGGGAACAGGCTGCGGGCGATGACCTTCGTCATCAGATGCAAGAAACCGCCCGACCGAGTCCGGTGCCGGGGCGAGCCTTTCCGGCACACGGAACTCGGGTCGGGTTCGGCTTGGACAGGTCGCATACTCGTCGGCCGCGGGCGCTGCCAGCGGACCGATGGCGGCATCCGCCAGGATCGCGCCGGCGTCATTCGGGGCGGGACTTGCGAGCGGGTCGAGCGCGGCCAGGTCGGCCAGTAGCGCGTCGGGTCGTCCACTCGCGCCCGGATCGCCGCTATCGGCTGTTGAGTCGCCCGGCGCCCAGACCGGCAGTACCGGCGGCGCCACCAACACCAGCAGGATCATGAGCCACACGGCGTGACGTGTCGCCGGCCGCGTGGGCACCCAGCGGCAGAAGGCCACAGCCAGCAGGGCCAACGGAATCGCTCCCAGAGCGTTCCGCCAGAGAAGATCGGTGGCCGAGTCAAACCACCAGGCCATCTCCTGCCTCCGCTAGGTCCGCTTTCTTGCGGACTTGGAGTCCAACCGCTCGATGAGTCTGTGCAGTTCCCCGATCTCGTCGGACGTCAGTTGTTCCGTGCGAATGAGTTCCAGGACCACCGGTCCCGCCGCCCCGTCGTAAAGCTGCCGGACCAACGCCTTGACGCGCGATCGGCTGAAGCGCTGTCGTGTGACCTTGGCCCGGTACACGTACGCCAGGCCGGACTTGTCGCTGGTGACGAAGCCCTTCTGCTCGAGCCGGCTGAGCGTGGTCAGCACGGTGGTGTAGGCCACGTGCCGGCCTCGCGTATGGAGATGGTTCAGAACTTCCCGCACGGTGGCGGGCCCTTCGTCCCAAAGCGCCTTCAGCACTTCGAGTTCGGCCGCCCCTAAATCGTATTCGCGTTCGCTCATCGTCTGTCGCAGGTGCGTCCCGGAAGAGTTCAACAGAGCCATCAAGGGAAACCTACTACGTTTGTCGTAGGGCGTCAAGCCCGATGACAACTTCTTACAACGACACCGGCCGGCGACTCGAAGAGCGGCGGCAACTTGGCGAATCACTCTACGACCGGCCGAGTCCCGGCAGTATCGCGTTCGGCGGGCGCACGTTATGATCGTCGGGCGTGGCACGGCGACCTGCCGCCGCCCGCGAGGAATGATCGCCTGATGGCTCACGACGCCGAATCGCATCTGGCTCGACTGGCCGAGGACGACAGCCTGGCCCGCCTGTCGGAGCGCGGCTTCGACTGGACCGCCCTGGACCGGAACGTCTGCGCCGCCGCGGCCTTCAAACGCCGGTGGCGCGAGGCTCCCGGCCTGGTCGCACTGCTCGGCGGGGCGTCCTCGGGCAAGAGCACACTGTTTAACTCACTGCTGGGCCGTGAGGTCAGCCGGATCAGCGCCCACGCCCATGAAACACGAGGCCCCGTCGCCGCCGTGTCGCAGGTCTGGTCGCAGCGATTCGACGCCTGGCGGCGTGATGCGGCGATCTTTCCCGGCCTGGAGACGGCGGTGCTGGGCGATGACGAATCCACGACCGGCCGCGTCGGCACCCTGTGCTTGCATCGGCACGACGTCGCGCCCCTGGCCGACGTGGTACTCGTGGACATGCCCGACGTGACCAGCAAGATGGCCGCCGACGAGGGCTCGATCACCCGCACCCTGCTGCCCTGGTTCGACGGACTGATCATCGTCGTGGATGAGGAGCGATGGTTCGACGCGGCCGTGTTCGATGAGACCGTCGAGTTCGCCCGCAACCTGGGTCCCAGATTCTGGGTGGTGTTCAATCGTACGGAGGACGCTGGGGCACTGGCACCGCTGGACCGCCAGAGGCTCACCGATCATGCCGAGTCGCGCCACGCAGCCGGGTTCTGCGTCAGTTCCTTCAGGCCGGGCTCCGGGTACCGTCCGGTCGCCGATGAGACGAGCCGCCGGATTGTCACCTGGATCGCCGACACGGATGCCGTCGGCCGAGGCCTTGACCTCGAACGGCATCTGCAACGACGGTGTTCCGAAATCGTTCGAGTCAACGTCGCCCGCGGTGAGCATTTCAATCAGCTTCGTCAGGCCGCAAACAATGAGTTGGCCGCGCTCAGCGCGGAAACCAGCCTCTCCATTGATCTGTTGACCGACGACGAGAGGAAGCTGCTCGGCGTGGGCCGTCAGGTGTTTCCGCTCTACGACGCGGTGCAGAGCGCCCGCCGGTGGCTGGGCCGGTTCGGTCGTAAGTGGGGCGGCGACGCGGAGATCGAGTTCGACAAAAGAGACGAACGCTTGGCCGGCGTCCTGCGGCACAATCTGGAGCATCGCGTCGAGCACGCCACGAATCGCATCGACCAGCTCGTGGGCGACAGCCCTTACCTGGGCAACGCCGCGGCGACCTGGAAGGCCCGCTGGACGATCCCTCCGTTTGACGAGCAGGAATGGGCCCGACGCATCCGGCGCCACCTCGAGGCCTGGAAATCCGAGACCACTACCCGGGCCCGTCGGAGTGACGTCGCCTCCCTGTCGCTGGGCGTCCCGCTGTTGCTGGCCGACCTGCTCTTTCTCGGCGGCGCGGGCGTCACTCTGAGTTGGGCGGTGGTGTGGGTGGCGGGATTCCTGGGCGGCAAGTCCCTGGCCTCATTCCTGCAACGCTCGCCCGCCTTCAAGGAGTACCAGACGACGGTCAAGGCCTATCAGACTTATCTCCGCGAGGCCCTGACCGAGCAGTGGGACGCCAACCTGGCGACTATGCCGCGCCGGCATCTGCGCATGACCGATCCGGTGCTCGAGTCCATCATGTACTGGTCCACGCCGGGAGAACGCTGACCCATGTCCGTCGCCCCGGACAATCCGGAAGCCGTGCTCCGATCTGCCAACCGCCGCCTGGCCGAGCTGCTGCACGCCGAGCCGCTCGACCTGGCCACCGGGGGCGGCAGGTCGATGCGGGACCGTCTCTGGGTGTGGGGCGTGCTCGGTGGCAAGGAGGTGGGCAAGAGCACGCTGGTGAACGCCCTGGCCGGCGCCGAGGTCGTCGATTGCCATCGCGAGGTGGGCGAGGGCACGTTCCAGCCGGCGGCCTACCTGGCGGAGCCCGACCTTGAAGCCTTGAAAGAGCGTTTTGGCGCACTGGCCGACTCGACCGGGCCGCTCGCCGAATCGGAATCCCCATTGACGCGGTTTCCGGTCACCTACCATCCCAACGCGCCCCAGTCCATGCGCGGGCTGGTGCTCGTGGATCTGCCCGATTTCGACTCCCTCTTCGAGCACCACGTCGAGCGGGTCCGCAGGATCAGCTCCGTCCTCGACGGCATCATCTGGATCACCACGCCCAAGAAGGTCGGGGACTTACGGGCCATGGCCGAGATCCAGCGCGTTCTCAAGGCCCGGTGCAACTTCGTGTACGTCGTGAACAAGATCGACTGGCTGCTCGCTCAGGCCGGTCCGTCCGACGGCGGCCCGGAAGCCGAGCTGCAACGAGTCGCGGACGCCCTGGCATCCCAGATCGCCGAGGCCGATCCCGACGCCGTCGAAGGGCGCGCCTTCCTCATCTCGGCCCGCTATCGCAGCGCGGCGTCGATGCTGGACGCAATCGCAAGAAGCCGTGGTCTGCCCGACGCAACGGAATCAACCGATGCCGACCGGTCGATCGCGGCCGCCGTGGACCGGGCGCTGGGCGAGTTCGATCGCCTCCGCCAAAGGCTGATCACCGCTCCGACGGCCGAGGAGGCCGAAGCGGGCAAACGGGCCAACCTGACGCACCAGGTCCGAGTCCAGGCTCGCGACTTGCTAAGTCACTTCCGAATCCGCGTCATCCTCGAGCGGCTCAACCGAGTGGCCGGCCCGGGAAAGATCGACAAGCTCGTAGCCCGCTTTCTGCCGCCGGCCTATTGCGAGCGGTTGCTGCGACGCCTCAATCCGGAGAAGGCCCTCTTTGCCGAGTGGTCGTCCGTGCTGTTCCAGACGCGGATCGCGCGCTGGCCGTTGCTGGGGATCATCGCCTGGCCGATGGCCCTGTTCGGATCGTTGCTCGGCGGTCTGCGTGGCTGGCTCGGTGGATCATCCACTGCGGGCGGGCACGCGTCATTCGATTTCGACGGCCTGACGCTCGAGGACCGCGTGGACGGCGTGCTGACCGCGGTGCAGGCCCAGCTCGCGGGCGTTCGACAACTCGATCTCGAGTTGCCCTCCACGTCCGACCTGTCGCGCCAGTTCCGGATCGAGACCGTCACGCTGGCCGAGGAGCACCGGTCGGCCCTCATCGAGCCGCTGTTGCAGAAGAGGCCGGGCCCCGTCGGGCGGCTGGTTCGCTGGATCGTTCCGGTTTCGTTGTTGATCTGGTTCCCGCTCGCCCAGCCGGTGCTGGCCGGGCTGTTACCCGTAATTCACGGTGATCGTGGGTCGGTCCTCGTACTGCTGACCCTGCTGGTAGGGACCTTGTCCGCGGGTGCCGTGCTGACCGGGCTCGCGGTCTCCCTGTTGCTGTTCGCCTGCCTGGTGGCGGCCGTGTACTCGCGCGCCGTCCGCGACACCCACGCCCTCATGCGGCACCAGCGGGAGTCCGCCGCCGAGATCGGCGCCGAACCGTTGACCGCCTCCCTGGCCGGCTCCATCGCCCGACCCATCGAGCAGATTCAGAGTCAACTGGCCGAACTCGCCGGCACCCTGGAGTGCCTGGCTGACGGCCGACCGGATGCTTGAGCGCCGGGCGGCGGATCGACGCCCCCTCGCCGCACCAGACTCATACCAGTTCCAGGATGACTCTGCCGATCCCCGAGCCGCGAGCTTCAGCTCGCGCGGCCTGAGTCGCCGTCGGCACCCCGACTCGCGGCACACCCAATCGGCATAATCAAACCGTAACCGGTCTCATACCAATTCCAGGATGACTCTGCCGATCCCCGAGCCGCGTTCAGCTCGCGCGGCCTGAGTCGCCGTCGGCACGCCGACTTGCGGGGCAGCCAATCGGCACAAACAAACTGTACCCGGTATTACTTACGGCTCAGCACCTTCCGCGCCAGACGGCATCGATCGAGGACTTCCTTCATATCCGTCGGGCGATCGCGTGGCGCCGGCTGGCAGCAATCGGTAATGAGCTTGGCGATCACTTTGGGCAGGCCGTCGAGCGTCGGTTCCGCGACCGCCTTGATGCGGACCCCCGTGACCGCACCGGAGTTGATGTTGATGTTCTGGTTCAGTTCGGTCGGCACCGGCTTTCCGGTGAGCAGCCGGTGCAGCGTGGCTCCGAAACCGAAGACGTCGGTCCGGGCGCTGAGCGGCTGCAGGTCGACCTGCTCGGGGGCGATGTAGTCGATGGTCCCCTGGACGCGCGACTTGGACCGGTGCATGGCTGCGGCCTGTCCGAAGTCGATCAGCTTCACGCTCCGGTCGGGCAGCACCAGGATGTTCTGCGGTTTGACGTCCGCGTGAACGAAGCCGCCCTCGTGCATGGCCTGCAGACCGAGCGAGACCTTCTCCATGATACGAATCAGCTCGCCCACGGGGATGCGGTCGGCCAGAGAGGGAAGCGTCGTCCCGTCCACGAACTCCATGAACAGGGCGGCCGATTTGAGGCGAAACAGCCTGCGGATGTAGTGGAACGAGAAAGTCTTTCGCACGGCCGGATGGTCCACCACCGACCCGCAGGCGTGCTCCGTCTTCATCTGGTCGATGAACCGGGAGTCGTCGGGCGAGTGCAGCTTGACGTACTTGACCGTGTAGATCTCGCCCGTCTTCCGCGACCTGGCCTTGTACAGGGCGCTGCCCGCGCCCGAGCCGAGCCTGGACAGGATGCGATACTCCGGTACATGATCGTCAATACTCATCCCGCTACTCTAGTGTCTCATTGAGATTGCATCGCAACGAGCCGCGAACTTCAGTTCGCGCGGACGCTAGAACGGCGATGACGCCCCAAATTGGCGTCGATCGAACGACGCGGCATTTCTGAGACACTACACTACCCGCCGGCCTGCATTCCGGCATTATCGGTCGTAGTCTCGTGGGCCGGCCCGCGGCCACCGCGCCCAACCCTGCTCCCAGACCACCATAGCAGCCCGCGACGCCGAAATGAAGCTGCCCGACCCGGATTCCTCGGGGCCCGCATAGACAGGAGACGGGCGCCCCGCGCCTCGCGAACCGCCCGTCCATCCTGAGGCTTACCTGTTCGCCCGGCCTACGGTCGCCCCGAGCCGCCGCCCATCGAGGACAGGCGTTCGAAGCATTCATCGCGATGTTTGCGCCCAAGTACCCGGCAGCGGTCGATTGCCTGAAGAAGGACCGTGAGGTGCTGTTGACCTTCTACGACTTCCCGGCCGAGCACTGGGTCCACCTGCGAACCACGAACCCGATCGAGAGCACGTTCGCGACGGTACGGCTGCGGCATCGCCGCACCAAGGGCAACGGTACGCGCCTGGCGTGTCTGACGATGGTGTTCAAGCTGACCGAGAGTGCGGCCCGCAAGTGGCGGGCCATCAACGGTGCGAAGCTGCTGCCGGAGGTGATCGCCGGCGTCCGCTTCGTCGATGGAGAACGACCCGAAAAGACCGCCGCCTGATCACTGGTCATCAACGACTTTTGACAATAGCTCCCGTACGAGTCGATCGAGACCGACGACCGGCAGTACTGCCTGGTGCATCTGCTGCGCGAACTGGAGAAGGTCGACCAGGACAACGACTCACCCGAGTGGCAGGCCTTCGCCAAGAAGCTGCGCCGCCTGGTCCGCGACGGCATCCGGCTGCGCAAGCGGCCCGACTTCGAGCCGCAGCGCTGCGAACGTCGCATCCGGCTGATCGACCGTCGGCTGACCGCCCTGGCCCAGTGGCGGGGTCCGGACGGCGAACCCGTCTACCGCGATGCCGACGCCCTGCGGCTGGCCAAGCGGCTGCGCAAACACTGGGACCACCTCTTCACCTTCCTGGACAAACCCAAGGTGCCCTTCGAGAACAACCTGGCCGAACGGCAGATTCGACCGGCCGTGATCCTGCGCAAGAACAGCCAGTCGAACCGCTCCGAGCAGGGAGCCGCCACGCAAGCCATCCTGATGAGCATCTACCGCACCCTGCGAATGCGAGGTCACGATCCGACCAAGACCGTCGCCACCGCCCTCAGAACCTACCTCGAAACCGGCCAACTACCCCCGCTGCCCGACCCGGTCGCTGCAAACGGCTGAACTCTTAGGCCCTGGGCAACATGGATTCCCTCCCGCACTCAGAACACCGGGAGTCCGTACAAGCATGCATATCATACCCGCACCAAGGGCATTGACCCGGGGCTTCCTGCAGGTAACGCAGGAGGAGCTTTCTGGCGCGCTGTGCAGACAGGGGTAGGAATTCAAAGAGAATCGTGAACAGGAGGATAATGCCTACCCCAGTCAAGATCAAGATTGCTGACAAGCCAATATTCCATCCCGTCTGAGAGAGAAACCATACCATGACCGAGCACGTCGCGATTCCGAATCCGAGTTGCACCCACCGGGCGTGTCGACGCCGGTAAAACTGCCACGGGTATACCCTCATGGCTATTCTCCTCATGGCTATTCCACCGGACCTGGAGGGCAGCAAACCACGGGGCATTCCTCGTACTGCCCGAGAAGGTACATAAGAGCGTCCCGAGCACTCTCCAACGCGGATTCGGCCGCTTGTATGGCGGCGATCCTCATTTGCTGAGCGACTCGAACCCTCCAGTAGTGATCAGCGTTGCATCCGTCCACAGATGAGGATGCAATGATGGCGGTTGCGATGAGGGCCCCGTCCATGGCGCCAATAGTGCCCACTATTACCACGCAGCCGACGCCAGTGCAGGCCCCCGCCACGATGGTTCCTGTTCCCACGACGATTTCAATACCGCTTTCGATAGCCACCTTACGAAAGATGGTGTCAAGGCAGCTGTCTTTCATTCTGCGGGACGCCCTTACGTTTTCCCTGTACCGTGCCCACTCCTGTGCTGTCGTTTCCGTCAGGTGTTCTTCAGCCTGTTCCACTTGGAACTCGGCTGCCTGTATAAGGGCAGATAAGCTCTCCTCGCAATCCCACACACACTCCGGGTACTCGGGGTCGGGGTTTTCGCATTGGTAATCGTCTTCGCGAGAAGGGGGCGGTGGTGGCATTGGCGCTTCGTAGTTGGGGTGGCGAATCTCACTACCGTCATGTGTAGCGACCATTGCTGCCGCCATACCGAGGAGGTCGTTCCATTCTCCGATGGTCTGAATCGCTTCGTCGATGGGCCGGCTCCAGGAGCCGTATGCGTAGGCCTCCAGGATCAGGACACCTACGTGCGTGGGTGGGACCGGGTCACCGTCCACAACCCAATCCACCTCACTCGGATTCTCGCCCACTGTGAGGGTGACTGTGTCTCCAAAGTAGGCCAGGTTGCCTCCGCTTAGAGGGCACAGCTGGCCGTCGAGAGTCACCTCCAGGTCATCCCCTACCCAGTTCACGTAGATCGTTCCGAAGCCGTTGGTGGTACAATCCGGATTTACGTGGATGAAGTTCCCTGTCGACAGATCAATCTCGATCCACGAATCCCTAGTACCGAATTCATCTTCGGTTCTTGGTATGACTACGGTACCAGAGGTGGGATCGTACTCGGCGCAGGCGAACGCGATTGCCTGAAGACGGTCACTCAGCGGGCCGTCGAGGTCGGCAACATACGGCGGAGTGGGCTCGCCGCCATCTTGGCCTCCACTCCCTCCATCGCCGTAGAGGGGCACCGACGCGGGAGTCTGGCTCGAAGACACCGCAAGGGAGTTGAGATCACTTCCTGACTGATCCGCAACTGTCCCGAGAAAAGCCAACGTCAGACCGATAATGAGCGTATTCATCTCTCTAATCCTCCAAACCAGCACTTTGCCGGTAAAGGGTGTTTTCGTTATCCAAAACAATGCTGGAAGATTCAGAGTCCCAAATCTCCAGTTAGGTTTAGGCGATGCGCTACCTGACTCAGAAGCATTGATCCTTTCTGAGATAGGACTCCCGGGCGCACGCACCTCTCCCGAGACAAAGGAAAACTCCATAGATGATCTCCTTTTCGACGAAAGCGTCTCTGTGGACCGGCAAAGGGTGTCAGGATGATTTTTGCGCGTTCACACGGTGCCCGGCATCCCTTCACCAGCACACGCCTACTCAACGCCCCACGTTGCGGCCGCATCCCATCTCGGCCTTCTGAACGCCCGGTCTCACCGCCCGAATCCTCGCCCCCGAAACGCCCTGCCCTGTTACCCCCTGGACCATCCCGACGCATCCATTCTCCGACCCCCTCCCCACCCCGTCAACAAGCCCCTCACTGCCCCGCCATCCCCCGATCAGTACCGTCCCGACGTACGTCGGGATCAG
>DATKXO010000382.1:0-3416 GCA_035528995.1 Phycisphaerae bacterium | reverse complement strand
TCCGTCCCGGCCGGCTTCTGTGGGATCGGGTTCCAACCGGTCAAGCCCCTGCCACCCGCCGTCAGTCCGGCAGGGTCCGTTGTGCGGACGACCGCTGCGGCGGTAGTGACCCAAAAGCCTCAGTGCATGAGCTGACCCCGCAACTTTGCCGCCGGGCGCCGGTATAAACCGACGTCTCCTTTCAAGACATGTGCCTCCGTCTAAGCGGGCGGCAGCCGGACGGGTAAACCCCGCCCGGCTGCCGGCTTTTCCCGTCGATCGAACCCGTTGCTACGGGCAGCCTTGGCCCCAGTTGGACAGGAGGATGCCCAGGTCGGACTGATCGGTATCGCCGTTGCCGTCCAGGTCGCCGTCAGCGCTGGTCATCCAGGCTGCCAGCAAGATCCCCAAGTCGGACTGATCCACGCAGCCATCGCCGGTGAGATCGCCGGGGCGTAATCGGATATGCAGGACGACGCCCGTGTCGCCGAACGGCGTGCCGGTTCCGTTGGCGAGGACGTAGATCTCACCCTGGGCGTCCTGCCCGAAGCCGAGCAACGACAATCCCAGTTCGGCTTGGTCCACGAGCGGGAACTCGCGGAGTGCGTTGGTCTCGTCGAGGTAGAACAGTCGCCCGTCGTTGCTGAAGGTCTGCGCGAAGTCGCCGAAAACGTAGCGACCGCTAAGCGGGGCAATCCTGCTGCCGCGGTAGACGAATCCGCCGACGATGGCGATGCCCTCGTTGTGGTCATACTGGGCCCGATGGGATCGATCAGCCCACCCGGCACATCGAGCGGCATGTCGGTCACGTAGCCGGGCTCGTTTCCGTTGGCTACGAAGAAGAACGTGCCTTCCTTATAGTTCCAGCCGTAGTTCCCACCGGAGACCACCAGGTCGATCTCTTCGATGTCGTTCTGGCCGACATCGCCGACGTAGAGATTGCCGGTCAGCGAATCGAACGAGAAGCGGAACGGGTTGCGGAAGCCGTACGCGTAGATCTCGTCGAGGCCGTCCAGGCCGACGAACGGGTTGTCACCCGGGATGCCGTACTGGCCGTTTCTGGAATTGTTGCCAAGCGGATCGATGCGAATGAGAGTTCCCAGGATCGTATCCGTGTCCTGACCGTTGCCGATGCAGCCGTGACCGACCACCGGATCGCCGACAACGGGCGGACCGCCATCCTTGTCATCGCGGGCGCCGCCGTCACCGAGGACGATGTAAAGCTGGCCGTCCGGACCGAAGGTCATTGCGCCGGCGTTGTGGTTGAACTGCGGCTCGTCGATGCGCAGCAACTCGCGGGCACTGTTCGGATCGACGACCGAGTTCTCATCCGCCGGGTTGGGCACCTGCCATTCGAGGATGACCGTCTGGTGGTTCGGATCGAATCCGAAGGGCATGGTCGAGAAGTCGGCCTCGCCGGCCACCGGCTCCGACGTGTAGGTGTACAGCAGCCCATTGCTCAGGTAATCGGGGTGGAACGCCACGCCCAGCAAGCCGCGCTCGTCGAAGCTGTCCGGCCCGAAGACACCCAGCTCAACCAGCCGAGCACTGACGTCGAGGAAGACGTCCTTGGTTCCGGTGTCCAGGTCGATGGCCCACAGGGTCCCGTCCTGATCCGTGACGAACAGGCGATCCGTATCACCCGGCGCGAAGGTGCCCCAGTTCGGGGCCGTCAGCCCGGTGGCGACCGTCTCCAGTTGGATATGGAGGTCGCCCGCCGCGATCACGTCCGGGATCGGGTTGGTGAGCGGACCCGGCATAACCTGCCCGCGAATCTCGCCCGGCGGGTGAATGTCGGTGTGAATGTTCACGTACCATAGCCCCGCCAGAAGATCTGCCACTTGCTGCTCGGTCAGCGTGGCCGAGCCGACCTTCGGACTCCCCAGCGGCAGCGTGATCTGAACGCCGGCATTCTGGCACTGCGGCGCCGGCCCGTGAAAGTGGGCGGCGGCCTCGCTGCCTTCCAGCCCGCTGAACGTGATCTCCCAACTGAACTGATTCGTGCTGGGTAGCAAGGTTGCGGTTCCGCTCGCGGTCGCGGTCGTATCCGCCGCCGGCACCTCCTGGTCCCCGTCGAGTGTGATGACGAAGTCTACCGCGTCGAGGTCAACCGTGATCAGGCCGACCATGCCCAAAAAGCAATGGGGTCGGCAGAAATAGGGGATTTCGGCAACGTCGTCCGGAATGACGAACTCGAAATCCGGGTCGCCACTGGTCATCGGGTCATCGAAGTAGAGTTCGTCATACGTGCAATCCGTACCTGACGTTACCGTGTGGCTGCCGCTCTCCCAGACCCAGCGGACCGTGTCGCCCGGAGCGACCGTGATGTCGGCCGGGTCGAACTCAAAGTTCCGCACGATCACTTCGTGCGTGGCCGCGGTGGCGATGCCGGCCGCCGCCAAGGCGGACAGAACCGTTACTAGGTAACTCTTCCAGACGAACCTGCCGCGCATTCCTTGCTCCTTTCACAGATAGCTATGTCGTAAGGGGATAGAGGTTTTGCGTGGACTGCTGGTCGCCCTTGCAAGAGGTCGGCCGCCCTGCCTGTTACGTGCAAACCGCACCGCCGCCAGAGAATTCCCCCACCTCGCGAATTGGCGAAACACAAGCAGCGGCCGCGCCGGTTGTCCGCCGAGGTGTCGCGGACCTTTGCCGCGCGCCGATGGAACAAGGCGCACCACGCCCCATTCGGCACATGCTACGACTGTCTCAAGCGCGCTCTCGTCGGCGGCGCGTAAGCAGGGCACGGGCGGAGGAAAAGGCCCGTGCCCTTATAGAAACACCATGGTGCGGCCCGCAGGGTCAGCCCTTGACGCGGCTGAACCGTGTCGAGGGTCAGTTGCTCCTGAGCTTATCCAGGAACCCTTCCAGCTTGCGGGCGCGAACCGGGTGTTGCAGCTTGCGGATCGCTTTCGCTTCGACTTGCCGCACGCGCTCGCGCGTGACCTTGAAGATTTTGCCGACCTCTTCGAGTGTATAGGTGTACCCGTCGCCGATGCCGTAACGCAGCTTGATGATCTCCCGTTCGCGGTAGGTCAGCGTCTTGAGCACCGCCTCGATGCGGTCCCTGAGCATGTCGCTGGCGGCCGTGATGACCGGCGACTCGGCCCGCTCGTCCTCGATGAAGTCGCCGAAGTAGGAGTCTTCGCTCTCGCCGACCGGGTGGTCGAGCGAGATGGGATGTCGGCTGATCTTCATTACGCGGCGGGCCTCGGAGACGGGCATATCGGCTTCGCGGGCGATCTCTTCGATCGTCGCCTCGCGTCCCAGGGCCTGGAGCAATTGCTTGCTGATGTTCCGCAGCCGGCTCATCGTTTCGATCATGTGCACCGGGATGCGGATTGTGCGGGCGTGATCGGCGATCGCCCGCGTGATGGCCTGGCGGATCCACCAGGTGGCGTAGGTGCAGAACTTGAAGCCTCGCCGATACTCGAACT
>DATKXO010000381.1:0-18531 GCA_035528995.1 Phycisphaerae bacterium | reverse complement strand
GTGGCGGACCAACCCGGCGTTGTTGACCCGCAGCGCGTCCTCCACCAGGTCAGCCGGCGACACCTCCTCCGTCACGCCAAACACCTTCGCGTATGACTGCTGCATGCTGACGATGTCTTTGATGTGCTCGACGTTCCTGGTCAGTGATTCCAGCTCATCAAGCATGGCCGTCTGCTCGTCAACCAGATGCTTACCCAACTCGAGCAGGTAACGGGGCACCAGCTTGCCCTTCTCGTCGGTGGTCATGAATGTGCCCAGGTCATCGGCCCGCTCCCGCATCAGGGCCGTGATCTCGGTCAGGTCCGCCACCTGCGACTTGCGGACCTTCTCCCGCACCAGCGTGGCCGACACGTTGACGCTGTTGAGCACGTTCCCGACGTTATGCAGGACGCCCGTGGCCACCTCGGCCATCCCGGCCTGGTGGGATACGTCCAGAAGCTGCTTGTGTAACGCCTCCCGTTCCCTCTCGGCCCGCTTACGCTCGACGATCTCGTCTTCAAGTGCCTTTCGCTGCCGTTCGAATTCCGCCAGAGACCGGCGTGCGGCATCAAGCACGAAGTTGACCAGCAGTTGGAGTTTTTGCAGCGTCTCGTCCTGAACCTCGATCTTCACCGTGAAGTCGAACTTCCCGTCAACAGCCTGACACAGTTGGTTGGCAACGTCTTCGACCAACAACCTGAGCTGCTGTTCGCTCATCGAACTCGCTGGAGCCACCATCGGCACGCGTCATCCTCCTTCTACGACCAGTGGATGTTCACCTCGCACTCGGCGTCCCCCTTCTTCTGGCAACGCGTCTCCTCGATGGTAGCCTCGTCGCCATAGTGGTTGATGATCCACCGCGCCAGCGCGATATACAGCCCGCAGAGTTGGTTTGGTGAGGAGTAATGCGTGATAATTTCGTTGTCTCGCTTCTCGATGTGGAACTTGTCGCCTATGGCCTTGCGAACCTCGGGATCTCGGACAGCCGTGGCGAAGCCGTTGTGAATGGCCGGCTGCCGTTCCAGAAACTCGCGGGCGTTCTTAGACATCTTGAACCACATGGGAAAGCGCCTGAGGAAATCTTTGCAGGCGAAATCGGCGAACGCCGCCTCCGCCTGCTCCTGCGTAATGTTGAGAACCTCGCACGCGGCCGCGAGCAGACGCCGCCACTCGTTGTCGTCATGCACCTCATCCATGCGAAACATCTTGTCCTCTGGGACGCCCGCGCGCCGCTTGACCTCCGCCACAGCGCTGGCGCTGGCTGCTGACTCGATGAGATCAAACAGCGTCTTCTGAATCAGTCCGACCATGATGGCTTCCGTTTCCGTCTTGCGCAGAAGCGCGCTACAGCGCGGGCCAGGTTATCGCCCGCCTCACTGACGTCCGACACACGCCTGGCGGAGGCATCATCACCGCAAGGGAATGTTGTGTGACCTCGCGGAATCCGCCTCAGCCCGGTGAGATGCTGGTCCACCGGAGCCCTGCCAGAGCGGCGGAGCGAACACTCATCCATGATTCATCGGCTCGCATGGACACATAGTTTACTATCGGGCACCGACGGCGAGCGTGGCCGGTTGGTCGGGTAGCTCCATAATCTGCCTCCCTGTGGCGGAATAAGTCCGATAAACGACGAGGGCCGAGAAAGGAAAGTTAAGGGGGTCAGGCTTACTTCTTCCTGCCATCGCTGCCTCGCCCTGGGCGCCACGGTGCCCGGAGCCTCGATTCGGACTTCACCCGGGCGGCTGGCGGACCGGCCGGTTGAGCACGTGATAGGCGAACCCACCGCGGCCGATGGGCACGCGTCTGGCCATGATGACACCCTGCCGCAGACCCTCCGCCCCGCTCGGATTCTGGGCGTCAACGACATCGGCCTGCAACTCGGCAACGCCGCCACGACCGCCGCCCGCGTCCTGCCCTGGTTACAGCCCGCCGCCGACCAGGACATCTGGACGCTGTGGCAGGTCGTCTATCGTGACGTCGTAATCCTCGGCCCCAACAACGAGCAACTCGGCGCCTTCAACCTAACCGAGCACAACCTTTCCGACCCCGCCGCCTACACCGCCCTGAAGACCCAACTACTCGAAGCCGCAAACCAGTAATAACTCAAGCCGACCGTTTGCCACCCCCGCGAGCCGCGCACCCAGATTGACGAGCCGCGAACGGACCCCGTCCCCACGGCGTCGGGAGTTCGCGCGGCGTGACGGGCAAACGGTCCCTCCAGCGATCCCCAGAGGCGGGCTGGACGAAATCTGAGGTCAAAGGGCAGGCCTCCTCGCCAGAATGCCCGTCCTCCTTTGAAATGGGCTTGGCGCGCCGGTAGAATCGGGGCCTCGGAAGCGGCAAATAGGGAATGTCCGCTTCGATCGCCTTCCGTCTGGTTCTGGCCCACACGATTCGGTACAATGGCATCAACCGGTTGACAGAGTAGCTTTCGCGGCGCGATGGCCTGCTCAGGGGACCCGGCGGCGCACTTCTTCACGGACGCCGGGGAGCAGTTGGGGTCGGGGCGATGCTCCTGCTTCCGCGAACCGCACCTCGGCGGATAGACCATCGAATCGCAGGGACCACGTCTGAAGGAGAACGGATATGAACCGTCCTGTTGTCCGAATGGTAGCTGTGACCTTGACGGGTCTGTCCCTCGTTGCGGTGCCCGGAACCGCCTCGCTCCCCGGCGATTCCGAGGGCGACTGCGACGTTGATCTGGCTGACTTCAGCGCGTTCGCAGCGTGCATCACTGGCCCGTGTGCCCCGGACTGCGATCCGCCGCTGGACCCGGCCTGCAACGTGATGGATCTCGACGGCGACGGTGACGTGGACCTGATCGACTTCCGCGCGTTTCAGTCGGGCTTTAGCGGGCCTTTCCAGGTCTATGACTTCAGCACCTTCCCGGCGTGCATGATCGGGCCGTGCGGGCCGAACTGCGATCCGCCGTTGGACCCCGCGTGCGACCCGATGGACTTCGACGGCGATGGCGACGTTGATCTGGCCGATTTCGGTGCGTTTCAATTGGTCTTCGACGCTGCACCGGGAACGTTGGCCATTTACCCGTTCAGGTACACGTTTGTGGACGCCGTTGAGAGCGCCCAGCTTGCGGTTACCGCGCACTACCCCGGCGGGGCAAGCAACGACGTGAGCACGTGTGCAACGTACCTCTCCGACGACCCGCTGGTCGCCGACGTGTCGTCGGACGGCCTGGTGACCGCAATCGCCGACGGGCAGACGACCGTGCGAGCCCAGTTTCTGGGTCTCGAAGCCCTGTGTGACGTGAAGGTCACCACCCAGCCGCCCACCGAATACCCGGAGTCGGGCTGGATCGACGGCATCGTCTACGACGCCTCGGCGGGCGATGTGCCCCTCGCCGGTGCCATAATCACCATCAAGGACCACGACGTGGCCATCCCCGGCCGGGTCATCACCGGACCGGACGGCAGGTTCGCCTTCCCCACGCCCGGCCGCGGCGACTTCTTCGTCACCATCGCCAAGAACGGCTACACCTACGCGCAGCGAAGAGCAGAGGTGACCCAGACGCTCGACACTGCGGTAAGGCCGGTCTACCTGCTGCCGGAAGAATCCCCGCTCCTGCGCCAGCCTGGGCCGCCGGGCCAATTCCGTGCGTTGGGCAGAACCGTTACCGGGGCGCTCTACACCAATGCCGCCAACACGATCCAGATCATCTGGCCGGACGGCGTCCGCGGCCCGCGAGACCGCGATCCACCGCCGCAGGTCGGTGCCACCGAGGTCAATCGTAGCTTGGAGCTGCCGGACGATCTGCCCGAGCAGACGGAGTTCACCTACGCCTATTACTTCGACGTCCCTGGCGGCGAGCATCTGCCGGAGCCGATTGCCGTTCGCTTTGCAAACGATCTCGGCTTTGCCCCCGGCGTGGAGATTCCCGTCGGTCGGTGGGACAACGACCTGCTCAAGTGGGTCCACGAGGCCGTCGCAACTGTGTCTACCGATGGGCTCTGGGTCGAGTACGAAGCCGACGACTTCTCGGCCTGCGACATTAACCTGCCCGCTATCCCGCCGCCGCAGGCCAGGAGCCCGAACCTTGCCGACCCCAGCAGCCAGGACAAGAGCGAGTCCGAGGCACAACCGAGTGGCGGCAAGCCCTGCACCGGAACCGGCGGCAGCTCGTTTGTCGCCGCCCGCACCGGGGAGTTATTCGAGGACCACGCTCTGCCGTCGTATCGCAGCCTAGGTGTGGATCGGACGGTGCGGCTGGTGTATCAATCACGGGCCGCCAAGCCGGCAGCGTTCATCGCCTACGACCTGGACCTCGACCCAGTCACCACGCTGGTGCCCGAGGCCCACGGATTCCGTGTGAGCATCGAGGGCCGCTTCTACGAGGCCTGGATGGAGGGAACTGAGGACCCGCGACGCCACGCCTTCATGTGGGACGCCTACAACGACCGCGGGGAGTTGCTGCCCACTGGATCGTATTTCTACTACCTGCGGCTGGCCAACGAATACATCTCGACGCTTGCCGGCAGCGCCAACGGCCAGTTCGGCGGCCCGCCGGGGGACGATTTGGGTGTCCAGGCGCCCGAGCGGGTGGTGTATCCGTCGTCGGCCTCCGGCACGGTCACCGTTCGGGACGAGCGCTCCAGCCCGTTCGGTGCCGGCTGGACCGTGGGTGCCCTGCAGCGGCTGTTTGTCGATCCAGGCCAAACCCGCGCCGTCCTGATCGAAGGCGACGGGACGATGATCACGTTCCAGGCGGGACAGGATTTGGCCACTGCAAACTCGTACTCGAATGATGTCTCCGTGCTGCTGGGCAATGGGGATGGTACTTTCCAGAGCGAACAGCGGTATGCGGTCGGCGGTGTGGCCTGGGACGTTGCGGTTGGCGATTTCGACGGGGACGGACGACAGGATTTGGTCACGGGTTACTATGACTGGCCCGATTCCGGTGTCTCCGTGCTGTTGGGCAATGGGGATGGTACGTTCCAGAGCGAACAGCGGTATGCGGTCGGCAGTGGTCCCATTGGAGTTGCGGTTGGCGATTTCGACGGGGACGGACGACGGGATTTGGCCACGGCCGGCACTGGTGTCTCCGTGCTGCTGGGCAATGGGGATGGTACTTTCCAGAGCGAACAGCGGTATGCGGCCGTCCCTGGTCCCTTGTACGTCACGGCTGGCGATTTCGACGGGGACGAGCTACATGATTTGGCCGCGATCGGCTACTTCTATGATGAGGGCTCTGTGCTGTTGGGCAACGGGGACGGTACGTTCCAGGGCGAACAGCGGTTTGCGGCCACCGGTGAGAAGTTCGGAGTTGCAGTTGGCGACTTCGACGGGGACGGGCGACAGGATTTGGTCACGGCCAACAGCTCTTCGAATCATGTCTCCGTGCTGCTGGGCAATGGGGATGGTACGTTCCAGAGCGAACAGCAGTATGCGGCCGGCGATGGTCCCATGGGAGTTATAGGAGTTGCGGTTGGCGATTTCGACGGGGACGGACGACAGGACTTGGCCACGGCCAACGCCGGCTCTGGCGATGTCTCCGTGCTGCTGGGCAATGGGGATGGTACGTTCCAGAACGAACAGCGGTATGCGGTCGGCGATTTCCCCTGGGAAGTTGCGGTTGGCGATTTCGACGGGGACGGACGACAGGACTTGGCCACGGCCAACGGCCTCTCGGATGATGTCTCCGTGCTGTTGGGCAATGGGGATGGTACGTTCCAGGGCGAACAGCGGTTTGCGGTCGACTCTGACCCCCGTGGGATTGCGGTCGGCAATTTCGACGCAACCAACGGCGGTTTCGGCAGCCCGCAGGGTGAGTACTCGCGTCTGCAGCGGAACGCCGACGGACCGTACACCCGTACCATGAAGGATGGCACCCTACATGACTTCGACAGCAACGGCTTCCTGACCAGCACGGTCGATCGCAATGGCAACGCGACGGCCTACGAGTACAGCGGCACCGGCGGCGACAAGAGGGTCTGGCGGATGACCGACCCGGCCGGGCTCGTCACGACTTTCGCCTACAACGGCGACAAGCTCCAATCGGTCACCGACCCAGCCGGGCGGATCACGCAGTTCGACATCGACACCAACGACGACCTGGTCGGGATCATCAATCCGGACCTCAGCGAACGGCACTTCGAGTACGACGCCGACCACCTGCTGACGGCTCAGGTCGACGCCGGAGGTACCCGGACCGAGTACGTCTACGACCAGTACGGCTGCGTGACCGAGGTGATCAAGGCGGTCGGCACACCCGACGAACAGCACCGCTACTTTCAGGCCTCGGTCAACCAGGGCCTGATCAACGATTTGCCCCCAGGAGTCGGCACCTATGACAACCCCGCCCCACCGGTCAATCCCGGGAACATCCGCGAGAGCTACACCAACGGCGAGAACGAGACCGAGCACTACTACACCAACCGGTTCGGCTTCCGGACGACGATCGAGGACCCGCTGGGGCGGACCACGCAGATGGAGCGCAACTCGTTCAACAACATCACGCAAATCACGTTCCCCAGGGGAAACCAGATCAGCTTCGAGTACGACAGCGAGGGCAACCTGACCAAGAGCACGAACCGCGGCATCGTTCCACCGGCCGAGACCCTGATCGAGTACGACCCGGACTGGAATTGCCCCACCCGTATCGAGGACCCTGAGAACCACGTGTGGGTGCTGGCCTACGATCCAGCTAACGGAGACCTGCTGTCGATCACCGATCCGGAGACGTACACCACCACGTTCAGCTACAACACCAACGGGCAGGTCGAGACCATGACCAACGCCGAGGGCGAGGTTGTCCAGTTCACCTACTACGACGCCCCCGGCGAAACCGGCAACCTGCACCAGATCATCGTCGACCCAGCGGGCCTGAACCTGGCGACCACCCTGGAGTACGACGCTTACGGCAACGTGAGCAGGATCATCGACGCAGAGACCAACGACACGGAGTACGTGTACGGCGTGATGAACCTGCTGAGGTTCGTGACCGACGCCGAGGACCACACCACCGAATACCAGTACCAGGCCGCCCTGGGCACCGTCAGCCGCTGGTCCTCGGCCCCGCTGGCGGAGTTGGCCAAGATCATCGACGCCCGATCGATCGACGCAGCGACGTTCACGTACGATGACCTGCATCGTCTAGCGACCGAAACCAACGCCATCGGCAAGGCCTGGCAGTACACGTACGACGACGCTGATCGACTGACCGAAGCAAATGACCCGAAGGCCGACCAAAGCATAACCTTCATTTACGACGACGCCGGGCAGCTGACAACCAAGACGCTCTCCACCGCCAGCGGATCTGAGAACGTGACCTACGACTACAACCTCAACGGGTATCTGACGCAGGCCACGGATGCCGACAGCGACCTTTCGTTCGGCTACGACACCGCCGACCGCCTGACCTCGTACGCCTCAGTTGCTATAGCTGGTCAGCCCGCGCTTTCACTTGCCTACGCGTACCACGACGACGGGGTACTGGACACCATGACCGACCCGACCGGCGTGACCACGTACCTCCACAACGCCAATCACTGGCTCACTCAGATCAGCGACCCAGGCGCCCGTGTCACCGGCTTCGGCTATGACCAGGCGGGCCGCCGGATCACCATGGCCAACCACAACGGCACAGCGGTGACCTACACCATCGACGACGCCGGACGGTTGACCGACATTGTTCACGACCTTACCGCCGTTCCATTCCTGTCGCTGACGTATACGCACGATGACACCGGCAACATCCTGACCATGAACGATGGGGACGGTGCACATACGTACGGCTACGACGCCACATACCAGCTCACGTCAGCGGTGCACCCGAACCCCGGCGTCAATCCGAACGAGAGTTTCAGCTACGACCCGGTAGGCAACCGCCTGACTTCGCACCTATCGAGCAGCTATACGTACGACGACGCCAACGAGCTGCTGGACGACGACGACTTCACCTACACCTACGACGACAACGGCAACCTGGCCACGAAAACCGCCCAGGCTGGCGGAGCCGTCACGCAGTACACCTACGATGCCGAAAATCGCCTGATCCGCGTCGATCTTCCTGGCGAATCGTGGGCCGAGTACCGCTACGACGCTCTCGGCCGAAGGATCGAGAAGAACGTCGACGGAGCGATCACCCGCTACACCTACGACGCCGAAGACATCCTCTTCGAGTACGACGCCAGCAACAACGTCGGGGCCCGGTACACGCACGGCCCGGGTATGGACGAGCCGTTGATCGTGCATCGGGATACGACCGGAGACGGCATTCTGGACTCAGTCTTTTATTACCACGCCGACCACCTAGGAACGATCCGCGTAATGACGGACCCAGGCGGCGCAGCTGCCCAGATGTACACATATGACTCGTTTGGCCAAGTCGTAGCCCAGAATGGTGCGATTCCCAACCACTATCTGTTCACCTCACGCGAGCGCGATACCGAGGGGGGGCTGTACTACTATCGGGCACGATACTACGAGCCGCAAGGTGGGCGGTTCTTGCAGACGGATCCTCTACGGACTTTGCGTGGCCACAGTCGCTACGTCTACGTCGCCAATAACCCTATCAACTTCCGAGACCCCATGGGCCTACATGGCCCGTGGTGGGGGCCTGGCCCAGATGTACCTGGTTCATGGAATCCCATCCTGCAAACGACCCTGCGAGAACTCAAAGAGCTTCGCGCTCAACTGGCGGAAGTACGATTCGCGAAGGAGGCGTTGTTGGAACGGGTCGGGATCTGTATGTCCGCGGACCAATACCGTGAAGCTGTGGAGTGGTTAACCTCCGTACAGATTGAACTAGAGACGAAGATAGAGCGCCTCGAACGAACTCTACGACGTAATCCAGGCTATATGTCGTAAAATGGACCCGGTTATCGTGCCGGAACTTCAAAGACAACCAGGCGCGGCTTCAGCTATTCGCGCTGGCGTACAACTTGGGCAACTTCTTGCGGCGGCAGGCGTCGGCGCAATCGGATCGGCCGTAAGGCTTTTCCCGGAAAAGAAAAGGAAAAGAAAAGGGGACGCAGCTCGTTTTGACAAATGGCTTCGTACGGATAAGGGTCAGGCTTACTTCTTCCAGCCATCGCCGCCTCGCCTTGGCCGCCAAGGTGGCCGGAGCCTCGATCCCACCTTCCCCCGGCCCACCGTTCGCCAGCCCGTCCCTCGCCCGTGACGTGACCGCTCCACGGTCCAACATCGCTCATTGCCGCGCCGTCACCAAAACCTGCGCCCATCTCCGAAATCTACGGACCACCCGCCGTTCGCCGTTTCCAATTCGCTATTCGCTCTTCGCCACCCGTCCAATCCGCAGTTCCCAATTCCCAATCCCTGCATCACCACATTTGCCTCTGGCATTCGCCATTCGCTCTTCGCTCTTCGCTATTCGTCAATCCCCAATCGTCAATCCTCCCCCACCCACGCCTTTCCCTCGTTGGCTATTCGCTTCCTGGCATTCGTCAATCGTCAATCGTCAATCCCCAGTCTCCCCTCTCCCTTGGCGTTCTTGGCTTCCTTGGCGTCCGGCGTTGCCTGCCGCTGCAGGTCTACTGGCGATCTTGGCGTCCTTGGCGCCTTGGCGGTTCAGCGTTTTTCCCTCCCGCGTCCCGAACAAAAAAATCGCGGTTTTTGACCCCGCCAGCCCCGTTTTCCGCAATCCGCACCCCCTGAAGGTGATCGGGCGCCAAGTTATAGGGGTAGAGGAACGTCCTCAGGCGCGGATGCGCGTAGCCGACGCCACCGGAGGCCGACACGCCGACAAAAAAAGGGCCACGGGCACGAGACGCGCACGGGCCAACGCCCCACGCATGGGCAACGCCCGACCGAAAGGAGGTGCACCGGACGAATCCGTCCCATGACACAACTGAATAAAGGGCACAGGTGCCTACCCGGGAACGGGTGCCTAATGGAGCACGCGCCCGAACGCGCGCCGCCCTGGCGACGCCGTCGCTCAGTCGCCTCTGCCGGCCTGGCGCATCACCAGGATCGATTCGCGCGGTGCCACGTTCGTCAGACTGCCCATCTTGCGCCCGCCGGGAAGCAGCCGGCGGGCCACGCGAACGCGATCCACCTCGAACCCGCAGGTTCCGGCGAAGTCCGCCAGGATCGCGTCGGTCGGAATGTAAACGTCTTTCAACCGCGCACCCCCGACGACGATCCAGCACGGCGCCCCGTCGGCCAGCACCCGGGCGCACTCGCCCAGGGCGGTGAAGACGTCCTCGAAGTAGGACCGCACCACGCCGGCCAGCTTCTTCTCGCCGGCGGCTGACAGCGCCTGGCACGCCTCGGCTGCCGCCGGCGGCAATTGTTGGGTCCAGCGCTGCTTGTGGGCCTTGGGATGCGCCCGAACCTGTGCCCGCCGCCGTTCGCCCATGTCCGGAGCCTCGTGCCAGTAGCGGTGGACCATCTCGTGCGGCCGCGCCGTGCGGGTGTAGTCGTGGCGAGACAGGTAAGGCGGCGAGGTCAGGATGCCTCCGATCGACCCGTCCTCGATCGAGTCCAGCCGACGCGCGTCGCCCTGTTCGACCCGCACCGGCACCGATAGCGGGCTCCGCAGATCCTCGCGCATCATCTCGGTGACGCGACCGAGCTCATCGAGCAACGGCGCGGCGTTCTTGTTGAGCGTACCGGCCGACGTGTGCCGCCGGGCCACCGCGCAGATCAACGCGGCCCGATGGATGGGGCATTCGAGTCTTGCGGCCGCCTGCTCCCACGTCTCGGAACCGGTCAGGTCCGGAAGATCGGGAAACTCCCGGGCGCCTCGCGCCGAGGCCACGAAGGCGAGCGATGACAGGGCCTCGACACCCTGGGCGTTCACTCCCCGGTGGGCGCACTCGATGACGAACGTCCCCGACCCCGCGAACGGGTCGAGCAGCGGCAGCCGGTTGCGCCCGACTTGCTGCTTCATCGTCTCGCTCAGGAACGTGCGCACCAGCTCGGGAGCGAAGGCCTGCTTGAACGGCAGCCAGCGGTGGAAGGGCTCGTCGGCCAGGGCTTCACCGGTGACGAGCTTCCCGAGGCGATCGTCCCGTTCCATCAGGTGGTACCAGTGGCGCTCGAGGCGCTCCCGCTCGATGGTGGGTTCACCGGTCCACGACCGGGCGGGAATGGCTTTTCGTCGGGGGCCTCGGCTTCGCATCGGTGTCTTTCCCCGGGATCGTACCTACCGCTGCACGGTCCGCAGTGCCAGCAGCCCGGCACCGATCATGCCGGCGTCGTCGCCCAGTGTGGCCGGCCGGATCGCCAGGCTTTCGGGCACCAGGTCGCCGCCCAGCTCGCACATGTGGGTGCCCACCAGGCGGATCAGGTCGGGCAGGGCCCCGGCGGCCCCGCCCCCGATCACGATCTCGTCCGGCGCGTAAAGATGGACCACGTTGACCAGCCCGATGGCCAGAAACCGGGCGGCAGCGTCCACGACGGCCAGCGCCTGGGTGTCACTTTCCTGGCACCGTCTTTGCAGTTCCGTCAACGACGGCGGCAGACCGACGGCGACCGCGGCCCGCTCCAGCGCCGGGCCGGCCGCCCGGGCCTCCAGACAGCCCGCCGTGCCGCAGCGACCCCGCGGGGCGCCGGCCGACGAGTCCACGATCATCTGCCCCACGTGTCCGGCCCCGTTGTGTGTGTGCCGAACGAGTTGTCCGTCGAGCACCACGGCCGCCCCGATGCCCGTCCCGATGACCAGAAAGGCCATGCGCTTCGGCCGCTGCGGCGCCACGACGTACTCGGCCCAGGCGGCGCCGGCCACGTCGGTGTCCAGGATGACCGTGCGTCCGGTCCGGTCGGCCAGTTGTTCGCACAGCGGGACGCCCTCCAGGAACGGCAGGTTCACCGCCCGCAGGATGCAACGGCGCTGATCGTCCAGCGCCCCGGGCACCGCGATGCCGACGACGCCCGGCGCTGCGTCCGGATGAGCCGCGCCCAACTCGTCGATGGCGTCCGCGATCCAATCGATCAGGTCGGCGCCGCGTCCGCCGGAAGGCGTGGCCCCGCGGCGGGCGTCCACCACCTGACCGCGCGCTGCGATCAGCCCGACGCGCGTGTGCGTGCCCCCGACGTCGATCCCGATGGCGTGTGTCATGACTACTCGTGCCGGTCGCTGAGCATGGCCGTCAGGGCGGCGACCTGGAGGAAGGCGGCCATCGCGAAACGCGCCGTGGCCGCGGTCGCGTCGGTGGACATGGCAAACAACCCCCACACGGCAGCGACGATGGCGATCATCTGCAGCAACGCGCCGCCCAGTCGGAGCATGGAAAAGTCCTGTTGTCGCCGGCGGCGGTGGGTACGGTCGAGCAGCTCGCGAATGTCGGTCAGCACGCCGAGCAGCTCTTGGTCGGCGGACCGATCGGATCGAGACGAGACCGACGGGACCGGGCGAACGGGAGGCGTCGTGGTCGACCGCTCGGGCTTCGGCAGGTCTTGTTCGGATTGGGCCTCGGGCCGGTCGGGTGTCGGCGGGTGCGCGTCGGCGACGGTGGCAGGTTTTGCGGTCGCCGGTTCCGGTTCGTTCGCGGCCGGGGATGTCGCATCCTGGTGCAGCACGATGTCCGCAGCCTCCTTGAGCGATCCGGCAACGTGGGTCGGCCGTGCCTGACGCCCGGTGTCATCCGGACCGCCGCGTTCCAGGAGCACGGTACGGCACCCGGCCCGGCGCCCCGCCTCGATGTCCCGTGCGGAGTTGCCGATCATCCAGGAACGATCCAGGTCGATCCGCAGATCGTCGGCCGCACGGAGCAGCATCCCCGGCTCGGGCTTGCGCAGGTCGCTGGCTCGTCGATAGGCCGGTACCGTGGCCTCGGGACCGTCCAGATACGGACAGGAGTATATCGCATCGAGCGAGGCCCCGCGATCATTCAGCAGTTCCTGAAGGCGCTGGTTGACGGCGGCCAGGTCCTGTTCGGTGAAGAGCCCGCGGGCAATGCCCGACTGGTTGCTGACCACGACGACCCAATAGCCGGCCCGGCTCAGCCTGGCGATGGCCTCCGCGGCGCCATCGAAAAGCCGAACCTGATCGGGCTGGCTGATGTAGCCGGGGTCTTCGATCAGGGTGTTGTCGCGATCGAAGAAAACGGCCGGCGCATTCATGGTCCGTCACCTCGGCCGGCCAACTCCTCGATGACGGCCTGTCGCAGGAGGGGCAGGAGGATTTCGTGGTGTCCGATGACCTCATGCCCGCGCCCGGAGGCCGTCGGCCGACGCACCACGTTTACGCGCGGGCGGTAGTGGCCCAGCATGTCGAAGTTGGCCGTGGTCATGGCGTCGAGATCGGCGCCGAGATTGCGGGCCACCGAGACGGCCTTGAGGAACACCTCCGGCAGCACGACGGCCGACCCCACGTTCAACCACACACCGCCGGGGCCGTCCGGTTTGTCAGCACCCAGGTCGGCCACCACGCTGCAGGCCAGTCGAAAATCCTGGAGGGTGGCCGCACCGATCTTGGCGCCGTCGGCGGCGGGGGCCATGTGTACCGTGTCGGTGCCGACGGCCACGTGAACGCAGGCGGGAACGCCGGCGCGAACGGCGGCCGCCAGAATGCTGCAGTCCAGGTTGGGCGCGTTGCGCTGAATCAGCAACCGACCGACCGACTGGCCCAGACCGACGCCCTCGCGCGAGGCCAGGTCGGTCGCGGCGGTGAAGAAGTCCATCGTCTCGCTGACCATGCCGAAAGAGCCGTCGCGAATGGTCTCGGCCACCTCCTCGCTGGTGGCGCCGAGGACGGCCATCTCGACGTCGTGAATGGCGGTGGCGCCGTTGCAGACGACGGCCGTGACGATGCCGCGTTCGATCAGGTCGATGACGATGGGGCCGCACCCGACCTTGACCACGTGGGCACCCATGGCAAAGACGACGGGTCGCCCGCCCCGGTGCGCCCTGACGATGGCCCGGGCGACGGCGTGGAACTCGCGTGCCCCAAGCACGTTGGGCATGGAGGCGAGCAGTTCGGCCGCACTCGCCCCCGCGGGCGGTAACGCCGCCATCTGGCTCAGCGAGACCTTGTGGGCCCGGTCGGCCACGCTGTAGGTGCGCAGAGCCGACAGGTCGACGGGGTTGTACTCGCGCTGGGGCATCCGGCCATCATCTCCCTTGCAGGGCCTGATCGAGGGCGGTGGAGAGGATTGTATCGCCGTCGTCCAGAAAGTCGATGTCGACGCGCAGCGCCAATAAGGGCGCGGGCCAGTCGAAATCGAGGTTCGCGAGCTTCACGGCGTCCTTTTCGGTGGTCAGGACGACGTCCGCCGCGAGGTGCTCGGCCTCGCTCACTACACGGATCAGGTCGGCCCGTTCGTAGCGGTGGTGATCCGGCCAGCGGATGTGCCCGCGCAGGGCGGCGCCCAACTGCCGGACGGTGGTCTCGAACGCGTCGGGATTGCCGATGGCGCTGAAGCACAGGACGCCGACGTCTTGGCCGATCGCGAAGGACGATGGTGTGCCGTCCGGCTGCACCAGGCCGGTGACACGATGCCGGCAGTTCGCGCGGGGCACGGCGGGAGCGATCTCGTCCAGGCGGGCGTGCAGGGCGCGCAATTCGTTCTCTTCCACCTGATCCGCCCGGGTGATCACGATCAGCCCCGCTCGCCGCAGCGACGCGACCGGTTCGCGAAGCAGTCCCCGGGGCAACAGGTGGCCGAACCCGAACGGACAGGTGGCATCGATGGCGACGACGTCGAGGTCGCGGGCCAGATGGCGATGCTGGAAGCCGTCGTCCAGCACGATGACATCGACGTGCTGCTCGGCGATCACTCGTTGTGCGGCGGCGACGCGATTCGGGTCGGCGATGCACACCGCATGGGGCACGCGGTGGGCCACCATTTGGATCTCGTCACCCGCCCGGCCGGGCGCGGCTTTGTAGCCTCGGGACAGGGCCGCGACTCTGCGCCCGCGCTGTTGCAACCGCCGTACGATCTCGATGACCAGGGGCGTCTTGCCCGTGCCGCCGGTGGTGATGTTGCCCACACTGATCACGGGCACACCGACGGTGTATGCGCCGGTGCCGCGGTTGAATCGACGGTTGCGCCAGGCGACGGCCGCCGCGTAGCAGCCGCTGCACACCCGGAGGAGCCCGCGTAGCGGGAGGGTCCAGACGTCGCGGCCGGTCATCACCCGGCGATGGAGGGCGGGTTCGCCCATGGGTCGGTCACTGTCGGAAGAGGACGGCGGCACAGGTCACGCAGTTCTGCACTCCGCGTTCGACCGCCTGATGATAATCGAGGACGGTGGCTTTGGCATCGGGCAGGGCGGTCATCAGCGTGAACATGCAGCCGGTGCTGCAGATTCGGGTGGGGTTCTCCCGGTTGGCGACGCATTCGCGGAAGGCGGCTCCGTCGCCCTGTTCGATTCGCCGAAGGACCGCCTTGTCCCACTGGCGGACTTCATCCAGGAAATCGTCTCCCAGGACGCGCTTGTCGCCGAAGAACCGGCCCACGTGGCTGAAGTCCGCCCCGGCGATCATGACGGTGCTCTTGTCGTCCTCGTCGATGGTCCGGCGCAGCATGCGGGCGAAGTCGCCCAGGTCCACGCCTTTTCCGTCGAAGGGCGCGGTGCCGGTCGGGCCGCAGGGATCGGGACAGAGAAAGGCGACCATCTCGAAGCAGTCGGCGCCGTAGAGGTGTTGCAGCCAGCAGAGCTGCAGCTCGATGGAGTGCTCGTTCACGTGGTCGTACTCGTGGCGTCGCAGATCGCCGCAGCGCTCTTCGATCCGTTCGAGAAACGCCCGGTCGGTGGCGGTCTTGCCCAGCGGCGTGTCGAAATCCTTGGTGGTGCCGACCACGGAGCTGCGTCCCCCGAGGCCGAAGTGGTTCGTCCCCAGGATCACGAAGCGGTCCGGCGGCCCCTGCTGAGCCAGGCTGCCGTAGGCGGCGCTGTAGCAGGGCCGCCCGCGCGGGTAGTCCAGGTGCGGGGCGATCAGGCCGGCGATGCACCCGTCGCCGACGGCGGGCTGAGTGTCGCCCAGCATGGCCTGGAAGACGCTCCCGGCGTCTTCGTCCAGGCCCAGAGACTCGGCGCTGTGCATGGTTCGCACCGGGGCGGAGCGGTACTGATCGAGAAGCTGTTGGTAGTGGGCGTCGAACTTCGGCCCTTCCAGGAGCAGCGACTCCTCCAGACGGGTGACCAGGTCGACCAGGGTGTCGAACGAGACCGGCTCTCGGTACCGGGCCAGGAACTTCTCCTGGATGGCGGTCAGCGTCTTGGTTCCGTCGAACAGGGCCAGGATGAAGAAGGCGGGCTCGCTGAGGGTCATGGCCACCTGCGATAGCCCGGAAGGGTCACGGATGCCGAGCGTTCCGGGCTCGGATCCCTGGAAGGGTTCCACGGGTCGAAGTCTGGGCTTGAGATCGGGGTGAATGATCATCAGGCTGCCTCGGTCGATGCTGAACAGATCAGGCTCTTTTACCGTAGAAGTGTGAAAGATGCCAGCCCGCGGCGGGCGGTGTGCGTTGACGGGCTGTGAGTCATTCGGTTACGGTAGCGGCGCGGTCGCCGGCGGGTGCCGTTGCGGGCATCGGGCGGCGTGGGGCGGAAAGTCTGGGAACACGGCGGAAACGCAGGGTCCCGGGGTTCGGCGAGTTGCGGTGCGGCCGACCGGGGCCGCGTTCAGGGGATCTTCCAATGGCGAACTGTCTGGTGACGGGCGGCGCGGGTTTCATCGGGTCACACCTGGTCCGCGGACTGCTGGGCGACGGGCACATGGTGCGCGTTTTCGACAACTTCAGCAGCGGCAAGCAGGAGAACCTGAAGGAGGTGGCCGACCGGATCGACCTGTTCGAGGGTGACCTGCGTTATCCGGAGGAGATTCTGCGGGCCTGCGCGGACATCGATCTGATCTACCACGAAGCGGCCATCCCGTCGGTGCCGCGGTCGGTGGAGAACCCCGAGGAAAGTCACGACGCGAACATCACCGGCACGTTCAACCTGCTGCGCTCGGCGGTGCGGCAGAGTTGCCGGCGGGTGATCTACGCGGGCAGCAGCAGCGCCTACGGGGACTGCGAGGAATCGCCCAAGCACGAGCAAATGGACCCCAGGCCGCTGAGCCCCTACGCGGTGCAGAAGCTGACCGGCGAACACTACTGCCGGGCGTTTTGCGAGTGCTGGGGACTGCAGACGATCACCCTGCGCTATTTCAACGTGTTCGGACCGCGGCAGAACCCCAAGAGCGAATACGCCGCGGCCATCCCGGCGTTCGTGACCGCCATCCTGGCCGACCAGCCGCCCACGATCTACGGTGACGGAGAGCAGACCCGCGACTTCACCTACATCGACAACGTGGTGCATGGCAACCTGTTGGCCGGGAAGCTGCCCAAGACGAAGGGACAGGTGGTGAACCTGGCCTGCGGTGATCGGATCAGCGTGAATCAGGTCATCGGCCAGATCAACGAGTTGCTGGGCAAGAAGGTCCGGCCGGTCTACGCCGACTCGCGGCCCGGCGACGTGAAGCACTCCTGCGCGGACATCGGGTTGGCACGCAAGCTGCTGAAGTTCAAGCCGCAGGTCAGTTTCGCGGACGGCCTGGGCCGGGCGATCGAGTACTACAAGTCGCTTTAGGAATCGTTCAACGTGCCGGGCGGCGGTCCGGCGCAAGGCAAATCACGGCGAAGACGCGGTGGGCAACGGCCAGCGGTTCGACGGGGAACCGGTCGGCGAGAAGGCGTTTGAGGTCGGCGTCGAAACGCTCGACCCGATCGGCGGTCAGGGCGGCGCCGACGCCGCTGCAGGCCCGGACGCGCCCGCGCCAGGCTTCGTGGCCGTAGGGGACCGGGACGTCGAACGAGAACGTTTCGGCGTTCGCGAACCCGGCGGCCGTCACGTCACTCACCCATTCGGTGTGGAAGCCGTCGCCGCCGCCCAGGTCCCAGTCGGGATTGTGCCGCTCGATCAGTTGCTCGGTGGCCTCGACGACGTTGCCGGGCAGCGGCAGCCAGTCGAAATGAGCGATGACCAGCCGCCCTCCGGGCACCAGCAGGCGCCGGACTTCGCGTGCGGCCGCCGGTCGATCGAACCAGTGCCAGCACTGACCGGCCGTCACCACGTCGAAGCTGTCATCGGCCAGGGCGTTGCGCTCGGTCGTGGCCACCAGATAGCTAACGGTGAGGCCCGCTTCGTGATCCAGACGTCGCGCTTCGGTGACCAGGGCGGTCGACGGATCGAGGGCGACGACGGAGCATCCTCGCCGGGTCAGCCCGCGGGCGAGCGTGCCGGTCCCGGTGCCCAGGTCGAGCACGCGCTGGCCGGGCGCACCGACGCCGAACGACGACAGGCGCTCGAAGAACGCATCGGGGAAGCCCGCGCGGTGTCGGGCGTAGTCGCTGGCAGCTTGGCCGAAGTCGACGTTCATGGTGTGCCTCGATGTGCATGCTACGGGCGGCTTGGGCATGGGTCTACGGTGGGGGCGTGACGGTGTGGTGGGTTCCGCTGGCAGCTTGCCTGCCGTTGTGTTGGCTACGCACGCCCACACGAGAGACCGCACGGGCGGGCAAGCCGCCCGTGGCACCCACAACCGAATGCTGCCGGGAGTGTCAGGTTCCCGTCTGTGGTCGCGGCGGTGGTCGGGCGTTTGACCCCGCGGGGGCAGGGCGTATATTCCTGACTTCGGCGAGGATC
>DATKXO010000380.1:0-23554 GCA_035528995.1 Phycisphaerae bacterium | reverse complement strand
GCCCGACTTTATGACGTGATCAACAACTCGGTGAATCGGCTGGAGCGCCGGGTGGCGGTCAAGATCAACCTGCACTACTACCGCAAGGCTGTCCGCTGCATGCTGGCGGACATCGTGGACGACGCGGATCACGAAGTGATGACGCACCAGTTGGCGTGCTGCGGCTCGGCGATAACGGGTCATCTGGCCAACACCTGCTACCTGGCCCTGCTCGTCGGAGCGCACCTGACGGGTTACGTGCGTCGTCAGCGCAGTGCCCTGCCGGCGAACGTGGCGGAGAACACGAGCGAACTGGGTGTGGGGGCGCTGTTGCACGACATCGGTAAGCTGCAGATGCCCGACGAGCTGCAGACCAAGAGCATCCTTGACGCCGAGTCGGACTGGCCGGAGTACCGTTACCACGTGCGGACGGGTTACGACCACGCCCGGGAACACATATCGGTGGTGGCGGCGAACATCCTTCTGAACCACCATCAGCGCTACGACGGGAGCGGATTCCCGCCGCGCGAGACGCGTCACCGGGACCGTGCGCCGGCGCCGCCGGCAGGCCGACAGATCCACATCTTCAGCCGAATCGTGGGCGTGGTGGACGCTTTCGACCATCTGTTGAGCCCGAAGCGCAGGAGCGTACCGACCGTGGTGGCCATCCACGGGCTGAAGTCCGCGCAGTTGGCGGGCTGGTTCGATCCGGTGGTGGTTGAGACGCTGCTCCGGCTTCTGCCACCGTTTCAGGTGGGGTCGGTGGTGACGCTGAGCAACGGTAGCGAGGCCGTCGTGGTTGAGAACCATCCGGAGGCACCGTGCCGCCCGCGGGTACGACTGATGGGCGGGTCAATGAACGACAGCACGGCGTGCGTCACATCACGGCTTCTGGACCTGCGCATGTGCCGAGACATCATGATCGCGGCGGTGGATGGCGTGGACGTGCGCGACTACATCTTCACCGGCGAGCTGGAACCGGTCTGATCCCGGTCGCCGCCGGCCGGCCCCCGGGACCCCGGGGGAGCCCAAACCGATTCAATCGTTTGGCGCCCAGTGCCCGATAGTGTTCAGGCTCGAATCGGGGAGGGTGAATCCGGTTTGCCCGCGACCGGGGCGTATTCTAGGTTTGAGGGGCGGGTCGTCGAACGGTTGGGGACGCCGGGGTCCGCCAGCAGCGACAGCTTCCATGAGACCGGTAACAGTCCATCACGTCAGTGCAGCAGTCGAAGGCTGGCCTCGGCAAGCCGACGGCCTGCGCATCGCGCATCTCACCGACCTGCACCTGCGATCCTGGAACAAGGTCGTCGGGGACGCCCAGCGACTGATGGTGGGTCTGGAATACGACCTGGTGGCCCTGACCGGCGACCTGGGCTGCAGCCCGGACGACTGGCTCCGGACGGCCGATCTGCTCCGGCGGTTCCTGGCCCCGATCTACGCACCATACGGCACGTTTGCGGTGCTGGGAAACCACGACGCGCCCATCCTGGGGGACCACCCGGGTCTGGACGTCACGTTCCTGCGCGACGAGTGCGTCACGGTTCGGCACAATGGCGTGCTGGTCCCGGTGGTGGGGATCGAGCAGACGGAGGATCACCACGGTGACCCCCGCTCGGTGCTGTCGGGCGTGATCGGGCGAACGCCGGCGATCATGCTGGCTCATTACCCTTCGACGGTGAACGAGTTGCCGCACGGGCGAGTGGGGCTGGTATTGGCCGGGCACACGCACGGGGGCCAGATCCGCCTGCCGCTGGTGGGCTGCGTGTGGACGCACGACCGAATCTCGACGCGGTACGCCCAGGGTCTGCACGCCGTTGACGGCACTCAGCTCCACGTCAGTGCGGGGCTGGGTCTGTCGGGTCCGATACCGTTGAGGGTGCTGTGCCCGCCGGAAATCACGATCCTGACGGTTCGGTCGGCCCCGGCGAGCACGCTCCGGATGCATGATCAGGGGGGCGTTGCCCCGGATGCGGAGCCACAGCGGAAATCTGCGGTGGCGGTTTGACCGGGAGAAACGTCGTCCTATACTTGAAATGACGTGGCAGGATGGGAGGTTGGCAGCCGGAGTCGTACTGTCATCATCTTCTCTACCTCTGCCGGTTCCCCATCCGCCGGGCCACAACGGAGCAGACCAGCGTACAGGATTGGCCGTGAGGGGATTAGAGCCGCCGGAATAGAGCACGACCCACAGCCGCTACGGTAGGAGCCGAGGCGGGCACGGCGCCCCGGCAATCTCACGCCGCCGGGGGGCTACCGCCGTCGTTCGTTGGAGCGAGCCGCCAAGTGCGTGGGCTCAGCCGGCGGGGCCGGAGCGGACGGACGATTCGAGAGATCGGCCGGGGGAAGACGTCGGATGAGCATCGACATTCCCAACTATCAAATCCTGGGGAAGCTCGGCAAGGGGGCGGGCAGCGCCCTGCTGCTGGCCCGCAGCACCCGGACCGGCGCGAAATACACGGTCAAGGTGGTCAAGGTGCATGAGCCGGAGGACATGAAGTTCGTCGATCAGCTCCGGAACGAGCACTCGGTGGGCAGCACCGTGGACCACCCGGTGGTCCGCAGGACCTATGAGCTGCGTTACGTGCGGCGGCGTCTGACCAAGATCAAGTCGGCTATGCTGTTCATGGAGTACGTGGACGGCGTTCCGTTGAACGATCCGGACTTCTCCTGCCCGCTGCCGGAATTGCTGACCTACTTCAGCAAGGCGGCCGAGGGGCTCCAGGGCATGCATCGAGCCGGGTTCGTGCACGCGGACCTGAAACCGGGGAACATCCTGGTCACGCCGGACGGACGGGTGAAGTTGATCGATCTGGGGCAGGCCTGCGAGATGGGCGAGGTCAAGTCGAAGGTCCAGGGCACGCCGGACTACATCGCGCCGGAACAGGTCTCTCTGGGGGCGCTCGACGCGCGGACGGACGTTTTCGGCATGGGGGCCACGCTGTACAAGGTGCTGACCGGCAAGGCGATGCCCACGGACATGAATCAGAGGGTGTGTCTGCAGCGCATGTCGCTGATCGGGCGGCGGGCGGCGGAACTCGACCAGCCTCTGGACGGGGAGCTGGCCGGACCGCTCGATCGGCTCATCGAGGCCTGCTGCCAGAAGGAGCCGGCCAAACGGTTGCCCAACATGAAGGCCCTCATGGACCGGCTGGAACTGACCCGGGGCGTGCTGCTGAAGCGCCAGGCGGCCACCGTCCGGTGGCTGGGGTCCTCGAGCCGCAACCCGCCACTGTCGTAAACCGCACTTACAACCCCGATCAGGTCGGTCTACGCGGACACGTCCCAGTCGTGCTGCTGGACGGTGCGGACGATGCGCTCGGCCAGGTGGACCGCAGCGAAGCCGTCTTCGGCGGAGACGGCCGGCGTGGTGCGGTCGCGAACGGATGCGAGGAAGGACTGGATCTCGGCCTTGAGCGGCTCGACGTCATCGACCTGCAAGGGCTCGACCTTGACCATGGAACCGAAGTCGAGGCCGGCCACCTGGGCCAGGTCAGTCAGGTCCTTCTCCCCGGCGAGCTTGAGCAGATCGAGATTGGCGTCCTTCTTGATGGCGATGCCGGTTTTCTTCTGATAGTCCATGGAGAGATAGGCATCGGGGCAGAAGACGCGGATCTTGCGCTCGGTCTTGAGGGCCAGACGGGAGGCGGTCAGGTTGGCCACGCAGCCGTCGGCGAACTCGACCCTGGCGTTGGCGATGTCCTCATGTTTGCTGAGGATACTAACGCCGCAGGCCCGGACCTCGTAGTCGCGGCAGGCGACCAGGTGCAGAACGATGTCGATGTCGTGGATCATCATGTCGAAGACCACGCCGATGTCCGCGCTTCGGAAGGTGAAGGGGCTGATGCGGTGGGTCTCGATGAACTTGGGCTTGACGCCCATGCGATCCATGGCCCGGACGACCGGGTTGAAGCGCTCCGAATGACCGACCTGAATGACGCAGTCGTGCGCCTGGGCCAGGTCGAGCAGGCGGCGGGCGGAGGCGGAGTCGGGGGCGAGCGGCTTCTCGATGAGCAGGGCGACGCCGGCCTCGATGAGCGGGGCGGCCAGGGCCTCGTGAGCGACGGTGGGGACGGCGATGGTCACGGCATCGAGCCGCAGCTCGAGCAGATCGCTCATGTCGGTCAGCGGTTTGGCGGCGTACTGTTTGGCGATGTCGGCGGCACGCTGCCGGTCGGTGTCCACCACTGCGACGAGTTCGGCTTCGGGCAGATCGTGGTAGAGGCGGGCGTGGTGGCGGCCCATGTGGCCGACGCCGATGACCGCGGTGCGGAGTGGGTCGCTCATGGTGTGATCCGGTCTCCTGTGTGCGAATCGTTGCCGGGTTGGAGATCAGGCTCTTCCGGTCGGCGGCCGACGTTCCCGCCCGGCGATACCTCGGTGTTGTCCCCGCCTAGGCCTGATCCGGTCGGGGCGCATTGACCTTGTCCGACCGGAGCGACTCGAGATATCGGCCGTGGCGCCCGTGGGCGGCCGAGCGGACGATGAACTCGCACAGATAGCGCACGTTTTCGTCGAGGTCGTCTTCGGCCAATATCTCCTGGGCGGTGGGCAGGATGGGCTTGCCATTCAGCCGAGCCCGCCGGGAGTAGAGCCGCGCCCAGGCGCCCTTGAGGGCGGCGATCTGCTCCTCGGTGAACCCGCAGCGCTTGAGCCCGACGCCGTTGACGAATCGCACGCGCCCGTGGGTGCGTGCGGCGACGAAGATCATGAAGGGCGGGATGTCGGCCGTGACGCGGGTCAGTCCGCCGATCATGGCGTGGCGGCCGATGGTCACGAAGTGGTGGACACCGCTCTGCCCGCCGAAGGTGACGTAATCCTCGACCTTGACGTGGCCGGCGAGCTGCACCTGGTTGGCCAGGATGCAGTGGTTTCCGACCTGACAGTCGTGAGCCACGTGGACGCCGACCAGCAGGTGGTTGTGGTCGCCGATGCGGGTGATGCCCCCCCCACCGGCGGTGCCCGGGTGGACGGTGACCCACTCTCGGAAAACGTTGCCCGTTCCGATTTCCAGCCGGGTGGGCTCGCCGCGATATTTGAGATCCTGGGGCTTCATGCCGATGACGGCCCCGGGAAAGAACTCGCAGCCCGGGCCGACCTTGGTGTGGCCGTCAATCGTGACCTGATGATGCAGGTGACAGCCGTCGCCCACCTGCACGCCCCCACTGATGACACAGTACGGGCCGATGATGACTCCGCGGCCGAGTTCCGCCCGCGGATCCACGATGGCCGAGGGGTGAATCCTGGCTTCGGGTTCGCGTTCGAGTCGGTTCACAATGAGCCCCTGTCTGCCCCTCTAGGTGGTCGGCGCGTCGGTCAGGACGAACTTGATGATGGCCTCGGCGGCCAGTTCGTCGCCTACCATTGCCCGGGTCTGCACGTGTCCGCTGCGCGACTTCACGCGGATGGTTTCGGCGATCAGGATGAGCTGGTCGCCGGGGGAGACGGTACGTCGGAACTTGACCTTGTCGAGACTCAAGAGGACGGCGACCTTGCCCTTGTGTTCGAGTTCCTGGGAAAGGAGGATTCCGCCCATCTGGGCCATGGCCTCGATAATGAGCACACCGGGCATCATGGGCTCGCCCGGATAGTGGCCCTGAAAGAACTCCTCGTTGATGGTGACGTTCTTGATGCCCACGGCCCGCTTGGTGCCCTCGACCTCGATGATGCGATCGACCATGAGGAAGGGGTAGCGGTGGGGCAGGATTCGCTGCACGCTGCGGACGTCCAGCTCGGGGCGGCGGACGAGCATGGCCGTCCGGTCGCGCTCCTCGATCTGATGGCGGAAGGCCCGGACCAGATCGTGGTTGAGGGCATGTCCGGACTTGCGAGCGTAGACGCGTCCGACGATGGGGCGGCCCAACAGCGTGAGGTCTCCGATGAGGTCGAGCATTTTGTGACGGACGCACTCGTCGGGAAACCGCAGAGTGTTCTGGATGGGGCCCTGGTCGCCGAAGACGAGGATGTCGTCGTAGGTCAGGTGCTTGCCGAGTCCGGCGGCCTGAAGCTGCCCGGCTTCGGCCTCGGTGACGAAAGTCCGAGCCGGGGCGATCTCGCGGACGTAGTTCTCGGGCGTGACCACGACTGAAGAGCGCTGGCGACCGATGGGGCCGCCGGGGCCGTAGTCCAGGTCGTAGTGGATTTCGAGTTCGGATGCTCCGCCGGCGAGCGGCGGCAAGGCGACGAGTTCGCAGTCGCCGTCCACGACGCGCATGGTCTCGGTGATGGTGAAGACCTCCTGCTCAGCGTCCTGGACGGCGATGCCGGCCTGCTGCATCTTCTCGACGAAGGGCAGGCTGCTGCCGTCGCCGGCGGGGAGTTCGTCGCCGGCCAGCTCGACCAGGAGGTTGTCCACGCGCAGCCCGGTGCAGGCGCTGAGGCAGTGCTCGACAGTCTCGATGGAGACCACGCCGTTTCGGAGGGAGGTGCGGCGAGCGCGCTTGGCCACGTTCTCGACGCGGGCAGGGATGCCGACGGGCACCTTCTGGTCGGTGCGGAAGAAGGTGATGCCGGAGCCGGGGTCGGCCGGGCGCAGGCGGACGATGACCGGCGACCCGGTAAACAAGCCCCGCCCCTCGATCTCGACCGACCTGGCGATGGTCTGCTGAGTCCTCACCTCAAATCACCTGTCGAAGACGACCCGCGCCCCATAGGCCGGAAGTGCCGTCCGGGCGCAGGGCGGATTATCCACCAGTTTTATCGGTTTTTCAAACCCCAGCCGTGCAATCAGGGCCGGCGGTCGGGTGCCGCGGGCGCCGCCGGGTCGCCCATTGGGATGGGCGGGGGCTGCTTGAGGGAGGCCGCTCCCCCCCGCTTGTCGTAGCGTTCATTCAGGCTGCGCAGGACCTCGGCGGTCAGATCGACGCGGTCGCTGAAATAGAGCACCTTTTTGAGCAGGATCTCGCGTCGCAGGGCGAGGGAATCGGGCACGTCGGGAGACAGCTCGTCGTAGGTGAGGATCAGATCGAAGCCGCGGGCCCGTGCGATGTCGGCGACGACCTCGCGAACGTCGTCGTAGATCCGCCGCAGCCAGGCCATGTGCTCGTCCTTGAGTCGCTGCTCCTCCATGGAGACCCAGACCTTGAACTCGAACTCCATGCGCCGCAGTTCGTCGCGGCGCTGAGCGTAGTCGGCGCTGGAGGGGTCGAAGGCCTGGAGGGCGGTGATCTGTTTCTCGACGGCGTAGCGGCGGTTCTCGGCCTCTGTGCCGATGGCCCGGCGGCGGTCGTCGAACTGCTGCTCCAGGTCCTTGGTCATCCTGTAGCCGTCGAAGACTTTGGCCAGGTTCACCACGGCGATCTCGGGCGACGATTGACCGTCATCGGCCGCACAGAGGCCGGCCGGCAACGACAGGGCAACGAGCAGAGCGATTCGTTTCATGTCGGGTTCCTTTCCGGTGTCGAGCGTCATCCGGCAGGCGGCGCCCCCGCCAAACGGGGTGCCATTGTCGTCATCGCCGACGTGAGGACAAGGGACGCGCGTCGGCCGCCCGGGCGCTAGGAGGCCGACGGTGCCGGACCCCAGGCTTGCTCAGGTGGCGCGATGGGCCTACGATCCGCCGCAATCCGGCGATGGCTCGTTATTCTCCGTTGCAAAGGAACCGGCCATGAAGCACGTAGTAGCCCTGGTGACCGCCCTGCTGCTGAACGCCGCGGCGAACCTGATGATGAAAGCGGGCATGACCCGGGTGGAGGCCGCCGGGGGCCTGCTCAGGGAAGGACTGCCGGCCGGGGTGCGCACGGTGCTGTTGAGCCCGATCCTGATGGTGGGGCTGGTGTGCTTCGCCCTGAACGCCTGCTTCTACATGTTCGCCCTGCAGAGCCCGATGCTGAAGATCAGCCTGGCGTATCCGGTGATGGTGGGCGGCGGGTACGCGATCATTGCGGTCGTGGCCTACTTCGCGCTGGGCGACCGGATGACGGTGGGCCAGTGGATCGGCGTGCTGCTGATCCTGGCCGGTGTGTTCGTTATCGCCGTGCGGACGGAGGCGACGCCGGTGGCCGCCTGAGCTTTTCGGCGGGCGGGCGGGGCAGCCGGTGGGCGGTGGAGGACTCGTGGGGCCGATTCTGCGATTGAGCGGGCGTCCAATCCGGTGGCGGGCGGCGGGTTTGCGGAGGGCGAAAGGCGTCAGAAGCCCCCTTGCCCGGACCGGTTTGGGGGGTATACTGTTTGGGTGCGACGCGGGTGTAGCTCAGTGGTAGAGCGTCACGTTGCCAACGTGAACGTCGTCGGTTCAAATCCGATCACCCGCTTTGCTTGACCGCCGGTGCCAGCGTTTGGCAGCGGCGGCTTACTTCTGTCCGCACAGTCACTTACGGCGATCCCCGCCTTGCCCGACAGCACGTTGACCAGGCCGGCCGGTCGGTCAGCGTTTGTCCCTGGCGTGCAGCGATTCCCCGCAGTTGGTACAAGCATTGGTACAAGCGGGTCCGACGACTGTAGTAGGGTCCCGCCGCCGTCGGTACCCGTCGCCCGTTGCCGCTCCGACCCCGGGCTGTCGTCAAGGGGCAGCTCCGGCAGCACGTTCAACGCCCCGGCCACGTCCAACAGCCGCGGATCGGTGTACGTGTTCATCGTCAGGTCCAGCGATCCGTGCCGCATCGCCGCCTGAGCCGTCCGCGGCGCTACACCGCCCCGGCTCAGGTGCGTCCCGAAGGTGTGTCGCAGCGCGTGCACGTCCACCGTCCGGCCGCGGTCGTCACGCTTCGGAATCCCGGCCGCTTTCAGGTCCCGGTCAAGCATCCGCCCCAATCCCGCCGGCACGTTGAACAGCGGCGATTCCGGCGGAAGGCGAAGCGGCACAGAAGCCCCCACGCGCCGCCTTGCGTCGTTTCTGACGGCCTCCAGCTTCGCGGCCAGCCATTCGGACAGGTCCCGCACCAAATCAGCCCGCAGCGGGATTTCGGCCCCGCGCCCGGCCTTTTCGTCGGCGGCATCGAGCACAGCAAACGCCACCGGCCCGCCCAGCTCCAAATGTCCGACGGTCAGCGCCGCCAGCTCCCCCTTGCGAAGCCCCGTCAGCACCAGCGTCTTGTAGACAAGCGCCCGCTCCCGCCCTCTCCGCCTCAGTTCGATGATGTAGTCCGGCCGCTTGTGCAGGGCCAGGCGCCCACGCTCCGCAGCCGCATCGAGCCCGTCAAAGGTCAACGGTGCCCGTCGCCACGTCCGCCGGCTTCGCCTATCGCCCGGCCGGTCGGCATCGTCCCGCTGCACTGTTTCGCGGCCGTATTCGGCCAGCGGTCGGAGCTGGGCGACTCTCAGCAGCCGGCGGACTTCGTCACCGGTCAGTGCTCGCCGCTGCCGTCTGCGGTCAGCTTTCGCATCCCGCTTCGGTGGCCGGGCAAGGGGATTCGCCACGATCCGCTTTGATTCGGTGCACCAGTTACCGAACGCACAGAGCGCGGCCAGGTGGTCATTCAGCGTCCGCGCCCCCATGCCGTCGGCTTCGCGCCGATCCGCCCAGCGTTCAACCGCCCGTCGGTTCAGATCCCGCAGTCGCTCGAAACCGCACTCGCCGATGATGCGGTCAAGACAGTGCTGCACGTTCACAACGTGCTTGCGTGACACCCTCGGCTTGCCGCCCTTGCCCCGCTTCGTCCGCAGGTGGTCCAGGTAGGCTTTGACGTGCCCCGCAATCAGCGTCGCTTGGTGGTCGAGTACCGCATCCTCGGCAGCGGTCCACTTGCCACAGTGCACCTTTTCCGCCCGTGATTCCAGCTCCACCAGCACGGCCCGCGCCGCATCGAGCGATCGACAACCGGTCGCCACCTTGACGACGTGGCCGGCGCCGTTGCGATACTTCGCGGTGTAGGTGCCCGCTTCGAGCTGCACGCGCTGCCCGCCACTCTCACCCGTCACGACCGGAGCTGTGCGACGCTTGCCCCGCCCGGTCCGCCATCGTGCGAACCGCTCGCCCTTGCGGGTGAACAGCTCTGCCTCATCCGGCAGTGGCTTGGTGTAGGTTTCTCGGTAGACGGCCCCCACGATTCACCTTGCCTTTCTGCGCGGCTTGACGGTTCGCAGCTCCAGACCCAGCGCCCGGGCGATCCCCGCCGCCGATCGCAGCGTGATTAGCCGGCCCGACGTAACGAAACCGTGCACGACGGCATACGGCAGCTCTGCCCGTCGGCCCAGCTCCGCGATGCTCAGCCCGGATTGCCGGGCCGCGTCGCGTAGCGTTGTCTCAATGTCTTGCATGTCGCCTGCCTCGATATGGTGTGTCCGATGCCCGAAGGATATCACATTGCCGATAGGCTGTCAAGCCGAATCCGCCGAATCCCGCGGCCGCCGGTCGGAGCTGTCACCGCCCCCAAGATGGCCAACTTTCCCGAAGGTGCCCACATTCACCGTTGGGCATCTTGGGAATCTTCGGGGCCAACTTCGCGGTCGTCACCCGGCAGCCGCCAGTACCATCCGCCGTCAAAGGATGCCTTGTGGGGCTTGCCACCCATGTCCCGAAAAGCCCGGCGCGCCGTCTTCTGGGCGATGCCGTTTTCCTTCGCTTCGGCGAATAGGGCGGTTGACCGCACCGGACCATCCGCCAGGGCGTCGCGCAGCCAGTCCGCCGCCTGTTCCCGGTCGGTGTGCCCGTCCGCGTCCCCGTGCTCCGTTGCCAGGGCGTCGTCAGCCGACACGTTGACCGGTTCGGCTCCCCACAACACCACTGGCGCGCCGTGTGCCCCGGTCGGCTCAATGGTGTACGCCAGCCCCAGCACGTCCGCGGCGAGATTGTTCTTGACCGGCAGCACCAGCCGCCGGCCGGGATTGTCCCGGTCCTTTGTCACCGCCCACACCGCCCGCGCCGCGGCCGTGAATGCCAGAGAACCCATCGCCCGGTACATGGCCGGCCCCTCCGCCTTGCGCAGGTGCGTCACCGCCACCACCGCGATGCGATGCCGCCCGGCCAGCTCAGCCACCGGACCTAACACCGCCCGAAGCTCAGCGTTCTTGTGCGAGTCGATGCGCCCCAGGTACGCGGTGATCGGGTCGATGACCACAAGTCGGCAATCTGCCACCCTCTCGATGGCCAGCCCGAGCGCGGGCAGGTCGGTTGCCAGGCAGAACGGAGCGGGCAGCTCAGCGCCGGTGTCAGGATCGCGGTGCTTCACCGCCTGCAAGACGACGATGCGCGAAACGTCCGCACCGCCGGCGTCCAGCCGCGGCCGAATCGTATCGGCTACGTCATCCTCAGCCGAAAGCAGCACCACACCACCGGCCACGTTCGGCGTGTCCTGCGCATCGGGCCACGCCGTGCCCCCCGACACCCGCGCCGCCATGTCCAACGTGATAAGGCTCTTGCCCAGGCCCGGATCGCCCGCAATCAGCGTCAGCTTGCCCAGGGCGACCCGATCGGGCCACAGCCACCGCACCGGTTCCGGTTGCACGTCCGCGACGCACACCAGCACCGGCACGGCCGTTGCAGTCGCCTCGGTCGGGTCGATCGGTGCCGCCGCATTCGCCAGGCCCTCGACCGCCGCCCGGATCGCGTCATCGTCCAAGCCCTCCGCGCGGCGAGCTGCAACGTACTCGACCGCATCCCCACCGGCCGGCAGGTCGGGCAGCTCCACCACCTTGACCGTCGGAGCTGGCGTCACCTTTGCCAGCAGCCGGGCCACGTCATCGGCGTAGCGCCGGCCGGCGTCATCGGCGTCGGGCAGGATCACGATTCTTCGCCCCGCCAGTGGTGACCAGTCGGCCTTTCCCGCGCTGTTGCTCCCGTGGGGTGACGTTGTGGCCACCAGCCCGACGGAACGCACCGCGTCGGCTGCTTTCTCGCCTTCGGTGACGTAGACGCGCCGGGCGTCGGCCAGCTCCGGCAGTCGGTACAGCGGCCTGGGCGCGGGCATCCCGGCGATTCGCCAGATAGTGCCATGCCGTGACACCGGCCGAAAGTCCTTTCCGCCGTCGGGCCGATCCCACCGCAAGACGATTCCCACCGGGTGCCCGCCGGCGTTGTGGTAGGTCCAGCTCGCCACCGGTTTTCCGTGCTTCGTCTCCAGCGCAGCCACCGCCGCGGGAGCTGTCGGATACGTCTTGTGTTCACCGGATCGCACCGACGATGACGGATGGGGGGATCGCCGCCGATCCGGGCCGTTTCGGCACGTGGCACAGCCGCCCGCGGGCATCAGATCGCGGGGCGCCAACCCCAGCGCCGATACGATCACATCGAACGTGCAGCCGGCGTGACACGTGACCAGTGCCCGGGCGTCGTCACCTTCCGAAACCGAGAGACTTGCCCGACGGTCATCATGGGCCGGGCATCGAGCTGACCAGCCGTTGCCGCTACGCTTGGCATCCGGCAGCTTCGATAACACCAGCTCTACCGGCGTCATCGGCGCGCCCCCGATCCGTCCAAATCGAAAAGCGTGGGGTCGGCCTGCACTCCGGTCGGCACTGGGTCTGGACGGTCAGGGTGATCGCTCAGCCAGCGCTGTGCGGCTTGGCGGTCCCTCAGCCGCCAGACCGAGACCGGTCGGCCGTGGGCATCCGGTCGGCGCGATTTCACAGACCCGCCAAGCTCGATGATGCCCACGCGTGCCAGCGGCCCAGGCACAGGTCCGAACAGCTTTGGACCAACGCTGTCCGGCAGCTCCACTGTATCCCGAACGTCATCGGCCGTTGCCCTACCGGTGCGAAGCAAAGCCGTCAGAAGTGCTCGCCGGCCCCGAAGGATGAACAGCTCCCGACGGGCCTCTAGGAACGCGTGCGCGTCAAGTTTCAGGTCTTCACCGCTGAGGGATTGCCGCCTCTCAGGCCCGCCGGTATGGTGTGAGTGACCGATAGACTTTGGGGCCGTGCCGTTCTGCCGACGGCGCGGCCCGCTTTCTTCTCTGGTCATCGCGCCGCCCCCCTTGCCGATCGCACTGGGGGGCACCCGTCTGTGATCCAGCGCTCGAGCTGGGTACGGGACCACCGGACGAGCTGGCCCAGCTTCACCGGCCGCGGCATCTTGCCGGAGTCAGCCAGCCTGTAGACGTGGCGTCCCGAGCAGTGGAGTAGCGCAGCAACCTCGGTTACGTCCAACAACGCGGCGGTGGACGTGTCCGCCTTCGACGTGTTGTTTCTGCCCATTGCAAGTACCTCAAGACAAACCCAGGCGAGCCCAGCGCCCGCCAGTTGTCCCAAGTCTTGCACAGAGAACAGTGGGAATCAGTCCAACAATGGTATGGAAACGGTGCGCACCGTTTAGGTGTCTGTACTGTTGCCGGATTCACTTCGGTCGCCGGCCTTGATTACCGCGCGGCCGTTGGGCGACAGCCAGTACCCGCCTTCCCGACCGGTCTTGCTTTCAATCAGCCCGCGTTTTGCCAGATCGGCAAGAGGTTGTTTGAAGCCGTTCACGTTCGCGGAGTGACCCTCCGCTTTCTGCGCAACGTCACCTGCCCGCTGTCGGGAACTGGCGTCGAATGCCCCCAACTCATCCAAGGCCTGCAGGCAGATTCGTTGCCGCTCCGTAAGCGCGTTCCAGTCGTCTCTATGGGGGTCTGGTGAAGTCGCTTTCTTGGCACTCTCAGCGATCCTGGCCCTAGTCCTCTCTTCCTCAACGCCACCCGCACCGCGGATCGCCTGAGCCACGTCCGCAAACCCGGTTTTCAACGCCTGCACCAACTCGTTGGGGCCATCGGCTGCCAGCGCCGGTACCACGCCGGGAGCGCGCGCGTCGGTGGACAGAATCCGAACACGCGCCCGCCCGGGTTGGAGGTTGCACGTCGCCGCGGCAAACGCGCAAAAACGTGAGGCTTCGTTGCCCGAAGAAACGTCGCGTTGAACATCCAGACCGTCCGAAGTCAGCCGTGCCTGCACACACGGATCGGGTTGCATCGCAATCGAACGCCCGGCCCAGGCCGGAATCGCAGCTCGCAACCGTTCTGGCAGCATGCTTGCGTGCGACGAATCAATCCACTGGCCACAGACAACGGCCTCAGCGCTGACTTGGGCCACGTCGGTCCAGGCGGCGAACGTCAGTCGCAGTTCAACAAGCCCGGTCCAGCAAATCACCCTCAGCGCCGTCTGCTCAGTGCGCGTCAGTTCCTCGGTATCCACCGCGCACCACGTCTCACCCAATCGCTCGAAAAGCCGGGCGATGGCTTCATGCGTTCGGGCAACGGAATCAGACATGATGCACCATCCTTATCGGGGTCGCCGCCCAACGGCTGTGCGGGATGGTGCGATCGCACAACCGCCAGGCAGCGCGTGGCGGTAGCTAGCCGCCGTCCCCGATTCTGACTCACACCGCCGCTGGCGTCCAGGGACCGTTTGGGTCCAGGGCCTCCACGCTCACCGGTAGGATGACTCTCTCGCCAGCCAGGCGGCGTAGTGGACCAGATTGATCGTTCCGTCCGGGTTGACCGGCGCCCCCGCAGCCAAGTCCGCGCGGATCATCGTGACGGTCACCCGCCGCCCGCCGGCCGTGCTGAGCAGCCGAGCAAGGTCACCCACCGTCAACGCTTCCGTCTTGTGCTCACTGCCGTTTGTTGGTTTCACCGTCCGGCCTCCGATCGACCGTCCCCACGCCGCGCGAAAGAAAGTCAGTCTCCACGCTCGACTGATCGCAATGCCCTCGGGCGGAAACCGCCGCTGGTAGTACCTTTCGCCCCAGGTGCCGCCGGATGGCCACCGGCCAGCATCCCGGCGAGCCGGTTCCGTTGCCCCAGCGTCAATGCCGACAGCGCCGCGGCCAGCCCTTCGAGTTCAGCGGGCGATCCGGGCGACCAAACGAATCCAGGAGCGCGGCGGCTGCCCGCTGGGGAAGTTCTGAGTCAGTAGGGGGTTCGAGGTTCGGCCTTCAGGAGACGGACAATCTCGTCGCCGTTGAGGAAGTGACGCCGGAGGCCGACGAGCAGCTCGGATTGCAGAATGAGGGAGACGGCTAGGCCGAGAAGCAGGGCGCCCCAACCAAGCGGCAGGGAAGGGGACACGTTAGGGTCGGCGAGGGCAAACCACAGACGATGGATGGCAATGACCAGAAAAACGCAACCGAGAACCGCACAAATGACGCCGAGGGCCATGGAGGCGACCGAAACGGCGGCCATGATGGGGTAGGGTTTCTGCGGTTTCGGGGGCTCGGGAGGTGTGGCCGGCCGAGACGGCTGGACCGGTTCGATTCGTTCGACAAGCACGTTCATATCGTGTGCCATCCTGGCGGCAATCTGGTCGTTTTCGACATCGACCGTCTTGTCGACATCGATCCCAGTCTGGCGTTCGGCGCCGATGATGCGGAACTTCATGGCAGGTCCTCCCGGTTGACGGTTGGGCCGGTTCTGTGCGGTCCGAAAGGCCCTCGATTCGAAGATTCGCCCGATTCTCTATTTGACCAGCGCCCGAGGCGCGTTCATACTTGACACGTTGACTGTTGCCCTTTGCTCATGACCAACCTCTCAGTCGATCTGCGGGAGATCCTGACGGACCACCTTTACCGCTGGGATCGGCTGCGGTCAAGCCGTCTCGGACCCGCGCCGCTAACTTGCGGGCGGATTCAGACTCAGCGCTGGAACCTACAGTAGCGGCCAGCACGATCCGCTCAAGCGCCGCGACCCGGGCCGGCAGGCTGGGCACCCCGGTCATCGCCCCGCTGGCCCGGCTCGGTCGCCAGCTCGATTGCGATTTCGCCGTGGCGGCCTCTCATTACCCGGTCCCGCGCGTCTGCCGGCAGAGCACAGATAAGCCGCATCGCCGCGTCCAACACGCACCCGCGCCTGAGCCCCAGGCGTCTGCACATGTCGTCAAACCGCACTACGGTTTCCACTGGCACCGGGCACCCGACACGGCGTCGGGGCCGCCCTACTCGTTTCGCCCTTGCCATAGGTTATCCTCCCACGGCTGCCGGTTCCGCAGCCGGCTCAATGTCCCGGGCCGGCCGTCGTCAGCATCCCGGCGAGCCGTGCCCTTTGCTCCGGCGTCAGTGCCGACAGCGCCGCGGCCAGCGCTTCGAGCTGGTCATCCTGCACCGAATCCGGCGATCCGGTACAAGCAGCGGTACAAGCGTCCGCGCTACCGTCTGTAACTGTCTGTGAATGCGTCGGTTCCGTGGGGTGCCGGCACGTTGCCAACGTGAACGTCGTCGGTTCAAATCCGATCACCCGCTTTTGACGAGGATGAATAAGGCCCCGGCAGGAACAGGCCGGGGCCTGTTTTGCGCGCCGGCGCTCGGTCTGCTTCGGCTCGAGGATGCTCGGTCGGCACGGGCATCGTTCCGTTGAAGACGTGCAGGTACGACTGCGCTTGCCGCCAGGTCGGGCGAGACAGGGCCGTAGCGAGCGGAAAGAGTCAATACAATCGGGACAGTCCCCTCTTCTTGACGGCGGCACAGCCCGCCACATCACTATGGGTGCCAATACAGTCGACGTCTACTGACGGTGCACCAATGGCGTGCAGAGTACATCGGGACTCCAATCGGAGTGCTCTTTGGGCTGTTGCCCCGGCGGTTTGCGCTAAACCGCCGGTTTGCGGCAGGGCGAGTCGTGCCCCGAGGTGGCGGAGGGCTGGAATTCGATAAGTGCCACAGGCCGTCACGAGGATTCTCCTGGCTCACGACTTGATGATACGGCGCGAGAGGAAGAAGGCGAGTTTTTGCTTGTCTGCCGGGATGCCAAGCGCGTATGATGAATGGCGCTTCTTAATCACGTCCCATTTCACTCAAGGAGAGCAACCATGTTTGCTCGATGTTCGCTTACAATACTCATTTTCACATCGGCTTGTCTTCCATTGGCCCAGGCCCAGGTCATTCGCTACGTGGACGACGACGCGGCGACTGGCGGTGACGGGCTGGCCTGGGCGACGGCGTACAAGTGCCTGCAGGACGCCCTGTGGGAGGCCGGCGCCAACGGCACCATCACCGACATCCGCGTGGCCCAGGGAACCTACACGCCGGACGTGGACGAGGGCGGGCAGGTCACGCCCGGGGACCGCGCGGCCAACTTCGGGCTGATCAGTGGTGTCAAGCTGAAGGGCGGCTACGCCGGGCTCGGAGCGCGGGACCCCGACGCAAGGGACATCAAGGCGCAGGAGACGATCCTCAGCGGCGACCTGGCCGGCGACGACGGACCGGACTTCGCCAACGACGGCGAGAACAGCTACCACGTCGTGACCGGCGGGGTGCTTGATGCGACGGCCGTCCTGGACGGCGTGACCATCACCGGTGGCAACGGGGGTCCGGGCGGTGGTGTCTCTCTCAGCGGTGTGAGCGCAAGCCTGTCCAGCGATCCGACGCTGGTGGATTGCACCATTCGTGCCAACCGGGGCGGCACGGGCGGCGGGATGTATTTCTATCGGAGCGCAGCGTCACTGACGGGATGCACGCTCAGCGGAAACTTGTCGGGCACCAGTGGCGGCGGGTTTGCGGCCGCCTCCGGCTATTATTTTCTTGGCCCGACGTTCCTTCGGTGCACAGTCAGCGGGAACTCGGCCGGCAGTGAGGGCGGGGGCGGCCATGCGTCCGGTGAGATTTTACTGAAGATGCAGGAATGCACGTTGAGCGAGAACACGGCGGTCAGTGACGGCGGCGCGTTACACTTGAGCCAGGACACCAACGCGTACGTGACCGACTGCGTACTGCGCAAGAACTCGGCGGGCGGCGACGGCGGCGCCGTGTACAGCAATGCCGGGGTTGGTGGGTACGCCGGTTTCACGAACTGCGTATTCGGCGGGAACAAGGCCAGCGGGGACGGCGGCGCATATCGGGATCCGGGTTTTTCTTCGTATCAAGGTTTCGCCCGTTGCACGTTCAACGGCAACACCGCCGTCCACGGCGGAGCAATCTCCGTGTATGGCGACGATAGTCACGTCGGGGTGAACAACTGTATTGTGTGGGACAACGGCGGTGGTGAGCTATCCTTCGGGCCGTACACCAGCGTCACGATGAACTACTCTGACGTGGATCACTACTTGTCGGGGACGGGCACGGGCAATATCCGGGTGTACCCGCGGTTTGTGGACGCCGACGGGCCGGACGGAATCTACGGGACCGAGGATGACAACCTCCGCCTGCAGCCCGCGTCGCCGTGCATCAACACGGGCGATCCGGCGTTTTTGCCCGGTCCGGAGAAGACTGATCTGGACGGGCATTCCCGCGTGCTCTGCGGGCGGCTCGATATGGGGGCGTACGAGTTCGGGATCGGCGACTACGACTGCGATCTCGGCGTGGACCTGGATGACTTCTACTACTGGGATCGCTGCGTGACCGGGCCGGGAGGCGGGCCCTACGATCCGGGCTGCGAGGCGTTCGACTTCGAGTACGACGCCGACGTGGACCTGAAGGACGTCGCCGGGTTCCAGATGGTGTTCGGGATTGACTGATCGGTTCGCGTGTACGAGACCGGAGGGACTTGGGGGCCGACTCTGGAAAGTAGCCGGTCCGGCACTTCCAGATTACAGGGCAGGCCTGGTGATCCCTCTTTACCTGGTGGAGAGCGCCGATTATCAGGAAGACAGTCGGCTCAAGTCCGACCACCCGCTTTTGACGAGTACCAAGAAGGCCCCGGCACGAACGCGCCGGGGCCTGTTTTGCGCGCCCGGCGTGGGGCGATCAGCCCGGCGGGCTGGCATGCGTCGAACCCGGATCGTGCAGGCCGCGCTGGGTGACCAGGTAGACGGCGAAGCTGCCCAGCCAATGTCCACTCTCGTAGTGCTCCTCGGTCACGGCCTGTAGCCCGGCGTTGCGGTGCAGGCGGGTCGCGGCGAGCAGGCCGGCTCTGCGCGGGTCATCCGGTGGGAGGCCGGCCGCCATCCCTTCCAGCATCCATGCCCTGGAGAGGTTGAGCCCGTCGAGGTGAACCAGCTTGCCATCGGTTCTGTCGGTGACGACTGCGGGCTGGAGCCAGTCGGCCGAGCCGTCCAGGCGCAGTTCGGGCAGGAAGGCGCCAAGCCAGGCGGCGTACTCGGCGGGCGGGAGAATCCGCCGCATCAGGTCGGCCTCCGCCAGAATCGGCGAGAGGAACGCCTGCCCGTCGGGTTCGAAGGACAGGCTGGCGCCGCGATCGTTCAAGTAATAAACCCGTGCCCGATTAACGACGAGTTGCTCCGTCTGAGCGTCGCCTCGGCTTCTGGCCCAGTCGAGGACCAGGCCCAGGGCGAAGGCCGTCTGACTGTGCTCGCCGGTCCGAATGGGGTGGGAGAGCTTGGGCAGCCATTCGCGGAGCCGATCGGCGGCCAGCTTTTCCAGCGGCTCCAGTGTGGATGACCACTGTCCGGCCTGGGGATCGTCCCATTCGTGAAGCTCGGCGGAGAGCTGCAGGAACCAAGCCAGGCCGTAGGGACGCTCGAACGTGTTGCGTCCCTGGGCCTGCAGATAGGTCACTTCCGCCGCCACTTTCTCAGCGGTGAAACCGGCGGCGAGTGCCTGCCGGGCTGGTCCCACGAAGGGCGCGTCGGGGTGGGTGCGGCAGAGACGCACGAGCAGCCAGTGCCCGTGGACGGCCGAGTGCCAGTCGTAGCAGCCGCAGAAGACCGGCGTGAGCTCTCGCGGCGGGCGAACATCGCCATCCGAGTTGAGGACGTGGGCAATCTTGTTGGGGTACTCGCGATGGAGGCAATCCAGGGCGAGCTTGGCGAACCGTTCGACGGCCGATGCGTCGAGGCCGATCTCGCGGGCGGGCTTATCACCGGCCGGGGTGGTTGGGACCACGAAGTCGACCACGAGCGGGAGATGGTCATAGTTGCCGGATGACGGGTCGAGCAAGACGTCGGATGATTGCAGACCGGCCGCCTGCAGGTCCTCGGCGGACATTGCGGCGGTGTTGAGGACAAACGCGTTTGCGACGGACAGGACGCTGTCCGTGTAGATGATCCGGTCCAGCGGACCGGGCTTGAACTGGCCGGCGTCGTTCCGCCAGGTGTATCGCTCCGGTCCGACGCCGTTGTGGAGCGGCAATGCGTCGGTAAGGTCCGTTCCATCCCAATCGGGAGCGATATCCGGACCGTAAGTGGTCTCGTCAGAGATGTCGCCGGTGAGCAGCGTTGTCAGGTGGTGGTGCGGGTCGGTGTCGTAGACGTTGAGGTCGCCCATGATCATGACCGGGGTGCCGGAGGGGACGTCGATCCGGCCGCCAATCGTCTTGACGTCGCCGATCCAATGCACGATGGCGTCGGCGTGCTGCTGCCGCCGTTGGATGTTGCGTTCGCCGCCGGCGGCCTTGAAATGGGCGTTGATGAGGTAGAGGTCAACAGGGTAGGCGGCGTCGGGCAGGTCGACCAGGGCCATGGCGTGGCCGCGGTTGGTCGAGGGGACGGTGTCGGTGGCGAGCTCGGCCATCGGGTATCGGGAGGCGATGACGTTGTCCTCGCCCTGGTGGACCTGCCACTTGCGATGGTCGCCCAGCGGCAACGCGGTATCCAGGATGCTGCCGACGTCTTGCGGATCGCGGCCGGCCCTGATCTCCTGGATGCAGAGCACGTCCGGCTGGACGGCTCGGACGACCCGGAGGAACTCGGCGCTCCGGTCGTGGGATCGCCACTGGTGGTTTTTGGGGTCGTCATCGGGGAAGATGGCATCCCAGTTGACGTTGTAGCACATGACGCGGACGGCATTGGGGGATGGTTTCTGCAGGAAACCGGGAGGCTCGGCGAATGCGAGCGGGACGCAGACGCAGGCAGTCAGTGCCGCGACCAGGAAAGGGCACCGACCAGGGCTGGTATTCGCGTTTCTCATTCTCGGGACTCCTACGTTGGTAGGGCGACGTTTCCGATCGGAGCAGTGCAGCCTAGCGTCCCGGACGAGCGAGCTCAATGCACTGCACACCTGGCAACGGTTCTCGACTGCAGGCAGCCTGCCAGACGCTCTGGGCCAAATAAACCCTTGCGGCCGGCAGCCATGCAGCATAGGGTATCGACACCAGGGAACCTATTACAGGGAGATACGATCATGGCGAAACGTGGAATCAAGTGTCCCAAGTGTGGCCGCGCGTTCTCGATGGCCGCCCATCTGGGACGGCATCTCAGCACGATTCATGCGGCTCAGTCCGGCAGAAAGACCGCCCGGACGAAAGCCGGGGGGAGGAAGACCCCGGGGCCCGCGGGGCGGACGCCGGCAGGCGGTACCGGTGCCCTGCTCCGCCAACTGCAGTCGCACCAGACGGGACTGTCAGCCCAGCAAGCGGCATTGGAGACCGAGATCGCGGCGGTCGACCAGGCGATCCAGGCGATGTCCGGGACGGGAGCGGCCCCACCGGCTCGTCGGAGCCGCAAGGGCGGAGGCAGCAAGGGCGTCCGCACGGGCTCGCTGACCGACTTCGTCGGGCGGGTGCTTCGCCGGAAGAAGCGGCCTATGACTCCTGCCGAGGTCGTGCAAGGGGTCAAAACGGCGGGCTACAAGACGTCGGCGAAGAGCTTGCCGAACATGGTGGCCAACACCCTCGCCAAGATGCCGGGCGTCAAGAAGGTAAGACGGGGGCTCTACCAGGCCTAGCGCGAAGACCGGCGGCGGCCTGCGACCTCGACGAGATGAAGGCGGTCTTCCCCACTGGGCGGACCGCACTTCTTCGTGCCATGCGCGTCGCCGGGGACGCTGGTTGCAGTGCGCCTCCGGCGCGTTGTGATCTGGGTCAACGGTCAAGAGACTGCGGTTGTGCCATCGACAACCGCTGGGTAGACGATGTAAGGGCGCGGCCCCCGGAGGTCTGGGGACAACCCGACTGCCCGCGGCGCGGGTGGGAGGCAGGACAAGATGGACTCGCCGCCAGAACCGATTGTGGCCAGATTCAACATCGAGCGGTTCAAACGACTCCCTCAGACACCTGGCGTCGCCTGGCAGGGAGGGCTGTTCCGAATGCCGGGGCTGTCCGAAGGAAACGACGACCAGCCGTACCGGCCCTTGATAGCTCTCTGGGTAAGCGAATCGACCGGCCGGGCATCAAAGCCGCGGATGATCGAGCCCGACGGAGAACCCCTTCCTCAGGCGCTGGATTCGCTCGTGGCGTTTGCCTTGTCCGGTGAGGGCGGCAGCGGTCGTCCGGCGGCGGTGGAGGTCAACGATGCCGACCTGGCGGCGTACCTCGAAGACCGCCTGGCGGGGACCGGCGTGGTCTGCCGATGGGCTCCGGATCTGGTCGCGCTTCAGGATGCTCTCGACCGGATGGGCGAGGAATTCGTCGACCGCCCTGAACCGCCTTCCTTGCTGGGCGGTAAGGGCGTGACGGTGGAGCAGGTACGGGCCTTCGCGGAGGCCGCGGCCCGGTTTTACAAAGCCCGCCCCTGGGACGAGCTCACCGACCAGGACCTCATCGTTGTGGAGCGCCCGAAGCCGCCGGTCGAAATGACCTACGCCTCGGTGCTGGGCTCGGCGGGACAGACCATCGGCCTGGGCTTTTTCAAGAATCTCAAACAGTTCGACAACATGTTGACTGCCAGCGACCCCAGCCGGTATTTGGCGAGGCACGTCGTCTGGTCGCTGACCTTCGGCCCGATCATGGAACTCCCGTCTCCCGACGCCGACCTCTGGAAGGACCATGGACTGCCCGTGGCGAACGAAGAGGCCTATCCGTTTGCGGCGCGTTTCAGCCCTCGAACTGAAATCCGCCGCCCGAACGCCAAGCAGTTGGCGTTCCTGGAAGGCTTGCTGCGGGCACTGGCCGACAACACGGGCGATCAGCTCGACGCCGGGCGGTGGTCCGTCACCGTCTCGACACTGGACGGACCGGTCGAGTATCGGCTGGCACTGGTGAGCGAACTGGCAGACGCGACGGACGCTGCCGGAAGGTGGGAGGAACAGGAACTACGACCTCAGGACCTGCGTCGGACGATGGAACGCGACATGGTCGACCTTCAGCGTCTGCTGGCGAAGCAGGAGTTCGGCTCGACCGAGGAAGCCAACGCGTTCCTGGCGTCGCAGATCAAGGACGGTCGAGTGCCTCGCGGCAAGCCGGAGACAGCTCTCGAACAAGCCCAGGAACTCATGTACCAGGCATGGGAGGCGAGGGGCCGTCGGCGGCGGAAGCTCGCCCGGCAGGCGTTGGAGATTTGTGCGGATTGCGCCGACGCCTACGTGCTACTGGCAGAGGAGGTAAGTGATCTGGATGAGGCCTGCACACTGTACCGCCAGGGCGTGGAGGCCGGCGAGCGGTCGCTCGGGAGAGCGACCTTCAGGGAGGAAGCCGGACAGTTCTGGGGCATCCTGGAGACCCGACCCTACATGCGTGCTCGGGAGGGGCTGGCCAGAGGGCTGTGGGCAAGCGGACACCAAGAGGAGGCGGTGAAACACTACCGCGACCTGCTGCGGCTCAACCCAGACGACAACCAGGGCATACGGTACGTTCTGGCGGCCTGCCTGCTCGAGCTCGGCAAGGACAGGGAACTGAGCAGGCTCCTCGACCGGTATGAGGAAGACAGCGCCCAGTGGTTGTATCTACGCGCCCTATCGACGTTTCGCCGCGAGGGCAACACGCCGTTGGCCCGCAAGCAGGTCAAGCAGGCCATCAACGGCAACCCGCACGTACCGTCCTTCCTTCTGGGACGACGGGAGCTTCCCTGGTCCTTGCCGGAACTGATGGGGTTGGGCAACGAGGATGAGGCGGTGCACGTCGCCACCGAGATGGAAGAGGGATGGAAGGCCACACCCGGGGCGTTGGAATGGCTGGAGGAACTCGAC
>DATKXO010000379.1:0-4810 GCA_035528995.1 Phycisphaerae bacterium | reverse complement strand
AGCGAGGCAGCCGAGGCCCTGCTCGACGCTCTGCCCGCGGCGGACCAGGCCCACAAACCCGACCTGGCCGACATCTGTCACCAGTTCATCGACCTCGCCCGGCTCAAGTCCGTCCGTGCGGCCGCCTATCCGCCCGACGACGACGGCCCCGGCAAACGCTGGCTCGACCTGATCCTGCGGCTCATCGAGCAGTCCGACTTCACCACCGGGCGCTTGTTTCGTCAGCGCGCCGCCCAGTACCCGGACAAGACCCTCTTCATCGTCCCCAAGGGGCGGAGGGTCACCGAGTACACCTGGACCACCGTTCTCCAGGAAGCGAACAACATCGCCCGCGGCATCCTCGGCGTGTTCGGCGCCGAATCCGGCGCGTCCGACGACGTCCGCGTCGCCCTCTACACCCCCAACCGCATCGAGGGCGCCCTGGTCGACCTGGCCTGCCTGACCAACGGAATCTTCAACACCGCCGTCCCGGCCAACGCCGTCGAGGCCCACCTCATCCACATCGTTCGAGAGTCCGGCGCCCGCATGCTCGTCGTATCCGGGGCCGGGCAGATGCAGAACGCCATCGCCGCGGCCGAACGGCTGCCCGACCTTGAGTGGATCGTCACCCTCGACCCGCGACCCCACGTGCCCGGTGTCAGGACCATGTCACTTCCCGAACTTGTCGCCGCGGGAACCGAGGTGCCCGAACACCTCTTGGATGAACGCCTGGCCCGCGTCCGCTCGACCGACCTGGCCACCACCATGTACACCTCGGGCACCACCGGAACGCCCAAGGGAATCAAGTTCACCCACCTCAACCTGGTCAGCAAGCGTTTCTGCCGGGCCATGGCCCTGCCGGAAATCGACGAGAACGAGGTCTTCCTCTGCTTCCTGCCCCTCTTCCATACCTTCGGGCGCTGGCTCGAGATGATGGGCTGTGTTCACCTGGCCGCAACCTACGTCTTCGCCGAGAACACCTCCACCGAGGCCCTGCTCCGCCATATGCAGGACTTCCACGCCACCGCCCTCATCGGCGTCCCAAAAAAATGGCGCGACCTCCACACCGAGGTGACCGCCAGGGTGGGAGCCGCCGAGGACCCTGACCAGCCCGAACGCACCCGCCGCACGCTCGCCCAACTGACCGGCGGACGCCTCCGCTGGGGGCTCAGCGCCGCCGGCCGCCTCGACCCCGACATCTTCCGCTTCTTCCAGCGCAACGGAATCGAACTGCTCAGCGGCTACGGCATGACCGAAGCCACCGGCGGCATCACCATGACGCCGCCACAGCAGTACGTCGAGGAATCCATCGGCCGGGCTCTGCCCGGCATCGAACTGGGCTTCGGCGAGGACGGCGAGCTGCTCCTCCGCGGGCCGTACGTCACCCCCGGCTACGTGAACCCCGAGGATGAGATCGGCGTCATTCAGGACGGCTGGTTCCACACCGGAGACATCGTCAGCCGCGACGCCGCCGGATTCCTGCGACACGTCGATCGAAAAAAGGACATCTACAAGAACGCCAGCGGCAACACCATCGCCCCGCAACGCATCGAGGCCCTCTTCGCCGACTTCCCCGAGATCAGCCGCGTCTTCGCCGTCGGCGACGGACGCGATTACGTCACCCTCCTCATCCGTCCCAACGTCGAGTTCACCGAGGTCCCCTTCGCCAGCATGACCGTGGCCGCCCGGCGAGAGTACTTCCGCGGGCTGGTCGTCTCCTGCAACCGTTTCCTGGCCCCCTTCGAACGAGTCGTCCGCTTCGCACTCCTGGACCGCGACTTCTCCGCCGACCAGGGCGAGCTGACGCCCAAGGGCTCCTTCAAACGGGCCACCGTGGAACAGAACTTCCGCGACGTCATCGAGGACCTTTACGCCACCACCGCCGTCGAGCGGCAGGTGGACGGCCTGCGAGTCCAGGTGCCCACCGCTTTCCTCCAGCACCTGGGGGCCACCACCACCGGCATCCGCGTCGCCGACGACAAACTCGAGTTCCGGGCCATCGACAAACGACTCCGCATCTGCCGCGATCCCGACGTCCCCCAGCGCGTCTGGGTCGGAAACTGCTGCTACCACCTCCCCGGAAGCGTGCTCAACCTCGACGACTGGCTCCGCCTGCCCGAGTTGTGGGTCGGAAACGCTGAACTCACCCACGTCACCGGTGAGGAAATCCTCCTCTGGTCGCTCGAGGCCGGCGACCGCTCCACCAAAGCCCGCATGATCGGCATCGAGCCCACCGACATTCCCACCGAGGGCTGGCACAAGCGCCTCGCCGGCGCCGCCGAGGGAAACCCCAGCCTGCTCACCATTCACGCCGCTTCCGTGATGCTCAACGGGCCTGATCCGGCCGCCGCCCGCGACGCCGTCGATCACTTGGCCCGAGTCATGAGCGCCGGCCTGATCCGATACGTCGAACTGGCCGAGTCGCGCCTCCAGTTCGCCTCGAACCATCCGCACGCCTCCGTCCGGAGCCGGGCCTTCGCCGCCTTCTACGAGCATCAGCCCGCGACCCGATTCGGCGCCATCGCCGAACGGTTCTGCTCCTCGCGGCACAGCTTCCTCGACCGGGAGGCCTGCCGGCGCATTGTGCGGATCGGGCTCCAGCCCGAGCACTGGCGACTGCTCACCGGCGCCCTGGCCGCCCTGCGAAGACCCGCCGAAGGACAGGACGATGACGCCCGGATTCGCAGCGCACTGTTCATGACCGACCTGTTCCGCTCGCTCTGCCGTATCGCCGAGCTCGATTGGGACTTCTTCCTGCCCGTCCGCCGAGAGCTGATGGCCTGGCAGTTCGCCCCTCCGATCGAATCCGTCGGTGACGCCGCCACCGTCGCCGCCCAGCAGTTGACCGAGCACTTCCGGGCCTGGCTGGGCCCGGGACGAAAACAGGCCGTCGACCCCCAGACCGGACAGCCCTACACCTGGGCCGGCACCCTGGTCCTGGAAGACGGTATCGATCGCGACGAGCGATGGCGGATTATCGACGTCGTCCAGCACACCGAGCTGGTGCGCGAGGCCGTCTACGTCATCCACCGCCAACGGCGCATCGATCTGGACGACCTGGAGCCGGGATGCGTCTGGGTCAGCCTGCTGGGCACGCGTTTCGGGCGCAGCATCTACCACATCGGCGTCCGGCTCCGCAGCGGCGAACGATGCGACTTCGCCCTGTACCTGCGCACCACCGCCGAGACCGAGAAGTTCCTGCGCGACATGCGCATTCTGTGCATCGGGGCCGAACAGCCCGGAGAGCGGCCCCTCACGCCGCAGCTCGGCGGCTACTGGCCCGAGCACCGCATCGCCACCGTCGAGTACGTCGCCGGCGAGTCGGCCAACGACCTGGTCCGACACCTCCGCGAGTACCCCGACCCCAACGTCCGACAGCGGCTGCGGGACGCCTGGAGGCACATCTGCTGGTCCATCCTCACCGCCGCCTTCGAGTTCTACCGCCGCACCGAACGACGCTGGGTTCTCACCAGCACCGTCACCCGGGACGTCACCGTCCCCCTGAACGATTACGACACCGACACCCGCATCCGCTCAGTGGCCGGGCGAAGACCCTTCGAAGGAACCCTCAACACCATCCTGCGACTCAAACGCGACTTCGTCGATCGGGCCCGCTTCCAGTACCCCGCCCAGGAGGCCGAGGTCGAGGAGACCCTCATCTTCGCCAGCGCCCTGGAGGCACTGGGCCAGACCGAGGGCCTGGCCTTCCTCAAGCAGGCCCTCGCCGAGGCCGAACGTATCGAGGAACCCTCCGAAGAGCTGCCCATGCTGCGGGAACTGCTCCGCGAGTACGTCGAGATGGTCTCGGAGCGCGGCTACATGCCCCGGGCCGTGTACTTCGCCATCCGTCGCTACCATGCCTGGGCGAAGCAGGTTCCCGACGCCGCGGCACACACCCGGGCCGCACAGTTGCGCGAACTGCAGAACAGCTACCGCATCGACGAGGTGGACCGCCAGTTTCCCGGCTCGCGCCTGTGGCTCTACGCACAAACCGTCCTGGCCGACATCGCCGGGCCCGAGCGGGCCATCATCGACCACGCCATCCTGCACCTTCGCGAGGGGGCGGACCTGAAGGAGGCCCTGGGTAGGCTCTACGCCGAGCTGCAGCACAAGCTGCCCTCGCACGACCTGAAGTACTTCCTCACCCGGGCGGCCTACCCGCACCTGGACCTCGACGAGCGGGCTGAGTTGATCACTGCGGCCGAGGCCGGAACCGACCGTGCCGAATTGGTCACGCAGCATACCGACCGCATCGGCAAGACTGTCTGCATCCGACCGGTGGCCAGTTCCCGCGAGGTCGATATGCTGCACCGCATCTTCTACACCAGCGGGATGGGCGGCGGGCACAGCGCCCTGGAACAGCTCCTCGTCGTTGTGGACGACACCGAACAGGTGCTCGGCGGCGTCGGGTACATGCAGCGCACGCCCTCGCACGTTCTGCTGAACAAGGTGGCCGTCATGCACCGCCACCGCGGCCGAGGCATTGGACGCATCCTGGTCAAGGACTTCATCCGCCGGCAGACCGTTGACGGCGTGCAGGTGATCACGGCCGAGTTCATTCGCCGGGACTGGCTGGGCCAGTTCGGCTTTGCGGCCAGCGAGCGGCACGCGGGCGTGGTCCTGACGCTGACCGACGCACGGTGACGAGGGCGCGTTTCTTGCGGCTCAATTGTGTCATGGGACGGATTCGTCCGTGTCACCTCGTTTCGGTCGGGCGCACCCGTGCGTTGGGTGCCTGCCGTGCGCGTCTCGTGCCCGTGGCCTTTTTCTTGTCGGCGTCGCGGCCTCCGGTGGCGTCGGCTACGCGCATCCGCGCCTGAGGGATGCGTTC
>DATKXO010000378.1:0-7858 GCA_035528995.1 Phycisphaerae bacterium | reverse complement strand
CGTCCCGAATCGCCGCCGGCCTGGGCGAGCCGCTCGGCCACGTCACCGTACAATTCCGATCCGAGAACGATCTTGGTGCCGCTGCGGTGGGCCATCTCGACTCCGCCCTCGAAGAAGGCGGCCTGCTTGCCGAAGTAGTAGGTCATCTGCCCCTGCCAGGTGATGAAGGTCTGGGAGGGGCTTCCGGCGCCGAGCCCGCCGAAGGGCGTGCGCGGCTCGGGCTGGTCAGCCCTTTCCAGGGAGGGCAACTCATAGTCCTCGATGAGCAGGTTTCCGGGGTCCTCGATGACCAGGACCTCGTCGCGCAGGTTGACCAGCATGCGGGGACCCTCGATTCGTCCGCGACTGAGCAGACGGCCGGTGCCCGGCTGGGTCTTGGAAGTCCGGGCGACGGCGCCCCCGGTGGCCAGCAGACTGATGGGCTCTTTGTTGAACTCGCGGCCGAGCGGGCCGGATTGATCGTCCCCCCGGTCGCCCCAAACCCGGCGTACCAGGGGCGTGAGGATCCACCAATCGTCGCGACCGGCCTCGGCGAGAACGGCGCCGGAGGGCGAGTCCGCCGGTGTCGGCTCCTGTCGCTCGGCGAAGTCGAGGATGAGCTCGCCGCAGTCGAACTCGCTCTCCTCGCTGACCGCGTGGACCGCGCCGGTGAACATGGCCCGGTTCACGGCGCCGCGGTAGGTCATCCGCTCGCCCCAGGTGACGGCCACGGCCATGGGCTGGTCGAGTTCGCGTCCGTCCAGGTCTCGCAGCGTGGTGAAGGAGAGGTGCCCCTTGCCCGGCACCTGAGCGGACTCGGTTTCCATGTCCAGATCGATCTGTCGTCCGGTGATGGAGAAGTAGTCCATCTCGACGTGGGCCGGTGCGGCCTCCTGGCCGGTGACCAGGGCCTGGGCGATCCTGCGTCCCTCGGTGAAGGTGCAATCCAGGGCCTCGGCGGTGACGTAGAGTTCCTGGCGGGGATCTCGCACGATGACGTCGTCCCAGGCCTGGAGGCGCAGCAGGCCGGGGCGGAATCGATCCTCGCTCTCGTACTTGACGCGCTGCTTCTCCCAGTCCACCCCGGTTGGATCGACGCCCCGTCGGACGGCCTCGGCTTGGGCCTTGCGGATGTCCCAGGGCTCGCGTTCCACGCGGAAGGAGCGCATGGTGGCGATCATTTTATCTTTGGCGGTGATGGATCGCTGATCCTGGTTGGCGCTGACGTGGCCGTACGCCCGAGCCAGGCGCGGGCTGACCCGCCCGCTCTCATCGAGGCCCATTTCCACGTCGATGCGGTCGCAGCGCACGGCGTCGGCCCCGTGCACGAGTCTGACCGAGCCGTCACCGCGCAGGCGACGGATGTTGTCGGCCAGCGAGCCCTCCCTGCGCGGCGGGTCGAAATCGATCTCGATCTGGTCGCCCTCGATGGCGTCTCCTTGCTGATGCATGGAGACTCCTCCGCGCAGGATGGCGTGTTCGAGGTGCCGGCGGCGGCGCTGGACCGGCTGGCCGGTCTGTGGATCGATCGATTCGGTAACGGTTTGTGCGAGGGTGATGTCCACCTGGTCATCGAAGCGGATGTCGACGCGGAAATCGGCGTCGGCGTCGCCCATGACTTGTCCGGAGCGGGTGTCGGCGATTCGCCCGGGCCCCTGGAGCCGTGCCGTGCCCTGGCGTATGTCGAGGAAGACCTCCGGGCCCTCCAACCGGCCTCCGTCGGGCGAATCGATGACCACTTGTGCGTCCTCGCCGCCGTATAGCCAGGCCCGCTCCTCTTCCTGGTGGACGACGAGCTTGCGGCAGCGCAGGCGTCCCTGGCCCGAGCGGCTCAACCGCACCTCGCTGCCGGTGGCGGTCACGTGCAGTCGCTCGCGCGGCTCGCCCTGGGGGGCATCGGGGGACTCCGCCGCCGGTCTGACGGAGGTGAGCATCAACGGCCCGGTCCAGGTCACGTTCAGCTCGGTCGGTGCGGCCGGCTGGCCGGTTTCCTCGGTCCCCTCGTCCGGCTCGACGCCTTCGCCGGGTACGGCGGCCTGGGCCCGAACGGTCTCGCGTTGCTTCTGGCTGAAATCAAACAGCAGTTCGAGCAGGTCGGCCTCGAGTCGGCCGGTCTCCTGTCCGCCTTCGGTCTGCCGGACCAACACGTCGCCCTCGAAGATGGCCTGATAGGGGATGGTGGGGCGCGGAGCGGGCGTGCGCGGCTCGTCCAGGGGCAAGACGGCGACAGCGTCGCCCGGCGGCACGGTCAGCGGGGCGGCTTCCTGGTCCGCCGCGGCGGGGGGCACGATGGTGTCGGTGGCGCGTTCGGCCGTCAACTCGGGCGGTTGGGCGGAGTCCTGATCGGTGGAGTCGTCGTCTCGTTGGCGGGCCGGCCCCTGGGCCGTCCCGGGCAGTCCCACCTCGAGCACCGGTCCCATGCCTCGGACCCGAATCCGACCCTCGCGCAGGATGCGCAGCTCGTCGATGCTGGAATCGACCTCGTTGTAGCGCAGGGCCAGTCCCCGGCCGTAAAACTCGGCCTCGTGCGAGACGACGCTGAACGGACCAGCCGTCTCGAGGCGGGCGTACTCCAGGTCGAAGCTGACGTCCTCGAGCTTGACGACGATGAGGCGGTCGGGGCCGGGGTTGTTCCGCTCGGCTTCGGGCAGGGCGGCCCGCTGCTTGTCGTCTAGGCGATCGACTCGGATGACGACGTCGCCCATGAGGGTGCCGCGCTGCGGATCGTAGCTGTCGTCGGCGGTTTTCCTGAGTTCGACGAGTCCGGCGTCGGCGGTGATCTGGACCCATTGGCCGTTGGGCGTGCGCATGCGGATCTCGGGCCCGGTCAGGCTGAACTGGTTGCCCGACCCAACCGGCTCCCACTTGCTGACGGCCAGTTCGAGTCGGGCCCGGTCGCTGTCCGGGCTGTAGAGACGGATGTTGGACTTGTCGCCGGCGTCGGCTTTGACATGGGGCACCAGTTCGACACCGGGCCCCTGTTCCGCGGCGCGGGGCGCCCCGGGAGGCGTGGCTGGTTCTGCGGGCGGTTGCCCGGGGGCCGCTACGGTGGGCGACGCGGCCGGCTGCGGCGCGCGAGTGGCCGATTGATAGATGGCGAACAAGACTCCGACGATGGCGAGCGTGGCCGCCCCCAGGATCAGGGTTCGGACCAGGGAGTAGGATGGGGTATTACGGTTCATGGTGCTTCTTGCGCCTCGTTGCCTGGGCCTGCCTCTGTCCGCCGCGTCAGACCGGCGCCCAGCGCCGTTGCTTGCGCAGGATCAGCTCGATCAGCTCGGCAACTGCGCCGCGACCGCCGGGGCGACGGGTCACGTACTGGGCGGCCTGCTTGACGGCGGGAACGGCGTTGGCCACGGCCACCGGAAACCTGCACCGTCCCATGGGACCCAGGTCGGGCAGATCGTCGCCCAGGTAGCAGACCTGCTCGTCGCCGGCGGCGTTGGCGGTGAGCACGTTGCGGTAGGCGGACAGTTTGTCGGCGGTGCCCTGGAGCACGGTTTCGATGCCGAGTTTGCGGGCCCGCCGATCCACCACGGGGGTCTGCCGCCCGGAGACGAGGGCGGATCGGCCTCCGCAGCGATGCCAGAGCTTGATGCCGCAGCCGTCCTGAATGTTGAACGTGCGGGCCAAGTCGCCCTCTTCCTGGCAGAACACGTCGCCGGGGGTCAGCACGCCGTCCACGTCCAGGATGAGCAGATCGATGGTGGACAGGTCCATGGAATCACCCGAAATCAATGGGGACCGGCCAGTATCCGGCTGGGGCGGGGCAGCGTCAAGCGGCCGGCCGCCTTGAAAATGGGGCTGACAGCACGTACTTTCGTGCCGGAGGTTGTCTATGCGCGTTCTTTCGGGCGTTCAGCCGAGCGGCAAGTTGCACCTGGGCAACTACTTGGGTGCGATCAAGCAGCACATCGAGCTGCAGCACGAGCACCAGGGTCTGTACTTCATCGCGAACTACCATTCGCTGACGACGGTGCAGGACGCGGCCCTGATGGGCGAGCTGACGCGGGACGTGGCCCTGGATTACCTGGCTTTGGGGCTCGATCCGGAGAAGGCCTGCCTGTTCCGCCAGTCGGACGTGCCCGAGGTGTGCGAGCTGGCCTGGATCCTGTCGACGGTGACGGGGGAAGGGCTGATGCGCCGGGCTCACTCGTACAAGGACAAGGTTGCCCGGGGGATCAGCCCGTCGATGGGGCTGATGAGCTATCCGATCCTGATGGCGGCCGACATCCTGATCTACCACAGCGACGTGGTTCCGGTGGGGCAGGACCAGGTTCAGCACATCGAGATGACCCAGGACATGGCCCAGTACTTCAACAACGCGTACGGGTGCGAGGTGCTGAAGCGGCCCGAGCCGCGGATCAACGAGGCCTGCATCGTTCCGGGGATCGACGGGCAGAAGATGTCCAAGAGCTACGGGAACACGATCGACCTGTTCGACGACCCCAAGGCCACGCGCAAGCGAATCATGAGCATCAAGACGGACAGCACGCCGGTGGAGTCGCCGAAGAACCCCTTTGCCTGCAACGTTTACGCGATCGTGAGGCTGCTGGCCCAGCCCCAGGAGGCGGAGGAACTGGAGGCGGCCTACCGCAAGGGGGGCATGGGCTACGGTCAGGTCAAGAAACGGGCGGGCGAGCTGTTCGAGGAGACGTTCGGGCCGGCGCGTGAGCGTCGCGTCCGATTGGCGGCCGACCCGGACCGCGTGGAGGACATCCTGCTCGCCGGCGCCCGGCAGGCCCGGGAGATCGCCCGCGGGGTGATGGAACAGGTCCGGCAGGCCTGCGGCATCGTGGCCGGGCGAGCGACCCACGTGCCATGCACATGACGGATGCCATGCCGAACCGATCCACGAAGGTAAGCGAGCGGGCAGGGCACCCGTGCCGGTCGGTGCTTCCCAGCGGCCGGGCGCCGGGGCAGGCGTCGTCCGGCCGACCCACCGCGGTGGGGGGCGGATCGCGGGACCGGGCGGCGGCTCCGTCGGCAGGGAGCGCACCACAGTGAGCGCCTTCCGGGTCGATCTCGAGGCCTACAACGGCCCGCTGGATCTGCTGTTGTTTCTGATCCGGCGTGAAGAGGTGGACATCTACGACATCCCCATCGCGCGGATCACCGAGCAGTACGTGGCCTACGTGAAGCTGATCGAGGCGATGGACCCCAACCTGGCGGGTGACTTTCTGGTCATGGCCGCCACCCTGATGGAGATCAAGTCGCGGACCCTGCTGCCCACGGCGCCGGCGGACCAGGAGGATGAGGAGATCATCGATCCACGGATGGAGCTGGTCCGCCAGTTGCTGGAATACAAGGCGTTCAAAGATGCGGCGTACTCGCTGGGCACCGCGGCCCAGCTCCAGGCCCTGAAGCATCCCCGGCATCCGGCGGTGGCGGCGCCGGGGGCCGACCAGCTGGACATCGAGGAGGCCCAGATCTGGGATTTGCTGGAAGCCTTCAACCGCCTGCTGGAGCAGACCGGGCGGCGATCGCAGTTCCACGAGGTGGTGTACGACGAAACGCCGATTGCCCTTCACGCGGCCGACGTGGTCGATCTGCTGGAGCGGAGCGGCGGTTCGCAGCCGTTCGTGCACATCTTCGAAGGGCGGACCAAGGCCGAACTCATCGGCCTGTTCCTGGCGCTGCTGGAACTGATCCGCCAGAGGCGTGTCCGGGCGGAGCAGGAGCGCAACTTCGGCACCATCATCATTCACCTGCTGGATGCCACGCCGATCAAAGCCGACTCGGGCGTCTGGGGGGAGCCGGAGATGGACCCGACCGGCCCGGCGCAGGCGGTCAATTCCGCGACGGACACCAGCGTCCCCCCGGCCGGCCCGGTGCCGCCGCCGGACGAATCGTCAACTGCGGACAGCCCGGACCAGGAACCGCCGTTGGCAGAGGGCGTTGAGACAGGTGACACCCACAACCCGGACGAAAGGGAGACCCACCATGAGTCACAGTGAGCGACTCGCCGCCCTGAACCTGACCCTGCCGCCGGTGGCGGTACCGGTCGGCAGCTACGTGCCGGCCCTGCAAAGCGGCCGGGAAGTCCTGACCAGCGGACAACTGCCCATGCGCGACGGGCAGTTGACCTGCACGGGCAAGGTCGGCACCGACGTGTCACTGGAGGAGGCGGCCGCAGGCGCCGAACTGGCCGTGCTGAACGCGCTGGCGGCCGTGGCATCGGTGGTCGGCGGCATCGACCGGATCGAGCGGATCGTCCGCGTCTGCGTCTTCGTCAACAGCGCCGCGGGATTCACCGATCAGCCCAAGGTGGCCAACGGGGCCAGCAACTTGCTGGCCAAGATTTTCGGCGACGCGGGCAAACACGTCCGCAGCGCGGTCGGGGTAGCCGAGTTGCCGCTGGGCGCCGCGGTCGAACTCGAACTGGTCGCCCGGGTGGGATAGAAGCGAGCCGATACTGCCGCACTGAGTGCAAGTCGCATTCGCGATCGAGATCGCCCGTGCCGGGCGCGGTTTTCCGGTGTGGGGGAGGTTCGATTCGATTGCCCGGTGTGATTCTTCGCCTTATCAGCAGGGCATGGGCGGGCGGTCCTTGAGGTGCCGCTCCTGCTCGGCGAGCTGTTTCTCTCGGGTGGCCAGTGCGGCTTCGCGCTGTTCGATTTCGGCGGCCCGCTGAAACAGCCTGGCCTGGGCGACCTTGAGGCCTTCCAACTGGCCGGCCAGGTCCTTCTCCCGGGCCGCCAGGTCTTCCTGATGGCCGGTGAGGTCATGCAACCGCCCACGGAGCGAGGCGTCGAGCCGGTCGAGGTCTGCGGCTCGGGCGGCGAGCCTCTGTTCCCAGCTCTCCGGGCGATCCTGCCCCTCGGGACCGGCGGCATGCCAATCGTTGATCTCGTGCCAGGTGCCCCTGAGGTCCTCGCCCATCAAGGCCAGCTTGACAGCTTCGGCCGTAGGCGGGGCGAGCTGGTCGTCGGGGGCGAGGGCGGTCAGCTCGAAGGGTCCGACGCGCAGGTGGTCGCCGCGTTCGAGCGGGGCGAGGCCGATCGGTTGGCCGTTGTGCAGGGTGCCGGACTCCGAAGCGAGGTCGAACAGCACGGTCCGCCCGCTCAGCTCGAGCAGCAGGGCATGGGCGAGCGATACGGCCTCGTGTTCGAGTCGGACGGCGACTCCGGCGGCGCTGCCGATGACGGCACAAGTCGAGTCGATCATCCAACCCTGGACCTCACCCGACCGTTGAAGGCGGAGCGGTGTGCTCAACTTGAGTGGATCGGCGTCCGCAGCAAGGTCGTGCCGGGCGGCGCTGCGGAAGGTCTGGATGGCGACCTGGATCAAGGTGGAGCCGATCTGGACGAGATCTCCGTCCCGCAGGAGCACCAGGTCCACCGGCTTGTTGTTGCACAGGGTGCCTGTGGGGGTGTGCAGATCCTTGAGCAGCACGGCCGAGCCTGTGTTGACAATCGCGCAGTGGGCCCGAGCGACGCCGGCGCCGTGCAGGACGATGTGGGCCCGGCGCCTTGAGCCGATCAGGGTGACCGGCCGGCGCAGGTACCAGGATTTCTGGGACGCGGTGCCGACGCCGGCGGTAATGCGGATTCTGGGGGCGTCGTTCGGCAGGGTTAGAAGCTCATCCTGCCGGTCTGTCTGGCAAGAGTCCATGGTGCTTCACTCCCTGCGCCTCCGCAGCCCGTGCGTTGGTGTTGTCCAGGCGCATGCCATAGGGACTATCTCCAGCTTTAAGAAAAGTACGATTCGGGCGCCGGGAAGGCAATTGATTATCGCGGTCCGGGCAGGGGCGATAACAAGCATGGTGCGGTGCGGTGGTGCAGGCGCCGGCCGGGGACTACAGTTTGACCTTGAGCCACGGCTTGAAGATCAGAGCGATAACAATCGAGAGGATGAGGAACCAGATGATCCACCAGAA
>DATKXO010000377.1:0-35469 GCA_035528995.1 Phycisphaerae bacterium | reverse complement strand
TCTGGCCGCGGCGGAAGGGCTTGAAGATGTGGCGGCGCTGGCCCTTGGGGATGCCCGGGCCGAAGTCGCGGACCTCCAGCCGGATGGGGCCTTCGCGGTCGGCGCGGCTGGGGCTGGCGGAGAGGATGATTCGACGGTCCTCGGCGTCACGGGCGTACTTGCAGGCGTTGTCGATCAGGGTGCCGATGATCTGCATGACCAGGTCGGGGTCGGTGTGCCAGGGCCGATCGGCCAGCCCGTCGGCGTCCACGACCAGCTTGCGGTCGGCTTGCAGGCACTGCGGCTCGAACCGTTGACGGACGTTTTCGAGCAGCTCGCCGACGGTGGTTTCGGCGGGGGCAAGCGTCGGCGCCTGATGCTCGATCCGGGAGTATTCGAGCACGCCGGCCACCAGATCGGAGAGGCGCTCCGATTCCTGATTGAGCGTCTCGAGGTAGTCCTGGCGGCTGGCTTCGGGGACGAGTCCGCCGGCCAGCATGTCGGTGTAGAGCCGGAAAGTGGTCAGCGGCGTGCGCAGCTCGTGGGAGACGGCGTAGGCGAACTGCCTGCGTCGCTCGGCCAGGGCCAACAGGCTTCGGACGCCGAGCCCGACGGCGGCGAGAATCGTGGCCGCCGCCACCCAGGCCAAGAGCAGGCCGGTGCGCATCGGGGTCCAGCCGATGGCCGCGGCGGTGGCGACGCCGGGCGTGGTGTCCAGCCAGGCCGGCAGGGCGGTCATCAGGGTCTCGGGGTCGTCGACGGGTCCGGTCTCGACGGGGACCAGGTCGGCCTGGGGGAACAAGTCTGCGATGTCGGCGAGCAGTTCGCTGCGTAACGCAGGCCAGTCCAGGACGAAGCCCTGGTAGGCGATGACCTCGTTTTCGATGTGCACGGCGCGGGCGAAGGCGAGGAAGGCGTGCTGGGTCTCGTTCAGGTCGAGCCAGATGGCGCTCATGCCCGAGACGGTGACGGGCACGAGTTCGTCGAAGTCAATGGTGGTGGCCTCGCTGACGTCGGATTCGCTGGGGAAGGGAGGGTCGAATCCCTCGATGGCCAGATCGCGCACGTTGCAGACCTCGGCGGGGCGGCTGTCGTGTAGGGCCTGGTCGGTCTGACGTTTGCGGTGCTCGTACTCGGATGCCGGACCCATGGCGAGTTCCCGGGCCTGGGCGTCGGCGAGCAGCCCTTCCAGCCGCTCGAACTTCAACGCGGGTCGGAGGACGGCCAGCGTCTCGGCGGCCTTGGGCGATCCGAAGGTGGTGCCTTCGGCCAGATCGAGGCGGCCGAGGAAGGGGAAGGCGTCGGGGGTCTGTGGGGAGGTCACGCCGAGCACGGGGGAGACGTGGAAATGGAGGATGAACCAGGGCTCGAACCTGGATTCGAGGACCGTGGAGATCTCGACGACTTCGCCCTGGTCGAAGGGCTGGCCCTCGCGGTTCCAGGTGCGGTGGGGGTAATGGCAGGCCTGGTAGTCGGCGTAGGGGCGGTTCTCCTCGCGAATGCGGGTCTGGCGGACGCGATCGTCCATGCGGCGAAGGGCGAGGCGCAAACGGGCCTGCTCCTGTTTCCATCGCTGGCGCTCGGTCTCGGCGCGTTCCAGTCGCAGGGAAACCAGGGTCGTCCAGGTCAGCCCGCCGATGACCACCAGGACGACCAGCAGGTAACCGAGGGCCGCGATGCGGGTGCCTTTTCTGGTCCAGGTCATGGTCGATCACCCGGTGGTGTCGGTCGGTGCGTCGCCGGTGATGTCGGAGCCGAGCATGTAGCCTTTGCCGCGGACGGTGACGACCCATTCGGTCTTGCCGTCGGCGTCGCCGCTGGCCAGCTTGTTCCGCAGTCTGGTGATGTGCATGTCCACGGCCCGTGTTTCCAGCGACTCGGAGCTGATGCCCCAGACGCGGGCCAGTAGTTCGTCGCGGGAGACGACGCGGCCGGCGTTGGCGGCCAGATGAACCAGAATGCCGGCTTCCATCTCCGAGAGCTGGACGCATCGCCCGTCGGCGAATCGGACCTCGCGCCGCTCGAAGTCCACCTCGTGTCCGCCGGCACGGATGCAGCGGACCGGCGCCGGCCTCTCAGGCGAGCGACGCAGGACCGCCTCGACCCGGGCCAGCAACTCGCGGGCGGAAAACGGTTTGACCACGTAGTCGTCGGCCCCACCTTTGAGGCCGCGGACCCGGTCCTCCTCGGAGCCCCGGGCGGTCAGGATGATGACCGGCAGGCTGGGATGGGTCTTACGCAGCTCGTCCAGCACCTTGGTCCCGTCCATCCTGGGCAGGCGCAGGTCGAGCAGGACCAAGTCCACGCCGAGGCGGCGGCTCTCGTCCAGCCCGGAGATGCCGTCGGCGGCCTCGACGGGGTCGTAGCCGGCCACCTTGAGCATGTCCACGATCCCGCGTCGGATCGCGACCTCGTCCTCGACGACAACGATGCGGCGTTTCTGCAAGAGCGTTTTCCTTCCGGGCGGTACGTGTTCGCGCCCCGGGCGCAAGGAGTCAACCCATACTCCGTGTCTTATCATAGCTTTGTCGGCCGGGCTTGACGACCGCCCGTGGCAGGCGGCCTGGAAAGGGGATAAGCTTGCGCACGGCAGAGGGGTTTTGCCGCCCCGGCGGGTGGAAGGGGCTCTGAAGCACCCTGGGAAGCGTCGAAAGGAGAGACGATGACCGATCCCGCATCCTACGACTGGCACAGCGCCCAGGAGTATCTGGAAAGCCTGCTGCCGGAGGAGGTGCGTCGGCTCGAACCGGAACGCCCTCCGGCGCCGGCCCAGCCGCTTCAGCCGACGATCGGCCCCAGCGCCGCTCAACTGGTGGACATCCTGATTCTGGCTCACCGACCTCGACGCGTGCTGGAGATCGGCACCTCGGTCGGTTATTCGGCCATCGCCATAGGGCGAGCGCTGCAACGCGTCGGCGGAAGGTTGGTGACTGTCGAGATCGACCCGCGTCTGGCGGAGGCCGCCGAGCAGAACATCGCCGAGGCCGGCATGACCGACAGCATCGAAGTGATCATCGACGATGCAAATCAAGTCATTGACAGGCTCGAAGGCCCCTTCGGGCTCATCCTTCAGGACGGCGACAAGGACGACTACCTGGCCATGCTGCCGCGGCTGGTCGATCTGCTGGAACCGCACGGTCTGCTGGTCACCGACGATCTGCTGTTTCCGGTGATGAACCTGCCGGACAGCGCCAAGCGCTGGCAGTACGCCATGGGCCTGTACAACGAGGCCCTTCAGAACCGGCGCGATCTTCAGACCGTGTGGCTGCCCATCGGTGACGGGGTGGCCGTCAGCGTCAAGGTCGAGGCACCCGGCGACTGACCGCCGGCAGGCGTGACGCTCCGACGGCACCGAACGAAGTCGTCGTCCGCCGTTCCAGCAGGCTTACCGCGAAACCCGGGGGCGGGCGGCGTCCCGGCATCGTGCACGGGGTGGGGCGTGTCGGTCGGCATCGGTTACAATAGCCTTCAAGCGGTGGAACTCTCCACGTCCGGGGGAGGCGGGCATGAGCCAGATCGAGAACCTCCACGAACATCTGGCCCGGCTGAACGAGATCGGCATTGCGCTGTCGGGCGAGCGCAACCTCAAGACGCTGCTGTCCAAGATTCTTCAGGAGGCCCGGGCCTTCACGGGGGCCGAGGGCGGCAGCCTGTACATCCTCGAGAGGAACGCCCTGCGCTTCGCGGTCATGCAGAACGAGAGGCTCAGCGGGCGTGACGGCAGGCCGGGTGGTTCGGAACTCTTCGAGGACGAGTGGCTGGCCCTCTCCAAGGACAGCATGGCCGGTTACGTGGGCCTGACCGGCGAGGTGATCAATCTGGAGGACGTCTACCGGATACCGGAGGAGCGTCCCTACCGGTTCAATCCCGAGTTCGACCGCAAGAACGATTACCGCTCGCAGTCCATGCTGCTGGTTCCGATGAAGGAACAGGACGGGCGGATCGGCGGCGTGCTGCAACTGATCAACGCTCGGGCGGCGGAGGGGGGAGTGATCGCCTTCCACCCGCGGTTCGAGAGCCTGGTCATGTCGCTGGCCTCGCAGGCGGCGGTGGCCATCCGGAACGTGCGTCTGACCGAGGAACTGAAGAAGGCCTACTTCGACACGATTTTGCGGCTGTCCATGGCGGTCGAGTACAAGGATGAGGACACGGCCAACCACATTCGCCGCATCGCGGAGTACTCCGTACTGGTGGCCCGGCGGATGGGCTTCGATGCCGAGTGGGTCGAGATGCTGGAGTACGCGGCTCCGATGCACGACATCGGCAAGATCGGGATTCCCGACGCGGTGCTGCAGAAACCCGGAAAGCTGACCTCCGAGGAATTCGAGGAGATGAAGCAGCATACCCTGATCGGGGCGCGGCTCCTGGGCGGTTCGGAGGTGCCGGTGTTGCAGATGTCGGCCGCCATCGCCCTGACGCACCACGAGCGGCGCGACGGCAGCGGCTATCCCCGCGGGCTTCGCAAAGATCAGATCCCCACGGAAGGTCAGATCGTCGCCCTGGCCGACGTGTTCGACGCACTGTCCTCGCCGCGGTGCTACAAGCGGGCCTACGCAATCGAGCAATGCCTGGAGATTATCGAGACGGAACGTCACAAGTTTCATCCGGACGTGGTGTCCATATTCCTGGACCGCATGGATGACGTGCTGCGGATCCGGGAACGGTACTCGCTGGCGCCCACCGAGCTGCCGGCCGGTGGGACCGCGCCACGCGGCGCGTAGAAGCCGGCGGGCAATGGTCCGAGAAATCCGGGCGGACACCACTACCGCAGTCCGTGATAGGATGCTTCCATGAACGCACAACCGATTCCCATGACCGCACCGGCTTCCGTGTATCAACAGCGCAGGGCTCGGCTGGGGAAGGCACTCGACCAGCCGCTGGTGGTGTGTGCCGGCTACGCGCCGGCGCGGAACTATCCGTCGAACCCGCACCCCTTCCGGGCGGGCAGCAGTTACCTGTACCTGGGAGGGCCGCCGATCGAAGGGGCCGCCCTGCTCATCGAGCCCGGCACCGATGGGGACGACGGCTGTACGCTTCTTCGGCCGCCGCCGGGCCCGGATGACGCCCTGTGGATGGGCCCTTCGCCGTCGGATGCGGCTTTGGCGGCAGCGGCCGGTCTGGCACAGGCCCGGGTGGTTGAACCGGAGATGATCGAGCTTCTGCTGGCCGGTCGGGCGGGGACGGCCGTCTCGCCCCCCTGTGCCGCGACACATGCCTGGCTGGGCTCGCTGCGCGTTCCGCCGGCCAGTGACGCGGACCTTCTGGCCATCATCAACCTGCGGTTGATCAAGGACGAGCACGAACTGGCGGCCATGCGCCGGGCGGCAGAGGTCACGGTGGAGGCCCATCGGGCCGCGCTGGGCGCCGCCGGACCGGGCAGGCACGAGGCGGACATCGCGGCCGCTTATCACGCGGTGCTGGTGGCTCGTCAATGCCGGCCTTCCTTCACGCCGATCACCACGGTTCGCGGCGAGACCCTTCACGTGCAGAGCTACACCAACCGTCTTAAAAACGGTGATCTGCTGCTGATCGACGCCGGGGCGGAGGAGCCGGGCGGCTATGCCTGCGACGTGACGCGGACGGCCCCGGTCGGCGGCGAATGGAACCCGACACAGCGACACCTCTATGACACCGTGTTGCGGGCCCAGCGCGAGACCATCGCCGCCTGTGTGCCCGGCCGGCGGTTTCGCGAGGTCCACGACTTGGCCGCCCGGATCATCTGTGAGGGTCTGGTTCAGGCTGAGTTGCTTCGCGGCGATCCGTCGGAGCTGGCGGCCCGGTACGCCCACACGCTGTTCTTCTGTCACGGGCTGGGGCATCTGATCGGGCTCGACGTGCACGACATGGAGGACTTCGGCGATCTGACCGGCTACGCGCCGGGTCGGTCGCGCCGGCCCGAGTTCGGCAACAAGTTCCTGCGGTTGGACCGCGATCTCGACACGGGCATGTGCGTCACGATCGAGCCGGGGGTCTACTTCGTGCCCGCGTTGTGGGAGCGCCAGGACCTGGTCGGCCCGTTCGCCGACGTGGTCAACCGCCCGGCCGTGGACGCCCTGCTGGCTGGCAACTTCGGCGGCATCCGCATCGAGGAGACGATCTGCGTTCGGGAGTCGGGCCAACCGGAGGTCTTGACCGAGGCCCTGCCCAACGACGCGGACGCCGTGGCCGAAATGATCGGCACGCGAGTATAGACGCGCACGCGGGAACCCCGGCGACGCCCGCGCGGGTTCCGTCAGCGACCGTACAAAGCTGAGGTTGCTTCCCTGTTCGAGTCTGCCAACTACATCGAAGCCGGCCTGTGGTGTGTGATCGGGGCATGCTTCGTCGTGTACGCGGTCCGTGGCAAAGGGACGGCGCGGCGGCGCTGTTTGTTTGCGGCAGCGGCGTTCCTGCTGTTCGGGGCATCGGACGTCGTTGAGGCCGGAACCGGGGCCTGGTGGCGCCCGTGGTGGTTGCTGGTCTGGAAGGGTTTGTGCGTCGGGTCACTCGCCGCCCTGATGCTCCAGCACCTGGTAAGCAAACGCCGCACTCGGTGAACACCGACCCAACAGAGCTTGCAGGGCAGGCTGTTGGGCTTGATTCTGCTGCTGCCGGGTGCCTGTTCGAGGGCGTGGCCGACCGTCCCGTTTGGGCGCGTCGTGCTCGGGCGGCAACCGGCGGCTGGCACGCTTGAGCACAGCTTAGGGGTGTTCTTGCCCGTGGTACACGGCTCCTCCTGCGGCGGGTCCGCGCCACCTACCGGTTCGCTGGTAGCCTGGATAAACTGTGCCATGCCGGGGGGCCGGGGCCTTCCGCCCGGCGGCTGAGGCCCTTCCGCGGGGTTGACTGGCGGCCCGGGTTGGGGGATACTACCACCGGTTGGTGGCAGAGGGCCGCCACCGTTACAGCGCGGGTCGCCCGGGAACGAAGGGCCATCGCAGGAGCATGGCCGATCCTCCGTCAATAGGACCGTCCCACTTCTGGTCTTCCCTTCCGATCAGGCACGCCCCGCACGGTCTATGGTAACCGGCCATGCAACAGTGGCCAGTACCCAATGCGGAGGAGTACTCCCATGTCGTTCGAGGACAGGAACATCGTCTGCGCAGATTGCGGTCAGGAGTTCATGCATTCGGCCGAGGACCAGGCTCGGTATTCCGAGCGCGGGTTCAGTCACGACCCGAAGCGGTGTCGAGCATGTCGGGACCAGCGCAAGAGCCAAGGTGGCGGCGGGCGTGGTGGGTCGTCCAGCGGCGGGCGCGGGCCGCGCGAGTCGTTTGAGGCGGTCTGTGCCGAGTGCGGGGCGACCACGACAGTCCCCTTCAAGCCGACCGAGGGGCGCCCGGTGTACTGCCGCGACTGCTTCCGCTCCCAGCGACGGTAGTTGACACCGCCGGGCCAAAGGGCCCGGCACCGAGAACCTCAACACCGTCTGCAAGTGTGCAGATCCGGGCGTCGAGTCTCCGGCAAAGTGCGGAGTCCGGCGCCCGTTCTTTGTCATGGCGGTGTCCGTTGAACTTGCGCCGCGCCGGCCAACGCTGCCGCCCGGCGGGGTCGTCTGCGGGAGGCGACAGGTCCGCCGATGGCCGGTATCATGCCCGCCAACGATGACCTGACCTGCTCGGGCACGGCGGGCGGCGCCCGCCGCGGGGGGTAGGGCTGAATCCCACAGGAGTGGCGCATGGACTGGATGACCCGGCGAGAGGTGTTTTTACGAGGCTGCGCACTTGTCGTGGCGGCCGCTGGTGTCCTGAGCGCCGGCGCGGTGGTCAGGGCGGCGGAGCGCGGTGAGGACCGCTTCATCCAGAACACGCGCCAGCTCACCTTCGAGGGGCGCCGCTCCGGCGAGTGTTACTTCTCGCCGGACGGCAACAAGCTGGTCTTCATGAGCGAGCGCCAGCCGGGCAATCCGTTCTTCCAGATCTATGCTCTGGACTTCCAGACCGGCGACGTGAGCCGCATCTCGACCGGACAGGGCAAGACCACGTGCCCGTTCTTTCAGATGGGGACGGGATTGATCGAATTCGCGTCCACCCACCTGGACGCCGACTTCGAGCAGAAGGCCCGGGAGGAGTACGCTCGGCGCCAAGAGGAGCGGCAACGTCGCGGGGCCTGGGACTACGACGAGTATTACGACATCTTCGTGGCCCAGCCCGACGGCCGGATCGTCAAACGGCTGACCACCGCGTTGGGCTACGACGCCGAAGGGGCCTACTCACCGGACGGCAAGCAGATCGTCTTCTGCTCGATGCGCGACGCGTATCCGGTGGGCAAGCTGTCGGACGAAGACCGGGCTTTCTTCGACAAGCAGCCGGAGTACTTCGCCGAGATCTACATCATGGACGCCGACGGCTCGAACCAGACGCGTCTGACCGACTGGCCCGGATACGACGGCGGGCCGTTCTTCACGCCCGACGGACAGCGAATCGTCTGGCGGCACTTCGACGAGACCGGCCTGCTGGCCGACGTCTACACCATGGAGCTGGACGGCTCCGGGCGCCGGCGCCTGACCGACTTCAAGTGCATGTCCTGGGCCCCGTTCTTCCATCCCTCAGGGGAGTACTGCATCTTCGTCAGCAACAAGCTGGGATTCAGCAATTTCGAGCTGTTCATCGTGGACGCCATGGGTGAGCGCCAGCCGGTCCGGGTCACGTACACGGAAGGCTTCGACGGCCTGCCCACGTTCTCGCCCGACGGCAAGCGGATTGTGTGGACGTCGAACCACACCGACACGGGCAGGAGCCAGATTTTTTTGGCCAATTGGGATCATGAGGCCGCCCGTGCGGCCCTGAGCGCCTCGCCGACGCGCGGGTCCGCTGAGCCGGCTTCCTCCTCGGCGGGCGCCGGCGGTGCGTCGGACGATGCCGCCCCGGGCAACTGATTCGTTTCCGCCAAAGAGCCGCATGACCAACCATGTGAAGGGAGCATCCGATGCGAAGCACGCTGCGCCTGGCCCTGCTTGTGATCAGCGTCCCCACGATCGCCTATGCCCAGGCTGACCGGGAGAAGATTCCGGCCGAGGTCATGTCCGGTGTGGCCGGGCTGTCGCCGACGATTGCGGCGGACGATCTGCGCGCCGTGGTGAGCTTCATCGCCTCCGATCAGTGCGGGGGCAGGCTGACGGGATCGGACGGGGCCCTGCTCGCGGCCCAGTACATCGCCACCGCGTTCAGTCGTGCCGGGTTGAAGTACCCCGAGGACAAGGACCACTACTATCAACCGTTCAGCTTCACGGCCGGCGTCGAGATGGTGACCGAGAAGACCCGGATGGAGATCGTCGGGTCGGGCGCCGATGCCGCGGTGAGTCCGTGCAAGCTCGACGCCGATTTCCGACCGCTGACCTTCTCCGACAACGGAACGGCCGAGGGTGACCTGGTCTTTGTCGGCTACGGTCTGGTGGAGCCGTCTTCGGGCGGCCGCGGTTACGACTCGTATGTCAACGTGGACGCCAAGGACAAGATCGTGCTGGCCCTGCGGGACATACCGGAGAACGTGACACCGCAGCGTCGGCAGGAGCTGGCCCTGTACGCCGGCGATCGCTACAAGGCGAAGCTGGCGGCCGACCGTGGGGCCAAGGCGTTCCTGCTGGTCACCGGGCCGAACTCGCCCAACGCCGGCAAGCTGATCAAGTTCCGCACCAGCGACCGCACGTCGGCCGCGCCGATCCTGGCCGCGTCGATCAGCGGTGAGCTGGCCGACCGTCTGTTGGCCGGCACCGGCGTGGACCTCGAGAAGGCACAGACCGCGCTCGACGGCGGCGAGATCAACCCGCACGCCACCGTGCAGCCCAAGGCTCGCGTGCGGATCAGCACCGAGCTGAAGCGGCTGCCCAAGATCTGTCGCAACGTCGTCGGCATTCTGCCGCCGACGGGCGGCTGCGACGAATATGTGCTGGTCGGGGCGCACTACGATCACATCGGCACCGGCGAAGGGCTCGGCTCGCTGGCCAAGAAGGGCGAGGAGGGGCAGATTCACAACGGGGCGGACGACAACGCATCCGGCACGTCGGTCGTCCTCGAGCTGGCGGCGTCGCTGGCCGATGCCCGTCGCAAAGCCGACCCGGCCGAGGCTCGCCGCGGACTGGTCTTCGCCTGCTGGAGCGGTGAGGAACTCGGGCTGGTCGGGTCGAGCCACTACATCGAGCATCCGCGCGTGCCGCTGGACAAGACCGTGGCCGCCTTCAACTTCGACATGGTGGGGCGGCTGCGGGAAAACAAGCTGATCATGCAGGCGGTCGGATCGTCGCCCGTCTGGCGGCGGCTGATCGAGCGTCGCAACGTCCCGGCGGGGTTCAACCTGGTGGTGCAGGACGATCCGTATCTGCCGACCGACGCGACCGGGTTCTACACTCACGGCATCCCCATCCTGGCGTTCTTCACCGACCTGCACGAGGAGTACAACCGGCCGGCCGACGACCCGGAGACGCTTAACTACGAGGGCATGGAGCGCGTGGCCGGGTTCGCTCAGCAGCTCATCGAGGACGTGTCCAAGCCCGACGTGGAAATCGCCTACGCCCGGGTGGAGCGTTCCGCGCCGCCGGAGGGTCGGATGAGTCGGCGGGCGTATACGGGCACGGTGCCCGACTTCGCGGCCAGCGGGATCACAGGCGTGCGACTGTCCGACGTGCGCCCCGGCGGTCCGGCCGAGAAGGCCGGCATTAAGGCGGGTGACATCATCGTCGAGTTCGCCGGCCGCAAGGTCACCAATCTACAGGATTACTCCGATGCCCTGATCGGGGCGAAGATCGACGAGGCCGTGCCTCTCGTCGTCGAGCGCGACGGCAAGAAGATCACACTAACGATTACGCCGACCGCCCGTCCTAACTAGGGGAATCGTGCGCTGATCGACCGGCACGCGGCGCCGGCCCAAAAGTCCGCCCTGGCTTTGTGGTAGACTGTGCCGGTCGGGGTCGAGCACGCGCGTCGCCCGGGATCGCGGTATGTCTGCTGCATCGCAAGAACGCCAGGCCACGTCAGGACGGCGGCGTCGGCGCTGGGGGCTGTACGGCTTTCTGGTCGTCTGCCTGATTCTATCGGGGTGGTTCGTTCACTTCGCGTATCTGCGCATGACACGTCGGCCCACGCCGCGACCCAAGTACTGGGCAGCCAGGCTGGACGCGATCGACCCGCTGCCTGACGGCGGCCCGACGGCGGCGGAGGCTTACAAGATTCTCGCCTTCCGCTCCTGGGAGGCGGCGGCGAGACAACCCGTGCCTGGTGCTTGGCAGCCGGCGGAGACCGTTGCGCGGGGGCCGTGGGACCAGGAGCGCGACGACGTGGCCGTCGTCACGGAGGTGTTCGAGTCGCGGGCCTACGAACAGGCATCGGCAGAGCTGCGGGAAGCCGTGAAAGCGGGCTGGCGCGAACGCTACGGTCTCGCACCAAGGGCCCGGTTGCCGGACAGCTACGACTATGAGAGTTGGGCGGAGTGGCTGATGGCTCATTCCCGCTGGGCGCGGGAGCACAATGGCGACATCGACGTTGCGGTGGAAGATTGGCTGACGGTCTTGCGGCTGAGTCGGCAGTTCCGTCGCGGCGGCCTGGGGTATGACTGGTTCTGGGCGGCGCGATGGGTTTCCTCGGTTGCGGCGGAGATGGTGTACTGCGTTTCCGAATCGGCGGGCGCAATCGACACGCACGAGCTAATGCTGCAAATCGACAGCATCGAGGCACCGGGGGCGACGCCCGGCGCGTTGCTGGAGGAGGCCCGGCTCTCGATGCAGTGTTATCTGGAGTTCGTGTATGTTCGCGAGGGCGCGGGCTGGCTGTCGGTCAGCGATTCTGTGTCGACGAGCGGCGCCTCGGGTGGGGCACCGAAGCCGTCGCGCATCTGGAACCTGGCGTCGCCGCTGTTTCACGATCTGGGGAGCGCTCGGGCTGCCGTGGATCGTTATATCGGGGCGGCAGAGGCCCTGTCCGATATTCGGGCGTGTGTCCGGCGGCACGCCGACCGCGAGGGCGACCGCTCTGACCTCGACCTGACCGTTCTCGACGGGTTCCCTGGATGCGGTTCCTGGTTGCTTGAGCGGGCGTTATGGAGGCACTACATGGTGCGCTGCGAGCTTGACGCGGGCGTCACCATGCTGGCACTGCGCGAGTATCACCGGGCCTACGGGTCGTATCCGGTATCGCTCGAGGAACTGGTCCCTGACTTCCTGCCGCGCTTGCCGATCGACTACGTGGATCGCCGGGCGCTGCGGTATGCACGTACAGACGACGGTTACCTGCTTTACAGCATCGGCGAGGACGGGCGCGACGACGGCGGGGCCCACGACCTGGAGAGTCGGGACCGCTGGGATCGGGATTACAGCCCGGACGTCGTCTTCAGCGCGGTCCGCCGGCCGGAGGGCCGGAGGCGATGACCGGTCCACGCTCGGCGATCGCTGCTTCGCACGCAGACGGCTTTGTGGCCGACCTGCTGCCCGCCACCGCGCCGCCGCCGGAGCCGGCCCGGCGGGTCAACTTCTTCAAGGCCCTTCTGCTGTTCTGGCTGCTGCCTCGGCGGTACGGCCCGCATCTGGCCGTCGGGTCAATGCGCCGGGCCCTGGCGGCCCACGGGGTGGCCGTGTTGTTGGCGGGTGCAATTCCGGCGCTGCCGTATGTCGGGGAGGCGATCGGCTGGGCCGACATGGACATGAGCTTGCACGACCTGCGCGTGGCTCTGGCCGAACAGGTCCTGGAGTTAGCTCAGACCTCCGCGTTCGGGCGCGTGCCGTGGGCCGTAGCCGTTATGGTGCTCGGCGCGGTCCCGCTGGGTGAAGTGGCTCTGGTGCTGGTCGCGACGGCGGCCATGCCCTGGTGCGCGGGCGGTGATCGGGCCAGTTCCGTCTGGAAGCGAAGCGTCAAGAACGTCTACTGGAGCACGACGGTCGTGATTCCCACGGCCGTAATCGTCGCGCTGGGGTACGGGGTCGATCTAGGCCAGGTCCGGAACGACGGGTTGGTGATCCTGCTCGGGTTGCTGACGTTGATTGTGCCGCCGGTGGTGATTCTGCGCATGCTGGTGGTCGGGGCCGGGCGGTACGTGGGCGTCCCCGACGGGCCGGCGTTCGCCCCGCGCGAGCCGCGCTGCGAATCCTGCGGCTACACGCTCATCAGACTGCCTGCTCAGGGCAGGTGCCCGGAGTGCGGAGTGCCGATCGGCGAGTCCTTGCCCGGCGGTCGGCGCAGGCCGACGGTATGGCAGCAGAAGGAGTTGCGTCCGCGCGGGTTCGTCGAGCTGATCCGTTTGCAGTGGGTGATCCTGCGCGATCCGGCGTTCTTCGATCGGCTGCCGGTCCATTCGGGTTTGGCGGCGGCGCGCCATTTCTGGTGGGGCACGTTCCTGCTGATGGTGTTCACTCTCCTGGCTGCGGCCAAGATCGGTTCGCTGGCGACAGTCGGGGACCAGCCGTGGCAGATGGTTTTTGCCGGCGTGGCTGCCGTCGCAGTGATTGTGCCGTTCCCGCTGCAGGCCGCGATGATGTCCTTCGCGTGCCTCTGGTCGCAGTTTCGCTCCGGCATCAGTGACTATCGTGCGTCGGCCGTCGTGTGCTACTACGCCGCGCCGCTGATGTGGCCGCTGGTGCTCGGCCTGGTCCTTGCCGCTGTGGTCGCCGGTGCGTTGGCCGACTCGGCACTGGTGGACTTGAAGCTTCACGTGGGACGGTCCGGCGAATACTTCACGGCCTGGCACTTGGCGATGATCTGCGTGTTTGTTCTAACGATCGCGTTGCTCCTGTTCTGGGGCGGGCGGCTGCTGGCGGCTCTGCGGTCGGTGCGGTACGCGAACGTGTAGCGACCGTCTGCGCCAACGGCCCACGAGGGTCCCCGTGTGGAACGCGCGGTCCGCCATGGGGCAGGGCGAACGGCCGGCGGGGGCGCCGGCCGCTACCTCTGCGCACGATGTGGGCCGTCATTGCGAAAGCGGGATTGACGGCGGTCTCTCGGGCACGGGCAGCAGGTTCACTTCTCCTGACTCGCGATCGACGCCGATGCTGAAGTTCCGGTCCGGCCAATTGGGCGAGTCGGGTTCGTCGAGCCAGTGCGTGTTGTCCTTGTGGCCGGACCAGTAGGTGTCGCGCCCGCCCACGTCGAGCAGCAGCCCGATCGAGGTCACGTCGGCGAAGTAGGTGCCGTAACCGGACTCGTCGAATCGCAACTTCTCGTCGGGCTTGGCGAAACCGGGGCGGTTCTCCTCCGCGCCCTTGTAGGTGTCATCGCCGCCGACGTCGATAAGGGCGGCTACGGAGCGGTTGATCGAATACGCGATGCCGTCCTTCTTGATCTCGTAAAGATCGTTGCCGCCGATGTTGACCAGCAGGGCGACGGAGAAGTCGTGGCCGAAGGCGATGCTCAGCGTCGAGGTCGCTTCGGAAACGTGTTGATCGTCGCCGCCCTCGTCGATCAGTGCGCCGACGCAGAAGTGAGCCCCGGTGGCCTGCGACCAGCAGACGCCGCGGTACTCGTCATTTCCGCCGCCGTCGTGGAGCAGGCCGGTGCCGAACCAGTAGCCCGTCCCCATCGACCAGTTGCCGGAGATGTATTTGTCGTCGCCCTCGCTGTCCAGCAGAGCGCCGAGACCCCCGGCCCAGGAATGCCCGTCGGCCCCGTCGCCGCGGCGGCCCATGGCGCAGCCCTGAGAGTTGCTCACCGCGATGTCCTCGTCGGGCGAATGGTAGGAGGGGCGCTTGGTGATCTTGGAGTCCCGGACGGCCTCGTAGAAATCGTCTCCGCCGCGGTCGGCCAACACGCCGACGCCGGCGACACCGCCGTGGCCCTGGCCGTCGCCGTAGACGCGGTAGGTGTCCTTGCCCGCGGCGTCGAGCATCAGGCCGATGCCGAAAAAGCCGGCGCCCTGCCCGCTGTACTTGACGAAGTAGGAGTCGTCGCCGTCGCGGTCCACGCACAGGCCCATGCCGAACTGGCCGACGCCCTGGGCGTAGCGGTCGGCCTGGTAGACGTCGTCGCCGGCCGCGTCGAACAGCATGCCGATACCGCACAGGCCGGCGCCCTGGGCGGGACCGGCGGAGACGTAGCGGTCGTCGCCGCCGCAGTCCAGCAGAATGCCGATGGGGCGGTCGGCGGTCGAGGCGGCCACTGGGCCGGTATAGCGGTCGTTGCCGCCCAGATCGACGATGAGCAGGGCGTCGGTGCCGTCGGTCTCGTCGTCGCCGCCGCCGCGGATGCGAATCCAGCCCCAGGGCGTCTCCCAGTCGAAGGCGAAAGCCGGCGTCTCCTTCAGATCGGCCAGTGCCAGGCGAGCGTCATCGACGGCCTGGGCGATCCGCTCGCCGGCGTACCACAGGCTGGCCTCGTCCCAGGTTCCGGCCACGTCGTCCATCTGGGGGCAGTAGTCCAGGGCGTCCACCTGCTCCTGGCCGACGTTGAAGCGGCGGGCGACCACCGCCCGCGCACCCGGATCGACGTTGCGAAAGGCCAGCTCCGCCCAGCGATGGGCCTCGATGATGTTCAGGACCAGTCGGCCGAGGACCGGTCGGGCGGGCTCGGGGATCACGCCCACCGCGTCGGCCAGGTCCTTGACCGGCAAGGGATAGGGCGACTCCTGATCGAAGGTGACGAACTTCGTCGGGCGCCCGGCGGCGCGGTGCAGGGCCAGGATGGCCTCGTCCAGCGGCGTGTCGGGGGCGGTGAGGTTGGGGGCGTACCCGCGGAGGCCGCCGAACTTCGGGTCCACGCCGAGCAGATGGACCGCGTTGAAGAGATGCCCGCCCAGCGTCTCGGGCTTGACGTCGAGAACCTCGGGGTCGAGGTGCTCCTTGACGGCCGTGGCCAGCGAGCGGGTGAAGGCGACGGTGTCCAGCGGCCGAGCCAGCAGGCTGTCGAAGGAGCGGAGCTTGTAGGGGATGTCGGCGGGGAACCTGGGCCACCAGCCCTTGGGTTGCCAGCCGAGGTCGGCCCGCTGCAGCCCGACCAGCGCCAGGGCGTCGTCGATGGCGTCGGGGGCCTGGGCCTGGGCCCGGGCCCGGGCCTGCGGGAGCATGAACGTCACGATGAGGATGGTGAGCAGGGCATGTGTTTTCATGCTTGGGGGGTGTACCGCAGAACCGGCGCCTGGGCAAGAGTGAAGCGGCGTTCGGCCGTGGGTCGGATGGACCGCAGGATCAACCGGGGGCGTCAGTCGTGCCGGGCGTCGGTGTAGCCGTTGACGATGAGCTGGCCGATGCGCTTGGGGCGGCCGTTCTTGAAGACCGAGGGCAGCCGGTCGACCGTCTCCTGGAAGCGGATGGCCTTCTGGTCCACGGCGGACTTGGTGCCCGAGCCGCGCAGCGTTCCATAGACGGTGAACACGTGCGACCTGGTGGTGGCCCAGTCGCCGAGTGAGATCAGGACGGCGGCGGCGTCGACGAAGTCGTCGGTGATGTTCAAATCGATGTTGTACTCGGCGGTGCCGCTCATTCCGCGCACGTTGGCCAACTCGCCGACGGTGAGGAACCCGGTGCCGGATCGCAAGCGGGGGGCCTGGGGGCCGGGGCCGCCGGCCACCTGGCGCGCCTCACGATAGGCGACGATGGACTGGGCCAGCTCCGGGCCGATGGGCGTCGGGACGCTCGGGTCCAGCCCGGCGATGGCGACGATCTTGTCCTTCAGTGAGGCCGGTAGCTCGTCGAAGGCGACGGCGGGCATGAGGGGCAGGCCGGCCAGGACCGTCCAGGGGGCGGCGTTGATGTCCAGTCGCCCGTGGACGCGCAGGCCGTTCTGGTCGACGGTGGGGGTCATGTCCACCGGCGCGGTTGCGATGCGATCGTACTCGTGCGCCATGGGCAGGGCGGTGAAGTAATCGAAGAGCAACTGGCCCCAGGGGATGTTCAGGTCCAACGGCCCCGTGTTGCCGCTTGCCATCTTACTCCCGTCGAAGATGGGCATACGCCCATTGTCGATCAGTGCGGAATCGGTGGCGAGTTGCGCCGTGAAGGGCGTAAAGGTGGCCCCCAGTACCGTCTCCATATTGGCGAAGCGGCTCAACAGCAGCATCGAAGCGGTGGTGGGGAATACCGCGGCCAGTCGGCCGGTGTCGGAGTCGGCACAGTCGATCTGGACGGGCATGATGGTGTTGGTGATGTCGACGTAGTTGTTCATGCCACCGAGCGTATGCCCGCTGAGCTGGGCCTGCGTAACCGGCACAGTGAACCGCCATTTGGGCTTGCCCGGCGCCCAGTCGGCCGTGTCCCTCTCTACCGATACGTCGTTGGCGGCGCCCGTACGATTGCCCAGCCCGGTCCCGACGGGGTCGAACTGGTCCACGGTGATGACGACGTTGGGACCGCCAAAGACCGCAATATCGCGCTGGAGCTGAATCTGGGAGTCCTGATCCATGACCCAGTCCACGCCTGATCCGACGGCGGTGCCCGCGTTCTGCACGGCGGGGTCGGCGAACGGGTCGTCGCCCTCCGCATAGAAATAGCGGAACTCTCCTGCTGGAATAGTGATTCCGTCGAGCCGCAGGTCGTTCAGTCGACGCTGATTCAAGCCAGCAGGTTCTTTCTGCTCGGCGTCGTTCAGCCGGTAGCCGTTGAGATTGATCGGCTGATCGTAAGGGTTGTACAGTTCGATGGCGAAGCTCAACTCGATGATTTGGGGCGGTTCTCCGGCACTCTCCTTCACCAACCCGTACAGCTCGGTGATGTAGGGCTGCCGTTCCAATCCGTAGGCGAACTGGTTCAAGACCGTACCATCCTCCAGGACGGCCTGGACGCGAATGGGGTCGCCGTCGATGTCGGCGAAGTCGATCAGGTTGGCGGTCAGGGCGGCGGCCAGGGGGGGGCGCAGCGGGATGTCAGCGGCATCGAGGGCGCCGCTGCCGTCCATGTCCACGTTCCGCAGCATGAACCCGAACGCGTCCTGGATGGTGAAGATGAAACGCTCTCGGTCGGTGATCCCCTCGGCCGAAGAGACGGTGCTCAGTCCGTTGACGCCCTGGGCGGGCAGGATACCGTCGGGGTCGGTCGAGTTCCACAGGATCGCGTCCAGGCCGGGCAGGCTCACCTTCTGGCGCCCGTTGAGCGGGTTGGTGGGATCGGACGGATTGGGCCACTCGTCGATTCGGAAGAGGGTTGTATCCGTCGCGTCCGTCTCCATCTTGTAGAGGTCCTGCCTCCAGTCCATCGTCGGATCGGCGGTGGCGCGGCCCATGCGCATGAGCTGGTCGTCGTAGCTGACCGTGGTGAGCAGGTGGCGCTTGGCGAAGTCGCCATTGGGCGAGAAGGCCGGGTCGAACATGGGGGTGTCCGGCGGCTGCCTGAGCCACTTCGTCAGCCAGAGATCGTTGATGTCGTCGGGGTCGCCGCCGTCTTCGCCGGTTTCGATCGGCCACCAGCGGGCGTCCTCGTCGCCCTCGTTGAAGTCGTTCAGGTTCGAGACGAACGCGTTGTACAGCGACGCGGGGATTTGGCCGCCGCGCTGCTGGAGCTCGGTCGGGGGGATGCCCAGCGAGGGCAGCAGGAAGCGGCGCCGCAGGTCGGCCTCCTCGCTGATGGGGCTGAAGGGGCCTTCCAGGTAGGTCGCCTCGTCCGGGTCCAACTCCTCAAAGGTGAGCAGGGCCCGCAGGATGGTGTCGTGGGCGTGGTTGAGGTTGACCATGCCACCGTGCGAAAGGACGCGCAGGACGTAATGGAGGTCGTCATCCGTCTCACCGTCAGCGCGGAGTTCGGTGCCCAGGTTGCCCCGGACCGACGGCGAGTAGCGGCTGAGGGGCAGCTCGTGCTCGTAGCTGTCCGGGACGGCGTCGCCGTCGGCGTCACGACGGTAGTATGCGCTGTCTATAGGGTCCCCGTCGTCGTTGAAGTCGAAGATGGACCCCTGCTCCCGAAACTCGTCCGGGGCCGGATCCCGGTCCTGGAGGGCGGTATTCACGACGACCTTCGGGAAGTAGGTCGGGTCAAAAGCAGCCACTTTGTTCTGCAGGGTGCGCTCCAGGTCCGTGCTGCTGAAGAACACCCAGTTGGAGCCTTCCTGGTGCGGGTCGATCGACGCGATGAGCGGGTGGACGCCCGGGATCTCGCCGTAGAAGTCGCGCCCGATCAGCGAGGCGGGGTCGTCCTGGTTCCAGGGGTGCCCGTCGTTGCCCACGAACCCCATGCGGAGTTCCTCTCGGACCTCGCGGAGCAGGCCCGCGACCACGGCCGCCCGGGTCTCGGCCTTCTTGGCCGAGTCGATGGACCGGGCCTGGTACGTGACCGAGTTGAGGAAGGCGACTCCGACCACGAACAGGATGGACAGCAGGGCCACCACCATCATGAGGACGGTTGCCCGGCGGGCGGCGCGGGAAGTCGCGCCCCGGCGAGCGTGTCGGCCGGCGCCAGCGTCGTGCAATTGTCTCGGCGTTCCGTTCATGACCACACACGAACCCGACAACAGGTTTCGTTCTCCGTTTCCGCTCCGTAAGGTCTCTCTCTGCCCTCCCACGCGTGGGTCAGGGCCCGTCCACCGGCAGAACCATCACGTGCCGGATGGGCCTGATAAATCGTCCCGAATCGTCGTATACATCGACGGTAATCCGCAAAGCCTTGGGGAAGAAGCGGTCCGGTCGGCTGACACTGCCGCCGTTGGGTTGGTCGTTGCCGTACCACACCGGCGTCTGTGGGTTGATCCCATAGGTGGCGTTACTGAAACGGTTCACCAGCAGGCTGGTCTTCAGGTCTGGGGGCGTGCCGGTGGGGTCGCTGTTCAGTTTGGCGGCAACTGCGCCTGCTCCCAGCGTCGTGTAGCGATCCGCCAGATCATCCAGCTCACCCAGCGGGTCGGGATTACCGGCCGAGTTGACCCGCCCGGGGTCGAACCAGACCAGTTCCGACGGTGCCGAGTCGTTCTGCCCGGCGCTGGGGTTGAACTTAATGCCATAGGCCGGGTCGCGCAGGTCCAGGGCCCACTCGACCTTGAACGATGCGCAATGAGGGAGCAGGTAGGCCCCCAGCCGCTTCGCTTGCAGCGCCGGCGGCGTGACGTCCAGACGGGGGCGGGCGTACCAGGCCGAGTTGACCGGGGTTGGGAAGGTCAAGTCCGTCCGGTCGCTGACCTCCTCGGTGTACGAGAACACGTCGTTGTCCACTACGTCGATGATGCCGTCCTGAAGGGGCACACTCGATCCGGGTGGGATGGAATCTCCGTCGGCGTCGGCCGCGTCATCGAGCATGCTGGGGACTTTTCCGCCGCTGCCCAGTTCGACCGGATAGAGCGCGGCCAGGTCGCCCTCCGACTGATCGGCGATGAGGACCAGACGCCGGGCCAGGTGCCGGATCTCGGCCGCATGGGGGCAGGCGCCTCCCGCCGCGAAGTAGGTGGCGAAGTCGGACGGCGCGCCGCCGACCCAGGTGCCATCGGACTGGAGTTCGCCCTGCTCGGCCTGGGCATAGATCACTTGGGCCTTATTGGCCTTGATGGCCGGATAGGGGTGGCTCTGAAACGAGTCCGCGCCCGATGCGCCCGTGAAGAACATCAGGACGTCGGCCCGGGGCTGTTCCGGGATGGGGCGCCCGCTCGCGTCGAGAGTCGCCGTTTCGCGCTCGGGGTCCGGGTCGTGCTGATAGCCGTTGGCGGGTTCGCCATCGGCATCCAGCTCGAGCTGCTCGGTCCGCCAGTACGCGTTGGTCGGGTTGGCCTCGATGATGAGCATCGAGCCGTCGGTGCCCTGGGGGAGGTTGGCCAGATCGCGTCGCAGGTTGTCCTCCAGCAGTCGGAGGGCCTGAGTCACCTCGGTGAGCGAGGTGGCCTCGCCGGTCGAGTCGATGGTCAGCTTGAAGACGGTCCCGGCCATGGCCATCATCAGGCCGAGAATGCCGATGGAGACGACCAGTTCGACCAGGGTGAAGGCCGACCGGCGGGCGCGCGGGCGGTGGTTGCCGCCGCGGTTGGCCTGCTGAGCGTCGAGATGGCGGATTTCAAGTTTCATAGTCCCCGGCCTTTCAACCGGCGGCCTCGCATGTCCCCCCGGAGTCCGTAACTCGTTGTGGTGATTGCGTTTAGAGCAACAACCGGGTTCCGGGAGCCGTTCCCTTTCGTCCGTATTATGGGCAGGGACAAGTGTCGGTCCAGACGCCATTTAAGGCGACCAGCCATTGATGAGGGTGATATCCACGACGGGCTGGGGGCCGATGAAGACCGGCAGGCCGTCGGGGGCGCGGGTCTTCTCCACGGCCGGCGGAAAGACCCACACGGTGCGGATGAGTTCCTCCGGAGGGTCACCGGGACCGTTCTGGCCGTCGTCGTCCAACTCTTCAGGTGGGATCTCCTGATCGAGAGTGAGGACAGCCTCGGCGTCGTCGGGCAGGGAAGCCGGATCGACGTCGCGCCTTACGACGCGGTAGATGAGCCCGTTGCGCTCGTCGATCATCCAGGCTCCGGCGGGGAGCATCTCCGTCACCAGGCGATTGGCGGCCTTGCTTCTGTTTGTGAACACCTCCGTCGGGATTCCGCTCGGCGTGGCGGGCGGCGGGTCCAACTCGATGTCGACTCGCCACGGGACCGGGAGCAGGGCGTCGTCAGCGGCACCGAAGTCTATCGGCTTGCTCGGACTAGTGGGGAGCGTCGCGGCGATCGTAGCAGCGTTTTTCGCATTGACGTAGTTCGGGCGATTGGCTGTTTGGCTCACGTCCTGTCGGGCGAACCGGTGCGTGGATTGCCCGCGGCGCAGCGTCACCAGGTACAGCGTGAAGGAACGCTGTTGAGCCGCCGTTGGCTGTTGTGACGGAACGGCCGTTGGATCGTATTCCAGTCTGTGGAGTGCGGCCCAGCAGAAGCGCCGGTCGCGGGCCAGGTCCTTCCATCTGTTGAGCGGCGCACCGGTGCCGAGCCCCGCCGGGTTCGGCAGCGCCGGGATAAACCGGTCCTGAAACGCCACCTGATAAGGGCGGATGCGTGCCGAAACGGCCGAGGGTATTGGATTAACGTAGTAGAGATGGTTGAGTGCGTTTGCCGGGTCAGCGTCGGCAAAGTCACCATACAGCGGCACCGCCGGGTCCGGGGGCGATAAGGGCGCCGCGTCGATGATCCAGTTCTGCATGTGCAGGGCGTGGACCCAGGGATCGGCGATCTCGTTCCCGCTGCCATCCAAGTCCAAGTCGCCGAAGAAACTGGAGACGGTGATGCCTGTGCCGCTCGGGTCCGGCTGGCTCGTGCGGGTCAGCAGCTCGATCGTCGGCAGGGCGTTCGCGGCGGCGGTGTTTGCGATGCTGTCCTCGGTGAGTTCCCGGGCCTTGCTCCACGCGATGGGGAACATGGTGGCCACCACCAGCAGGCCGAGGCCGAGAATGACAATGGCGATCATCAGCTCGGCCAGGGAGAAACCGGGCCGAGCATGCGGAATTGAGAATTGAGAATGGAGAAACGGGCGCGGTCTCATGGCGCCGGCGCGGCGGCGCGCGCCCCGCAGGCCCCGCGGCGTAAGGTTTCCTGTGCAAAATGCGCTTGTCTCAACTCTCAATTCTCAATTCTCAATTCTGAATTCGCTATTCACTCTCTCCCTTCGGCCCTCGGATGACGTCGCCGGAGAGCCTGGAGAGGTAGAGCGGCTGCCCGGAGTCGAGCAGGTAGCCCCTCTTGAGCGGGCGGGTGACCTGCTCGACAAAGACAGCATCGTCGTAAACCAGGAGTCCGTCCACCGAGGGGAAGTTGATGGCGTCGGAACCGGAGTCGTCGCAGATCATGTCGACCAGCGTGCCGCCCAGGAGCAGAACCTGTGTGGTCGATCCGTTCGGCGGCACGGGGGCAAGCCACTTCGTCGCGTCGTTCACCTTGAGGCCGGTACGGTCGCCGTCGCCGTCATCGTCTCCGTCGGAATCGCGGATCAGGATGTTCTCCCGGACGATGAGCCGTCCGTTGTCGGCGAAGAGGACGGTGAAGAAGTTGCGATGCCGCTCGAACTGGTCGTGGTTGGCGGCGTAGTCCGTTCTGTCGATCTCGGCCTCGGACCAAACCGTGTCGTCCACGACGGCCCGCGGGGCGGCGCGGTAGGGGACGGGCAGCGTGATCACCTTGTCGTCGGCGATGCCGTAGCGGTTGGCAGCGACCACCTCGCTGGCGTCGCCGGCCTCGGTGGTGTCGGTCGAGTCGTAGGGGTCGGCCTCGATGGGGAAGATCTTCTGCTCGCGGTCGTCCACCATGAAGAACAGCCCGCGTCGCTTGCCGGTGTAGAGGGCCGCGTCCCGGGCCGACATGAGGGCGCCTTGGACGAGGGTCTCGGCCTCGGACGCCTTGCGCTGCTCCCACATCCTGCTGACCGAAGGGAGGGTCATGCCCAGGATGATCAGGATGACGGCCACGACGACGACCAGCTCGACGAGGGTGAAGGCGGAATGGCGAATAGCGAGTGGCGCGTTGCGAGTTGGGCCCGGACGGTCGCCGCGGGTCGCAACGTCTTGCGCGGTCGGCGGATTGGATGGATCGACGGTCCGCATCGCTACGCCCCTGGGTCCGGGAGTTGTTTGAGCAGTTTCTCGTTCATGTCCGGGTTGGAGTACACGTTGTCGGCGTTCAGCCGGTGGTCGATGGTCCGGACCGGGTCGGCTTGGCTGAAGTCGGCCACCAGATCGGATTCGCCCTCCGTGTCGATGAAGTCCTGCGAGAACTGATCCGGCCCGTCCGGCCCGTAAGAGACCAGCAGCGGCACGCCGCTGTTGGCGGCCACCAGGGCCTTGGAGGTCTTCCGGCGATCGCCGCCCGAGTCGGTCGAGGCGTTCTCGGTGCCGGCCGCGGTCGCGTAGTACTCGATGGGCGTCCCCCAGGAATCGACGAAATAGACCAGGGGCTCGAAGCTGACAAACGGGTTGGTCCGCCTGAGCCCCTGCCGGGGCTCGGCGACTTTGAAGCGCTCGCCGATGCGGTCCAGGATCTCGCTGCCGGCCGGGCTGAACAGCTTGATGGCCAGTGCCATGGCCTTGACGTCGCGCTGGGCGACGTTGTTCAGCGTAAGCCCGCTGCCGGTGTCGTCCTCGAGGTCGCCGCCCGGTGCGATGGTCGTAAACAGCGTGGGGGCCTCGTTAGCGACGGTAAAGGCCTCCAGTTCGTCCGGCGGGTAGTTCTCGGCGTAGCGGCCTTTGGTGGCGTTCTGGTACCAGGGTTTCGACGCGGAGGTCATGTCCTCCTTGAACTGGTCGATGGCCTGGTCCAGGACGATGAGCATGGCCTGGGTGTCTTTGGCCTTGGCCCCGGCGATGACCACGCTGCTGACCGTGATGATGGCCCCGATGAGAATGGAGATCACCGCGACCACCACCAGCAGCTCGATGAGCGTGAAGCCCGGTTGTCGGCGGGTGATCATTGTTGACGCGTCCAGTTGGTGACGTCGTCCGCGGTCCCGTACAGGCCGTCGTTGCCGGCGCTGATCAGCAGGAAGCTCTCCCGGTTGACCGGCGTGTTGCGCTGGGTGACGTTCCGGTCCCAGATAAACCGCTGGAAGGTCCTGTCGAAGTTGGGGTCCCTCATGTCGTCGGTGGCCGGGTTGGGGTCGGCAAACACCGATTTCGCGATCTCGTGCGCGGCTCCGGCGCCGAAGTCGAGGCCGGCGTAGGTCGGGGTGCCGTTGCCGGTGATGGTCATGTTGTCGCGCTGGTCGAAGACGCCGGGCACCGGCGGGTTGGAGCTGGGGTCGGTGGTCATGGGCACGGCGGCCCGCCGAGCGCTGTAGTAGAGGATGGGCTGCCGGAAGGAGTCCACGAACACCTTCTGCCTGACCTGCTGTTCCCCGCCGAAGGGCGCTGTAACGGAGACGATCTTGCCCTCCTTGTTGATCAGTTGGTCGAAGGAGACGACGCGATCGGCCAGGGCCTTGTCCTGGATGTAGGGCCCGTAGCGCGGGCGCCCGGGCTCCAGGGTGGCGGGGTCGAGGTAGTGCCCGGCCTGGTAGACGGCGTCGCCGTTGTTGCCCAGGTCGTCGAACCAGAAGCCCGCCCCGGTGGCGTTGGGATTGATGTCCAGATCGCGGAAGCCGGGCGTGCCCAACGTGTCGGCACCGGCCAGACCGTAGAACAGCAGGCTGGCCCCGCTGACCGGTCCGAAGATGTGCGCTGCCGGCCCGACGGGGGGGGGCCAGAGCGGGTCGCCGATCACGCTGAACTGGGTGCCGTAGGCGCCGCCGCTGCCCTCGGAATCGCTGTGGGAGGGCACGTACTGCCCGCCGATGGAGCGCTCGCTCTTGAACATCTCGTTGCCCTGCTCCAGGGCGCTGAAGAAGGACTGGGTGGAGACATTCCTGGCCTGGACGCGCATGTTGTTGAAGGACGGCAGCAGGATGCCGATCAGCAGGGCGATGATGGTCACCACCACCATCAGCTCGATGAGGGTGAAGGCCGAGCGGCGAACGGCCAACGGCGAACGTCGATCGCCGGCTTGGCTGAGGCGCGGCGGGCTGGCGGCTTGCGGGGCCTTAGGGGCGGTTCGGGGCGGTTTCATCAGGCGACTCCGTGTTTCGGTCTGCCGGGGGCCTTCCGGGCGGGCGGTTACCGGCTCCTTTCGAAGTTGTTCACGTCGTCCGAACCTCCGTAGAGGCCGTCCTTGCCGGCGGTGATCAGCAGGAACGTATTCGGGTTGTAGGGCTTGACGATGGTGTGGTGGGCGCTGGGGTCGTCGTGGTCGAAGCCCACGTCGTGGTTGTGGATGTAGCGCACGAAGGAGACGGGGTCTTCCTCCGGGTCTTCGGGGTTGCCGAACACACTGATGCGGTGTTCACCGCCGCCGAAGTTGAAGCCGGGCCCGGGGGTGGTGTCGCCGGTTCCATCGGCGCCGGTGAAACCCTGGTTGTCGATGAAGTTGTAGATGCCAGGATCGTCATCATCGTCATTGTCGGTGGCGACCTGACCGCGCCGGGCGGCCAGGAAGGGATTGGCCACGTAGTAGAGGATGGGGCGGTCGAAGGAATCCAGGATGACCTGTTCCTTGTTCTCGTCGGGCAGGGTGGCGATAGCCCTTGTGCCGAGCACCTGGTCGGTGCGCTCCAGGGAGAGCTTGTCCGGATCGACGTAAGGCCCGACGCGTGGGAGCGGCTCGTCGTATCCCGTGGGCAGGGGTTCGTACCACTCCTCGGGCTTGTTCAGCAGGTCCTGCGGGACGTCCTGGCGGCGGACGAAGCCCTGCAGGTCCTTGCCCAACAGCATGCGCGGAAGCCAGTGCGCTCCGTAGAGCTCGTAGGCGGGTACGGGGTTCTGTAGCACGTCCATACGAAGCTCTGTCGTGGGGGGGAACAGCGACGGTTGATAACCGGCCGAGGGGACGTACCCGTTGGACAGGCGGAACTCCTTCTCGTTCTCGTTCTTGAACATCTCCAGGCCGGTCTCCAGGGTCCTGATGATCGCCTGCGTCTTGACGTTCTTGGCCTGGTCCCTGGCCGAGCTGAGCGACGGGAGAAGGATGCCGATCAGCAGCGAGATGATGGCGATGACCGTGAGCAGCTCGACGAGGGTAAAGCCCGTCCGCGGCAAAGTAAGGGCGGCGGTCTGGCGGCCGTTTGGAAAAACACACTTTTCGTTCATGACTCCACCTTCCTTCTAGCCAGACGTTCCTTGGCGTCTGCGCCGCTACGCGGTGCGGCGCAACGCCGCGACGGCTGCCGAGTCCGTTAGCGGGCGCCGTGGTCGCCCGGTCACTATGCGCCGCTGGAGGAGACCGAGTTAATCAGCGAGACCAGGGGCAGAAACAGGGCCACCACGATGAAGCCGACCATCGCGCCGAGCACGACGACCATGATGGGCTCGATCAGCGAGACCAGTCCGGCCACGAGGGTCTCGACCTCCTCGTCGTAGTTGTCGGCGATCTTGATGAGCATTTTGTCGAGATCGCCGGTCTCCTCGCCGACGTCGATCATGTTGACCACGATCCCGTCAACCACCTTGGCGGCCCGCAGCGGGTTGGCGAAGCTGTCGCCCTCTCGGATGGCGTCGTGGATGGTCCCCAGGGCCCGGGCGAAGACCTCGTTGCCGGAGGTCTCCTTGGTGATGTTGATGGCCTCGAGGATGGGCACGCCGGCGTTGACCAGGGTGCCCAGGGTCCGGGTGAAGCGGGCGACGGAGGTCTTCTGCAGGATTTTGCCCATGATGGGGATCTTGAGCACGCAGGTGTCGACGACGTAGCGTCCGCCCCGGGACTGCTTCAGCAGCTTGAGGAACAGGAAGAACAACACCGGGCTGAGCAGAATGACCGCCCAGCCGGGCGGCGAGCCCTTGATGAACCAGTTGGAAATGTCGATCAGCAGAACGGTCACGCTGGGCAGCGTGGTGTCGAAGTCCCGGAAGATCTCCTCGAACTTGGGCACCACCACGATCATGATGCCACTGACGATCAGGACCGAGAAGCTGACCACCACGATAGGGTAGATCATGGCGCCGATGACCTTGCGCTTGAGCCGCTGGCTCTTCTCCATGAAATCGGCCAGGCGCAGCAGAATCACATCGAGCACACCACCGGTTTCACCGGCGGCGACCATGTTGACGTAGAGTCGGTCGAAGGCCCTGGGGTGCTTGGCGAAGGCCTCGGAGAGCGTCGATCCGCCCTCGACGTCTTCGCAAACACCGGCCAGGGTGTGCTTGAGCAGGCCGGGCTTCTGTTGCTGCTGGAGAATGTTCAGGCTTCGGAGGATGGGGAGGCCGGCGTCCTGGAGCGTGGAGAGCTGGCGAGTGAACTGGGTGATCAACTTGGTGGAGACTCCACCGATGGTGATGCCGCCGCCACCCTTCTTCTTCTTGGCCGCAGCGCCGGGTCCGCCGGCGGCCTTCTTCTTCCCTCCCTTTTCGCGGATGCGGGTGGGGAAGTAGCCCAGGTTGCGGATCTTGGACAGGGCGTCCTCGTTGGAGACGGCCTCGACCTCGTCCTTGACCTCCTGGCCCGCCTGGTTCATCGCCTCGTAGACGAATGTTGCCATAATGCTTCCCCGTTAGTCCCTAATCCTCCAGTACGGTCCCTTTGACGACCTCTTCGATGGTGGTGATGCCGTCGTAGATGGCCGCCAGTCCGCTGTCCCGTAGCGTGCGCATCCCCCGTTTGATGGCCATCTCGCGGAGCACAGCGGTCGAGGCGAGCTGCATGATGGCCTCACGCATGTCATCGTCCAGGAGCATGATCTCATAAATCCCGATCCGCCCGCGATAGCCGGTGTTGTTGCAGTAATCGCAACCCTTTCCGTAGTAGAGCGTCTTGCCGGCCACATCGTCCGGATTCAGGTTCAGCTCCATCAGCAACTGCTCGGAGGGCTGGAACTCGGTCTTGCAGTTCTTGCAAACCCGTCGCACCAGCCGCTGGGCGACGACCGCTTCCAGCGTGGCTGTAACCAGGAACGGTTCGAGGCCCAAGTCGAGCAAGCGCGCAATGGCACTGGGCGCGTCGTTCGTGTGCAGGGTCGTGAGAACCAGGTGTCCGGTCAAGGAGGCCTGGACCATGATCTCGCCCGTTTCCAGGTCGCGGACCTCACCCACCAGAATGATGTCCGGGTCCTGTCGCAGGAAGCTCCGCAGGCAGCGGCCGAAGGTCAGCCCGATGTCCGGCCGCACCTGGCACTGCACCATCCCGTCAATGTCATACTCGACCGGGTCTTCGCTGGTGAGGATCTTGACCTCCGGGGTGTTGAGCTCTCGCAGGGCGGCATAGAGCGTCGTGGTCTTGCCGCAGCCGGTGGGGCCGGTGTTGAGCACCACGCCGTTGGGCTTATGGATGATCTGGCGGAAGATCTCGAGGTCGTCCTCGCGCATGCCGAGCTTGTCCAGATCGAGTTGGACGCTGGAACGGTCCAGCACACGCATGACGACGCTCTCGCCGAACATGGTGGGCAGGACGGCGATCCGCATGTCGACCTGGTTTCCGCCGACCAGCAGCTCGACACGCCCGTCCTGCGGCAGGCGGCGCTCGGCGATGTCCAGGTCGGCCATGACCTTGATCCGCGAGGTGATGGCCAGGGCGATGTACCGCGGCGGCGGGACCATCTCGTAGAGGACGCCGTCGATGCGGTAGCGCATCTTGAACTCGTCCTCGAAGGGCTCGAAATGGATGTCGGAGGCCTTGTCCCGAATGGCCTGCAGGAGCACCAGGTTGAGCAGCTTCTTGACGGGGTTGGCCTCGGCCAGCTCCTTGAGTTCATCCAGATCGATGCTGTCGCCTCGTCCTGCGAAGCGGACCAGGGTCTCGTCGGTCTTGATCTCCTCGATCAGGCCCAGGATGGATTCCTGTTCACCCTCGGGGTAGTAGCGGTCGAGGGCCTTCTGCAGGTCTTCAGGGGTGGTGATGGCGGCCTGGACCTTGAAACCCATCAGGGTCTGCAGGTCGTCGGTGGCCCGGAAGTTGTCCGGACTGGCCATGGCCACGAAGAGGCAGTGACGGTCGTCGTCGTAATCGAAGGGGACGATCTTGTAGGTGTTGGCCATCTGGGCGGGGACCAGGCCGATGACCTCCGGGGTGACGTCGCGCTCGGAGAGGTCGACGGTCTTCATGCCGATCTGAGCGGCCAGGGCGAGGTTGAGGTCCTCTTCGGTGATGTGTCCGAGCATGACCAGAATGGAGCCGAGTGGGCCGCCCTGCTGCTTCTGGACCTCGAGCGCCTCGGTGACCTCGGCGCGCCGAATCCGTCCCATCTTGATGAGGATACGCCCCAACTGTCGCCCACGAAGCTGCTCGATGGGGGGCATTGCGGGTCGGGTGGCCATGAATCTGATCTCCCCGCCCCATGCGGGCGGCGTGTCGGCCGGGCGGTTGGGTCCGGCGCTCCGGAGGCCCGTGGGCCTGGGGCTTTACTTCCTCAGTTGCGGGATGTCCTCTTCTTCGCCTTCCTTCTTTTCGCCGATGTCCTTCATCTCCATGCCGCGGCGGTAGGCGTCGATCTTGTCCTGCATCTCGCCTGGGTTGCGTGACTTGTCGATGGCCTCCTCGGCCGGGACCGCGCCGGAGGCATACAGGTTCCAGAGGTGCTCGTCGAGCAACTGCATGCCGTACTTCTTTCCGGTCTGAATGGCCGAGTCGATACGGTAGGTCTTGTTCTCCCGGATGAGGTTGGAGATGGCCGACGTGACCACCATGAACTCATAAGCCGCGACCATCCCCTTGGGAATGCGCGGCAGCAGGGCCTGGGACAGGACGGCGATCAGGTTCGTGGAAAGCTGGACGCGGATCTGCTCCTGCTGCTCGTGCGGGAAGGCGTCCACGATCCGGTTGATGGTGCCCTGGGCGCCGGTGGTGTGCACCGTGCTGAAGACCAGGTGACCCGTTTCGGCCGCTCGAATGGCCGACTCCATCGTCTCCAGGTCCCGAAGCTCGCCCACCAGGATCACGTCCGGGTCCTGCCGCAGCACGCGACGCAGGGCCTCCGAGAAGCTGGGCACGTCGTTCCCGACTTCACGCTGGGTCAGGATCGACTTCTTGTGGTTGTGGTAGTACTCGACCGGGTCCTCCACGGTCACGATGTGCCGGTCGAAACTGGTGTTGACGTAGTCCAGCATGGTGGCCAGCGTGGTGGTCTTGCCGCAGCCGGTGGGCCCGGTCACCAGGAAGAGCCCTCGGGGCCGCCGGCACAGGGCCTTGCAGATCTTGGGCAGGCCGATCTCCTCGAAGGTCAGCATCTTGGAGGGGATCAGCCGCAGGACCAGGGCGATGTTGCCCTTCTGGCGGAAGACGGCCACGCGGAAACGCCCGGCGTCGCCGAAGGCGAAGCCGAAGTCAGTGCCACCCTCCTCCTGGATTTCCTGCTGCCCGCGCTCGGGGGTGATGGATTTCATCAGGGCCGTGGTGTCGTCGGGCGTGAGGACCTTCGTTTCGAGGTTGCGCAGCCGGCCGTGGAGGCGGATCACCGGTGGGCGTCCCACGGTCAGGTGCAGGTCGGACGCTCCCTGTTTGATTACGGTCTCGAGCAACCGGTCAATGTGTATGCTGGACATCTGGAGTTCCCATTGCGCTGTTGTGCGTTGTGGCGGAAGCCGCGACTCGCAGTGCCGTGGTCGCGTGCTTCCCGGTCCGCGGGGGCGCCTGCCGGGCGGGGCGGGCTTGCCACCGCTAGGCCGCTTCGTCCGCCGTGACCAGGCCCTCGGCCTGGGTGATTCGAGCCACCTCCTCGAGGCTGGTCTTACCCCCGAGGATCTTGATCTTCCCGTCGCCCAGCAGGTTCCTCATACCGGAAGCCACGGCGGCCTTTCGCAGCTCAGCGACCTGCGCTCTGCGCTGGGCCATTTCGCGCAGCTCGTTGTTCATGACGAACAGCTCGAAGATGCCCTGTCGCCCACGATAGCCCGTGCCGCCGCAGTGCTTGCAGCCGGCGCCCTTCATGAAGGTGGCGCCTTCTATCTCCTCCGGCGTGAAGCTGAGCAGCTTGAGCAGGAAGGGGTCGGGCTCGGGGTCCTCGGTCTTGCACTCCGGGCAGATGATACGGATGAGCCGCTGCGCCATGATGGCCTGAATGGAGCTGGCTACCAGGAACGGCTTGACGCCCATGTCGATCAGACGGGTGATGGCCGACGGGGCGTCGTTGGTGTGCAGCGTGCTGAAGACCAGGTGCCCGGTCAGGGCGGCCTGGATGGCGACGTCGGCCACCTCCTTATCGCGGATCTCGCCGACCAGGATGATGTTGGGGGCCTGACGCAGCATGGCCCGCAGGATTCGGGCGAAGCTCAGCCCGATCTCCTCCTTGACCTGACACTGGTTTATGCCGGTGAAGTTGTACTCGACGGGGTCCTCGGCGGTGATGATCTTCTTGTCCGGGCGGTTGAGTTCCTGCAGGGCGGCGTAGAGCGTAGTGGTCTTTCCGGAACCGGTCGGCCCGGTGACCAGGAAGATGCCGTTGGGCCGGCGGATGATCCTGAGGAAGATCTGATAATTGTCGTGCTCGAAACCCAGGGCCTCGATGCCCACCTGGGCGGACTCCGGTCGCAGAATACGCAGGACGATGCTCTCTCCGTGATAGCTGGGCAGGGCGCTGACCCGGAAGTCGATCTGCTGCGCGCCGAACTTCATCTTGATACGGCCGTCCTGGGTCAGCCGCTTCTCGGCGATGTCCATGCCGGACATGATCTTGAAGCGTGTGCCCAGGGCGGCCTGCATGGCCTTGGGCACATCGTCGCGCACGTGGCAGACGCCGTCAACGCGGTAGCGCACCCGGACGCGGTTGGCCATCGGCTCGACGTGGATGTCGCTGGCCCGCCCGCGCACCGCTTCTCCGATGATCAGGTTGACCAGCCGGACGATGGGGGCCTCGCTGTCGTCGTCGGTTTTGCCGATGACGCCGTCCCCCTCGTCTTCGGGAGCGTCCTGGTCGATGCTGGCCATGGTCTGCGACAACTCGTCGGCGTCCGCGTTGATGAATTTGTCGATGTAGCGCTTGACCTGGGCGGGGGCGGCCAGGGCCGGCGTGATCTCCTTGTTGAGGTGGAAGCGGAGCCCGTCCAGCGTTTCCAGGTCCAGCGGGTCGGTGATGATGACCTTGAGCCGCCCGTTCTCGGTGCCGGCCGGAAGGACCATGTACCGCCGGATCAGGTCCACCGGGATGGCCTCCAGCTGGGCCTGCTCGACGGCGTTCTTGTCCAGATCGACGTACTCGAGCCCGAACTGCGTCGCCAGGGCCTTGGTGACGTCCTCATCGGAGCAGAGTTCCAGTTCGACCAGGGCCTCACCGATCCGTTTGCCGTTCTCCTTGGCGTACTGGAGGCCGTCGGCCAGGGCGTTGGCGTTCAACAGGCCCCAGTCCATCAGGATGTCACCGAGTTTCTTACGTGTTCTGGCCATGCCTATCGGGCCTGCCTTCCAGGACTGGCAGCAGCGGAATCCAGCCCCCCGGGGTCCACCGGTTCTGGCGGACCGGGGATGGGTTCCCACAGGATCAGCGGGGTCGGCCGGGGCCCGGCGCCACCGCACAGGTTCCCCCTCGCGTGCACAGGCACGCGGACCGGCCCCAGTGGATTCTATCGGCCCAAGGCGGGCGCATCAATCCGGACCAGCCGGCCCCGTGACGGTCGGGTTGCCCGGACCGGCGGGGTCCCCCGGCGGAAGGAGACCGATGGTGGCCGGGATCGGCCCGTCGATGCCGTCCGGTAGTATAGGTGTCCAGGGCAGGGGCATTCCACCGCCGCCCTTCGGCCCGCCGTCGGCTGTGTCGGCATTATCGGGCGAGGCCTCGTTTTCGGTCGCTTCCGGCGTGCCCTCGATCCTGGGATCGATGACCCGCTCGGCGCGTCGATCAAGCGGGGGCGCAGTTTTTGCGTTGCGATGGACGGCCGCGGCGTGGGACAATTCGGTGGGCGCGTCGGCTGAAGGTCGCGGATCGTCGGGCACACAGGCTCATCGCGCGTCTTGCGGCAGAGGTCGCGGTACAGGTTCGAATGGTCGGTCGCTACGAAACGCAGGAGTATGTGATCCCCGTGGCCGGGCGGACGTTGCGGCTCCTGGGGCCTAAGCGACCGCATTCGCTGCGGAACGATCCGGCAGTCGAGCAGCGCTTCCTCGACGACGGCTACATGCCCTACTGGGCGACGCCGTGGCCGGGGGCCCTGATGCTGGCCGAGTACGTGATCCGCAACGTCGAGCCCACTCCCGAACCCGTCCTGGAGATCGGCGCCGGGCTGGGACTGGTGGGCCTGTCGCTGGCGATGGCCGGCCACCGCGTGATCGTGACGGATTATGACCAAGACGCCCTGGCCTTCGCCCGGGCCAACGCGGCCCTGAACGGCGTCGATCTGGACGACGTTCGACTGCTGGACTGGCGCGAGCCGCCGGACGAGCGCTTCGCCAGGATCGTGGCCGGCGAGGTGCTTTACGAGAAGCGGGACGTCGGGCCGATCGCCTCGCTCATCGCATCGTGCCTCGAACCCACGGGATTGGCGCTGGTGAGCGCTCAACACCGCACGGCCGTCGAGGACTTCCCCGGTGCGCTGGCGGACGTGGGGCTGTCCTGCGAGGCGATTCCCGTGCAGTGCAGAGCCATCCCGCGACCGGACGCCATCGACGCCCGAATCCTCAACGGAACGGTGTTTCGCATCGGTCATCGCCAGCGGTAAACGGTCGCCGCACGTGCCGGCCGGCATGCCTGCTCCCGTGCCCCACATTACCGACGCCCTGGATGCAAAGGACCTGGACGCAGCCGAGCACTGCGCCCAGGTCCTGCTGGGGCAAGATTGTTGCCTCGCCCCAGTCGCATGCCATCGTGGTGTCGCTCTGTTACTCCGAGTTCGCCGGGGTAACCTCGGCCGGTCGGCGATTCGCCCCCAGCACACCCGGCCGGACGCCGGCGGCCGGCAGCCGGGCGGCTTCCGCCGGCACGGTCACCGGCACGCCGCGGAACACGTGCGGCGTCTGAATGACCTTGGCGCCTCCATCGAAGGACCGCGGACCGCAGTCCGTGCAGTCCGTGCCGTACTCGCAGACCGAATACATGGACCCGGGCCCGCCGTCGTCACACTCGCCGTCGAAGGCGTAGGCACAGTCGTCCGTGCACAGGCCGCCGGTCCCGATGTCGCCGTCGTCGACGTCGGCATCCCGCACGCCGCAGTCGTAGCAGTCGGTGCCGTGGTCGCAGACCGCGTACACGGACCCGGCCCCGCCGTCGTCACACTCGCCGTCAAACGCGAAGAAGCAGGTGTTCAGGCAGGTGCCTCCGCCGCCGTCGCCTTCGCCAAGCGGCTTGACCTCGACCTCGCCGCTGTAGGTCACGCTGTTGCCCGCCTGCGTGTCGGTCTCGAACGTCAGCGTGTAGGTCCCCGACTGCCACTGGAAGTCGTCGTCCCGGACGAAGTAGACGTAGCCGTCGGAGTACCAAACCTCGTACGCCTGTGACGCCGAAGCGTCGAACGGGTCCGTGACCGTGATCGTGCGGATGAAGACCGCCTCATCGAAGTGATAGAAGAACACCAGGTAGATCATTGTCTGCCCCGTGGCCGCATCCACCTCGGCAAACTGATAGGCCTCGTCGAGGTATCCGGCGGGATCGGGACCGGGGGTCGGCTCCGGCCCGGGCCCGGGTTCGGGGTTCGGCGGCTCCCGGTCGCCGCGCGGTTCGGTCGAGTAAGCCTCGTACGCGGTGGCCTCGAAGGTCTCGTAGGCCATCCACATGAAACCGTTGTCACCCCACTGCGAGCTCCAACTGTTCATGATCCGATACGCACCGCGCGTGTCGTCGTAGCCCACGACGGCCATGGCGTGTGCGGCGTGCTGCTCACCCTGCGTGAGCAGGACACCGCTGCCCTGGTAAACGCCCGAGCCGGTGAACTCCGCAAAATCGTCGTAAAGCGTCGCACCGAACACGATGATCCGCCCGGCCGCCAGCTCGCCGCGCATGGTGTTCCGGTCCGTCCACTGGATGCGGTTGTAGCTGCCGACGCGGAAGTTCGCGGCGTCGGCCGCCGAGGGGCTGTCGAAACACATGTCGTCGCGGTATTCCACCGTGCCCAGGCTCGAGCAGCCCGCCTGGATCAACAGGTCCATCGCCGTCTGGATGTACGTACCGCTGCCGCAATTGAGGCTGTCCGTCTCGAGCAGCTTGGCATAGAGGTACCCCGGACTGGCCTGGTGCTCCGCCGCGTTCACGCCCCAGGTGAACTGACGGTTGGCCGTGTACGTCGCCGCGGCGTAC
>DATKXO010000376.1:0-21557 GCA_035528995.1 Phycisphaerae bacterium | reverse complement strand
CCGATGCTGACGTGCGGTCCGATCGAGGCCCGACCCGAGATTTCCGCGTTCTCGGCGACGACGGCGGAGGGGTGAATACCTGGTGTCGGTGCGATCTGAGGGTGGAAGAACTCGAGCAGGTCGGCTGCGTAGCCGTTTGGTGACTCACACCGGATCAGTGGTTTAGCGGACGGGCGGGTCTCGTCCGGAACGATCACGCAAACGGCCGGCGACGCCTCGGCCTTGGCAAGCATCGCTTCGTCCACGGCGAAAGTGGCGTCGGCCGGCCCGGCAAACTCGACACCGCTGACTCCGCCTACCTCTGCCGCGGGGTCGCCTTCCAATCGGCCTCCGAATCGTTCGACGATCTCTGCGATTCTCATCGTGCGACTCCTGGTAGAACGCAACCGAATCGTTGCGGCCGATATGCTAACAGACCGTGGGAGGTTTGGGACCTTCGGCGTGGCCGGGTCCGTCACTCGCCTTTGAAGGACGGCAAGGCTTTCAGGATGGCGGCGACCACATCCTCCGGAACGCGACCGGTGGTGTCCACAATGAGGTCGGCCGCCGCTCGATAGGCGGGCTCACGGACGGCCAGGACGCTTCGGACCTCCTCCAGCCCGCCGCGGGGTGTCAGGTCCGGGCGTGCGGAGGGGCTTTGGGCGTCTTCGCGGATTCGATCCCAAAGCACCTCGGCTGCGGCGATCAGCCAGACGATCGTGCCCTCATTCTGCAGGCCATCGACGTTGGCCCGGTCCAGGACCGCGCCGCCGCCTACCGAGAGGACCAAGCCTTCGGTTTGGGTCGCGCGGGCAATCGCCTGTTTTTCGCGCCTCCGAAATCCCCTCTCCCCTTCGCTGGCGAATACCTCGGCGATGGACTCTCCTGCCGCCGTTTCGATTGCCGCGTCGGTATCGACGAACGGGCGCCCCAGGCGTTCGGCCAGAAGGCGGCCGACCGTCGTCTTCCCCGAACCCCGATAGCCGATAAGCACGATGTTCTTCAAGACAACGTGCCCTTGTTCAATCCGGCCTCGACTGTCGCGCGCATGAACGCCGGGTCGGCCTCCTCGCCCGTCCACAGTCTGAACTGCATGGCGGCCTGATTCACGAACACGGAGAGGCCGTCGCTGATCCGACAACCGGCCCTCTTGGCGTCGCGCAGCAGCCGCGTCTGAATCGGGTTGTAGACCATGTCCAGGACGGCGCAATCCTGTCGGAGCCGGTCAGCGGGCATGGGGGTGTTATCGACCTGGGGCCACATGCCTATGCTCGTACAGTTGACCAGCAGGACTGCGTCGCGGTTGAGGGCGCGATCTTCCCATGGTTCGGCGTGACAATCGAATTCGTCGGCCAGGGCTCGACCGCGTGAGTCGTGGCGGTTGTAGATCGTCACGTCGCAGGCGCAGTCCCGCAGGCCCGCGATGATCGCCCGGGCGGCGCCGCCGGCGCCCAGCACCTCCGCACGCAGACCGCCCAGATCCTGACGGTCGCAACCCAGTGTCATGGTGATCGACTCGAGCGCGGCGGCGCAGTCGGTGTTGTACCCTCTGAGGTGCTCTCCGTCCGCCACCAACGTGTTGACCGCTCCGATCCGGGCGGCCGACGGTTCGATCCGCTGCCCGACCCACCGGGCCGCATGCTCCTTGTGCGGCAGGGTTACGCTGAACCCGCCGACGTCGAGCCAGGGCCGGTCCCGGCACCCGTCGAGGAACGATGCCAGCACCTCCCCCGACGGTTCGACCAGCAACGGCAGGTACACCGCGTCGATACCGTGCCGCTGGAAGCAGGCGTTGAACAACGACGGGCTCATCGAGTGCCCGATCGGGTATCCGAGCACCCCGAAGAGCCGTGTGGATTCGCCGATCGTCCGCCACCGAAACCGTTCGATCATGTCCGAGAGCGTCAACTGTCCAGGGGCGGTGGCCTCGCCTGCCGACGGCGCACAGTAGCTGGCGAACGCTCCGAATTTGCGGGCCAGAACGCGGGACATCAGCCCGACCTCGCCCATGCAGATAGCGGCCGTCGGCACCGTCGCCTCTCGCAACAGTTCCAGGGCCACGAGATTGTCGCGGATGTCTTCGGCACGCCAGGCGAGCTTGACCGCGGTCGCCTCCGGCTCGGCGGTCATGGCGGCCAGGATGGCGGCGGGGTCGGTCGGCCGACCTTCGAGGTCGTGGCTCGACAGGATCAGACGGAAACCCTCTTGCTCGGTCCCGGCGGGCGTGCGCTCCGCAGCGGCGCGCCGCAGCGCGTCGCGAACGTCTGCCGAACACCGCCAATCGGCGAACTCGAAATCGACGTAGCCGTGGCCCCACTTGGCCGCGGCCACCAGGCGGGCCACGCGTCGAGCCGCGGCGTCCTTGGAGCACCCGCCTTCGCCCGTCGGCCGACAGGTGACGATCCATCGGCCGGGTGGCAGCAGGTGCAGCAACGGCTTGACATCCGAGTCGTCGTCCCAACCATCGATACGCAACTCGATCGCCTCGCTCCCCCTCGCCAACGCATCCGCCACAGTTCGGGCGGCGGCTGTGGAATTGTTGGACAACACGGATGTCACAAGCATGGTCATGGCGCTCAGCGGTTGCGCATTCTACGCCGCGGCCGAGTCCCATGCATCGGCACAAGCGAACGGTCCTCCAAGCGGCGCAGACGCACCGGTTCCAGCAAGAAGCGACAGAACGTGGTTCCCCGCGTTTCTCCACCGCCTGACAAGTCGCCTGACACGTGTCGATTGCTCGGGCAGCGCAACCGCCCCCGATCGCGCCGCGTTGTGTTTTTGCAACGCTATGCAGCGGTAGTTGAGCGAACTCGGGAATCGACCTTAAAGCGAGCCCATACAATCATCGACGGCACATGACGTTACAACACTCGCCTCGGCCGGGCGACGAGACCGGTCAAAAGTGGCACCGCGCTTGCAGCAACGCCATGGGGCCCGCACGCGGGCGATATCAGCAGAACTGTACGGTCTGGTAACGATGGTCAGCTCCCCGGAACGACGCGAGCATCACCGCCTTGCGATCAACCTGCCGCTGGAATGTTCCGTGGTAGATGCGGACGGGGCCGAGTCCTACCGCACGGTTGTGACCAACGTCAGTTCCAGTGGCCTGTACTTTGAAGCGGACCGCGATGAGTTTCGCGCGGGGATGCTGCTGAATCTGGAGTTGACCGTGCCGCCGGGTGACGGTCATTTCCCCTACCCGGGCCGTGTCCGGGGTCTCGGCGAGGTCGTGCGTGTCCAGGAACTGCCGGAGGAGCCGGTGCGGCCGGGCGTGGCGGTCCGCATAAGACGGTACGGGATCGCCACGAACTTCCGGACCCCGCTGAAGCTCGTATTCCAGCCGGAGCGGTGAAACGCCTGTTATGATCTTGTGCGCCGTGGTCCGCCGACCGGTCCGGTCTGCGGCCGAAGACGCTCGGCTACCGCCCGTGTCCGGCGCGAGCTGTGGGGGCCACCTCCAGGTTGTAGCGTTTCATCTTCTTGTACAGTGTGGTGCGATTGATCTCCAGGGCCTCGGCGGTGAGCTGGCGGTTCCAATTGTTGGCTCTCAGGGCTGCTTCGATAATGCGCTTCTCGGGCTCCTCCAGCGCCGCCTTGAGCGAGGTGGGTCTGTAGACCTCACCTGTCGGCGTACAGGCCGCCTCGACCAGTTTGGGTGGAAGGTCGTGGACCGTGATGTGACGGTTCTTGGTCAGCACCACCGCCCGCTCGATCACGTTCTCCAGCTCGCGGACGTTTCCGGGCCAGTGGTATCGCTGGAGGCACTGGATGGCCTCGTCGGTCAATCCGAGCAGCTCCTTGCGCGTCTCGGCGCCGTAGCAATCAAGGAAGGACTGGGCCAGCAGAGGGATGTCGCCGATCCGCTCGGCTAATGACGGCAGGGCGATGCTGACCACGTTGACGCGGTAGTACAGATCCTGCCGGAAACGCCCCTCCTCCACCTCCTTCTCCAGTTCCACGTTTGTGGCCAGGATGACGCGGACGTCCACGGTCTCGGTCGTGTTGCTCCCGACGGGTTCGAACTGCCGCTCCTGCAACACGCGCAGCAGCTTGACCTGCAGGGCGGGCGAGGCGGCCGAGATCTCGTCCAGAAAGATCGTGCCTCCGTCGGCGGCCTTGAACTTCCCGGCCTTGTCGCTCACCGCTCCGGTGAACGCGCCGCGGACGTGACCGAACAGCTCGCTCTCCAGCAGTGACTCGGGAATGGCCCCGCAGCTCACCTCTACGAAGGGCTTGTCGCGGCGCTGGCTGCGGTGGTGGGTGACGCGGGCCACCAGCGACTTGCCGGTGCCCGAGTCGCCGGTGATGAGTACGTTGACCTTCGAGTCCGCCACGGTTTCGATCAGGTCGAAGATGCGCAGCATCTTGTAGTCGTGTCCGATGATGCTGTCCAGCCCGTAGCGCAGGTCGAGCTGCTGACGAAGGGCGTGCACCTCGCGAACCAGCGCTTGCTGATTGAGGGCCCGCTCGACCACCAGCCGGATCTCATCGTCGATGATCGGCTTGGTCAGATAGTCGTAGGCCCCCATCTTGATCGCCTCGACGGCGCTCTCGATGGTCCCGTAGCCGGTGATCATGATGACCACCACCTCGGGGAAGCGCCGGCGGAGGAGGCCCAGCAGTTCGAACCCGTCCGACTCGGGCATGTTCACGTCGGTGATGGCGATGTTGTAGGTCCGGCGTTCGAGGGCGGCCAACGCGTCGGCGACCTTGGCGACCCCGTCCACCTCGTAGCCTTCCAGGCGGAGGAATTCGCCCAGCGAGTCCAGGATGATCCGATCGTCGTCCACCAGCAGCAGGCGGGCACCGGGCTTCTGCGGGCTCTGGGCGGCGGGTCGCTCGGGCCGGGCGGTGGTTGCGGTGTTGGTCGGATTGATGTTCATCGGCTCTGCTTCCGGTGGGTGTCGGGAACACAACTGGCCAGAGGGATGTAGATGGTGAAGACGGCCCCACAGGGCTCGCCCCGTTCGGCCGTGATGCGCCCGTGCAGCCGCTCGACGTAGTCTTTGCAGATGGCCAGACCGAGTCCGGTGCCTTCTCCGGGCTTCTTGGTGGTGAAGAAGGGCTGGAAGATCCGGTCGACGCTGTCGGGCAGCCCGATGCCGGTGTCTTCGAATCGCAGGATCACTTCACGGTCCACCACTCCGGCGGTGATGGTGAGGCGACCGCCGTCCGGCATGGCGTCTACCGCGTTCTTGATCAGGTTGCAGCAGACCTGGAAGAGCATCCCGCCGCGCAGGATCGGCATCCGTTCCTGGCGCAACACCGTGGTCACCACGACGCCGGACCGGTCGGCCTTGTCCTGCATGGTGCGGACGGCCTCTTCCACCGTGCTGTTGATGTTGATCTCATCGAAGTGGGCCGACGAGCTTCGCGAGAACTCCAGCAGCTCGCTGATGATCTGGGCCATGCGCATCAACCCCTGACGCGATTCCTCCAGGTAGCCCACGACCTTGTTCTCGACACCCGCCTCGGGCCCCAGCAGCCGGATGGCCAGATTGATGTAGCGGAGGATACCGTCGAGCGGGTTGTTCAACTCGTGGGCCACGCGGGCCGCAAGCTTGCCCACCGCCGCTAACCGTTCCGAGACGGCCAGCCGACGCTCCAGGCTGGCCCGGTTGGTGATGTCCTCGGCGGCCAGCACACCGCCGAGGACTGCTCTGCCGTCCGACCCGGTAAGTGGCGCACAGACGAGGTTCAGGAGCAATTCGTTGTCCGGGCCGGCGCAGAACACGATGTTGTCGCGGCGGAAGGGGGTCCCGGTCTCCAGCACGCCGGCCAGGTCGGAGGCCCAACCGCGGCAATCACCTTCAACGGTACCGGCAGCCAACAGCTCGGGCACCGTCGCCGTGCCGGTGAAGATTCGTTGGGCCATCTCGTTGCGGTGCATCACCCGAAGCTGGTTGTCAAACACCAGGACGCCGAGTGGGAGGCTGTGGAGCACGTGTCCCGCGATTTCGGGCAGGGGCAGGGGGGACGTGCCGTCAGGGACGGCGGTCTCAGGGTGTCCAGGCATGCAATCGCCCCTATCGTCGAAGCTGTGGGTCCCGAAGCTACCGGGCGTTCCCGGTGGACCACGCCGCTCGGTGACTCGATGCAACGTCTGGAGGCGTAGGTCGAGGAGTGTCCACGTTCTTGCGCCTCAGGCCATTCAAAGTATCGGCTAGCGTTGTTCTGGCGTCAATTCGGGTGGTGATTTTCCGCAACGTGGGGCGGTTTCTTGGGCCAAAACCACCCCTCAAGGCTGAGCCGGCGTCCCGACAGCCCGACGGGAGCTTACGCCCGGATTCTCCGGGCTGGCAGGCGTTCGGCGGCTGGCCGGGGCTTTGAAAAGGCCCATCGCCATCCGCCGGTCCCGCGGCGCCCCATCCGGAGCGCCCGATCCGGTCCTGGGCGACAGTGTGAGTCTCTTTTTTCCACTGGCATGCCGCCCCAGGGGTTTCGTTTGCCGGATGGCACCGGGTTTGCTATGACTAGAGCTTCGGTGGGTACGGGGCCGGCAGTGGGTAGACGTAGCCCCGGCAACGGGAGGTGAGTGTCCGGGAGATCGGCATGGATTTGTGGCAGGTTGATCGAGACCGTTGCAAGGGCTGCGAGTTGTGCGTGGCGTTTTGTAGCCGCCATTGCCTGGAAGTGGAGCAGGGGCTGAACGCCATCGGCTATCATCCGGCGTCTCTGGGGCAACCGGACCAGTGCACGGGCTGTGGGCTTTGTGCGGACATGTGTCCGGAGTCGGCGATCACCGTGTACCGACGTCGGAAGGTCGAAGCGAAGAAGTAGCGCCTCCGGTCGCGTGCCGGATGAGCTCACCCACGGTAAGGTCGGAGGCAGCGGGCGTTAGAGCCAAGGAAGACCGAACATGGCGCAGCGACGATTGGTCAAGGGCAACGAGGCGATTGCGTTGGGCGCGCTGCACGGCGGGTGCGACGCCTTCTTTGGGTACCCGATCACGCCGCAGAATGAAGTCCCGGAGATCCTGTCGGAGATTCTGCCGGCCAACGGCCGGGTGTTTCTCCAGGCCGAGAGCGAGCTGGCCTCGATCAACATGGTCTACGGCGCGGCTGCGGCCGGTAAACGCGCCATGAGTTCCAGCAGTTCGCCCGGCATCAGCCTGATGATGGAGGGGCTGAGCTACATCGCCGGGGCCGAGCTGCCCTGCGTGGTGGTGAACGTGCAGCGCGGGGGCCCGGGCCTGGGGAACATCGCGGCGTCTCAGTCGGACTACTTTCAGGCCTGCAAGGGCGGTGGGCACGGCGATTACGAGATGATCGTGTTGGCGCCCTGGAACGTGCAGGAGATGTACGAGTTCACCCGGGACGCGTTCGGCCTGGCGGATAAGTACCGGGTGCCTGCGTTCGTGCTGTCCGACGCGGTTCTGGGCTCGATGCTGGAATCGGCCGCGATTCCCGAGGAAGTGCCCGAAGTCAAGCCGCCGCCGAAGCCCTGGGCCACCAACGGGCGGAACGGTCGAACCGAGCGCACCATCATCAACTCGCTGTATCTCGACCCGCAGGACCTGAGCGACCACAACGACAAGCTCCAGGCGGTGTACCGCCGAATCCACGAAAACGAGCAGCGCTACGACACGCGTTTCGCCGACGATGCGGAGGTCATGGTGGTGGCCTACGGGATCTGCGCCCGGCTGGCCCTGAGCGGAATCAAACTGGCCCGAGAGCAGGGCATCAAGGTCGGCTTGTTCCGTCCCATCACGGTGAATCCCTTCCCCTACGCGCCCTTGCGTGAGCTGCTGGGTCGGATGCGCGGAGCGTGGACCTTCGAGTTGAGTGCGGGGCAGATGGTGCAGGACGTGCGCCTGTCCGCCCCGGAGCGTTGCCCGGTCGAGTTCTTCGGCAAGATGGGCGGCATCCTGCCGCCGCCGGCCGAAGTGTGTGAACGCATCAAGAAGTTTGCGGAGACGGTCCATGGAAGCTGAGGCCAGTCATCCGGAGCCGGAGGTCGAGTGCGTCTTCAAACGCCCCGACGCCCTGACCGAGACTCCGTTGCATTATTGTCCGGGCTGTGGGCACGGGATCTTCCATCGCCTGGTCGCGCAGATGATCGATGAGTTCGGCCTGATGGATCGGACGGTGGGGATCGTCCCGGTGGGCTGCTCGGTGTTGGCGTACAACTACTTCGCCTGTGACACGATCGAAGCCAGTCACGGGAGGGCGCCGGCCGTGGCCACCGGGGTCAAGCGATGTCTCCCCGACCGGTTCGTGTTCACCTACCAGGGCGACGGCGACCTGGCTTCCATCGGAATGGCCGAGACGGTGCATGCCGCCGCCCGCGGCGAGTCGATCTGCGTCTTCTTCGTGAACAACGGCATCTACGGGATGACCGGCGGACAGATGGCCCCCACCACGCTGGCCGGCCAGAAGACCACCACCTCGCCGTTGGGGCGCGACGTCAGCGTCGGCAAGACCGGGCCCCCGATCGACATGTGCAAACTGCTCTCGTCGCTGCCGGGCGTGGCCTACCTGGCTCGCGTGCCGCTGACCAGCCCCAAGAACGTCAGGAAGGCCCATAAGTACATGTGCAAGGCCGTCCGGGCACAGTTGGAGAACAAGGGCTTCTCCATGGTGGAGGTGCTTTCAGCGTGTCCGGTGCAGTGGCGCATGGCACCGTTGGTGGCGCTGAAACACATCGATGAGGACGTGGTGAAGGTCTTCCCGCCGGGGGAGTTCGTGAACCGCGTGGACGAAAAGCCCGCATCGGCGGGTGCCCAGGAGAAGGTCGCGGCACCGGCCGCAAACTAGCCACTGGAGCTGCACAGACATGATCGAGGAGATCGTCTTCGCCGGATTCGGAGGACAGGGGATCCTGCTGGCTGGAAAGATGCTGGCCCAGGCGGCCATGGACGACGGGCTCAACGCGACCTGGTTCCCGTCCTACGGCCCCGAGATGCGAGGCGGGACGGCCAACTGCACGGTGGTCTACTCGGACGATGAGATCGGCTCGCCGATCGCCAGCCAGTACGACACCGCCGTGGTGATGAACCAGCCCTCCTACGAGAAGTTTCAGCCCATGGTCCGTGCGGGCGGCCGCGTGCTGGTCAACTCCTCTCTGATCCGGATGGACAACTCGCGGACGGATATCGAAGTGATCGCGGTGCCGGCCAACGAGATCGCCGAGCGAGTGGCCACCAACCGGTCGGCCAACGTGGTGATCGCGGGGGCCTATCTGGGCATCAAGCCGCACGTCAAGTTCGAGACGTTCGCGGCGGTGGTCCGCGACACCTTCGGTGCCAAGGGCGAGAAGATCGTCGCCCCCAACCTCGAGGCCCTGCGAGCCGGCTTCGAGGCGGTCAGGGCCGAAGCGGCGAAGCGCTGAAACGCAACAGCGCGGCCTGGCGAAAACGCAGGGGCCCACCAATGCCGGGACGCGACGATACGGCCGCTGGAGAACCGGGCGCCGATGGTTGATCACTCTGGAAAGGCACCGGTTCGCGGCTGGGGATGCCCCCAAGAAGCCGGGCGCAGAAACGCGGCTTGCGGCGCGGGGTCACCTGCGGCGGGAGCGGGCCGGTGTGACGAGGGCGGCGGCATGGAAGAAGTCACCGATATTCAGAATGCCCGCAACTGGCTGAACGAGGCCTGCCATTGTGCCCACATGCGTACGGTGCTGCGCAGGGCGCTGGAATACTCCGAGGCGGTCGAGCGGGCCGGGCTCAACTGCACCACCATCGCCGGTCAGGACCTCTACGACTTCCTGACCGACGAGCGTGTGCGGGCCGCCTTCGTCAAGGCTTTCCCCCAGCCCAGCCTGTAAGTCGGTCATCGGCCTCGTCTTGCGGTCCCGCTTGTCCCCCGCCTGGGGTGATCCGACGCGGCTGGGCCGACCCTTCGCAGAGCACCGAAGCTTGTCATCCCTGAACGTGGCACACCGTGCGGAACCCTGACCGGGCACGCTCCCCACGTCCGGATAATGACGGCACTCTCGTTCCAGGCCGGTGTGCCCCGACCGGCCGTCTGCCGACCCGCCGTGACGAGCGAAACCGGGCGCTCCGGGTTGGTCCGGTTCGGGCCGATCACCGTGTCCGTCCGGACCACCCGATAATGGGCGATCGGGTCCACCTGCCGAGAAGGGGGCTCTTTCCCATTCAAGAGGGTACTGCTCGGCGACGATGAAATACGCGAGTAACTTGGTTATGGCGCCGTGCCGCTGCGCGGGGGCACTCTGAGATCGGGGGTTTACATATGAGCGTCGAAGTGGCCTGCCGCGAGAAGGCCGTCGTGACACGGGCCTTGGCCGTTATCAGTGACATCGCCACGCTGCCGGAAGTGACGGTCAAGATCATCGGCATCGTCGAGGACCCCAACAGCACGGCCCGCGATCTGCACCAGGTGATCAAGACGGACCCCGCTCTGTCGGCCAAGGTGCTCAAAGTCGTCAACTCGGCGTTCTACGGCCTGCCGGGTCAGGTTGCCAGCGTCGACCGGGCCATCGTATTGCTGGGCATGTCGGCGGTGAAGAACATCGCTGTTGCGGCCTCGATCGCCCGGCTGTTCAAGAGTGGCAAGATGTCGGAGCAGTTCAGTGCCAGGGACCTCTGGCGGCACAGCGTTGCGGTCGGCGTGGCCGCCCGGCTGATTGCCAAGGCCTCCGGCCAGCCCGCTGGGCTGGACGAGGTGTTCCTGGCAGGCCTGATCCATGACATCGGGATACTGGTCCAGCGGCAGGCTTTCGCCGACCAGTTGAGTGATGTCATCGCTCGCTGTTCGGCCGGCGAAGGAGATTTCGGCAACCTGGAGGTCGCGATCATCGGCGCCGACCATCAGGCGTTCGGCGATGGACTGACCACCAAATGGAAGTTCCCGCGACACCTGCGGGCGGCCGTCGGCTTCCACCACTATCCGGAGAAGCTCAGCGCGGAACTGCGGAAGCTGGGCTCGACCGTCTGCCTGGCCGACGTCATCTGCTGCCAGCGGAAGCTCGGCTTCCACCTGACCGCCCAGCATGGGCAGGTGACCGAAGAACTGGTTCAGGCTACCGGAGTCACGCCGGAGCAGCTCGACGAGATCGACGAGAACCTCGAAGAGGCGCTCGAAGAGGCCGAGAACATGCTCGTCGGCTAGGCTCGCATGCTCCGACCGAACGTCGCGGCCATGGGAACGATGGGCCGCGCGTCACGTGACGCCCGCCTCCGGGAGGATCACCAGCAGACTCCCCAAACTTGCCGTCGGTGACTCAGGGAGTGGCTTGCGGCCTGGGTCAGTCGGTCCTGCGCTACAGCGCGTTCGTCGCCCGCGTCGATGATCGGAGAGCCAACGCCAGGCTCAAGGTCCAGTTCTTCTGGATTCCGAGCCGTGCCGACCATGCAGAACGAGACGCTCAACGAGATCCTGGGGAAGACGCCGGGTTGGCTTTGCGATCCCGATCGCCCGTACTTCGTGCCGCAGTAACGGCAAGAAGTACATCGGCAACGACCACGTCTGGCCGCCTGCGCGCAGCCGTCGCGCACGCTGCCCAACGGCGATCATCCTGCTGCCACTGGTTTCCACTGCCTCGACATGCCGCCCGCCGGCTTCGTCTTCGCCCTACTCCAGGACGTCGTCGTCGGCGATTTCGTACCACTCGTCGTTGTCAGTCGCTGGCTCGACCAGCTCGGCGATAGGAGGTGGACGTTGGCGCCCGCCGCGCCGGGGATCTGAGGGAGTCTGTGCACGGGCCTTCGCCGGACGGACCGGGACCGCCACGGGGGGTGGCCCCGGTTTTGCGGCAGCGGGTGGTGGTGCCGGTGGGGCCTCGGACGACGCGTCGTCCACGAAGTGGGCCGGAGAACCGGCCACGTATCTCAGGATGAACTCGCCAATGCGAAGTGAATCGCCGTCCTGGAGTTCGTGTATGGCCGTGCGCTGGCCGTTGACGAACAGACCGTTCGTGCTCTTCTGGTCTTCGATGCGCCAGCCGAACTCGGTTCGCGTGAGCCGACAATGGGTGCGTGAGACTTTTGTGCCGGCCAGCAGGATGCCGACGCCGGGGAACTTGCCGATCTCGATGGGCAGGTGCCCGCCCAGGAAGATGTGCTCGCCCTTGCGTTTCGGGCCGCGACGGATCACCAGCACACCGGTCAGGTCGTCCTTCTCGGGCTCGAAATCCGTGGCCACCACACGCAGCACCTGCTTGCAGACCTGGCAGGCCCCGGCTTTGCCGATCTGTGACTCGGGCAGCTTGATCCGCTGACCGCATCCGCATTGCAGGTGAATCATCGAAGCCCCACGCGCGGCGCCGGACAGAGCTGGCGAAACAGGGGCGCCGCATGTTCGGTCCGGCGATCCCGGAACCCGGTAGGCCTTGGCGCCCTATCCTGGTCCACCGCGCCCGGCAGGATTCGAACCTGCGACCTTCGGTTTAGGAAACCGGTGCTCTGTCCTACTGAGCTACGAGCGCCCTGGTCGATCCATTAGAAGATACTGCAAACCGCGCAGGCGGGCAATCGCCGTCGGTGCGAGTGGTGCGGATCACGCCTTGCAGTCGGCTTGTCCTCGGACTGCTCAAACCGTAGTATGCTTCCAGGCAGGTCGGGCCGAAGGTAAAGGGGAAGAGGCACGAATGCGGCTGCTGACGGTCGGCACCGCGCAACAGGCGGCCGGGCGGGTAGAGGCCGGATGCCGTATCGTCGGTGGACGACGCATGACGCGCCCCCGGTGCCGGACGTTCAATCGGATCGGTTCGCGCGCCGCGAGCGTCCGGACGAACAGCGAGTGGAACACTTGCCAGGAGAACAACGATGAAGGGTAAGCAGCGAGCAGCTTCGGTTTTTGGCCACGTGACCTGCACGGCCGGAATGATGACCCTGGTCCTGATGGCAGGCGGCAGCCAGGTCCTCGGCCAGGATGCACCCGTTATACCGGCCATCGGTCAGGCTCAGACGGTGAACACCACGGCCACACTGGACGGCGGGAACGACACCGGCCCGCGAGTCGCCACGGACACCGCGGGCAACGTGGTGGTGGCGTGGCTTTCGGACGAGGCCCTGGCCGGCGGCGATCTGGACATTGCCGTGTCCTCCAGCGCCGACGGCGGAGGCACGTGGAGCGTTCCGCAGCCGCTCAACAGCGATGCCCTCACGGACACCTGGGACGACACCGACCTGGAACTGGCGACCGACCGCAACGGAACCTGGGTGGCCGTCTGGCGGGCGACCGGCACCGGGAGCACGACCTCCACTGAGATCAGGGTCTCCCGTAGCACCGACAACGGCGCCACGTGGTTCGGCGCCATCCCGCTGACGCACGCCGCGCAGAACGTCAACGACAACGCGACCGACTCGGAGCCTCACGTCGTCGCCGACGGCCAGGGCCGATGGATCATCGTCTGGACCTCGACCCGCGACATCGACGGTGACTTGGTGCCTGACGGCGATGAGCAGAACCCTGAGCCGTTGCTCACGACGGACGAAGACATTTTCTTTGCTGTCAGCGACGACGACGGCGAGAATTGGGGCCCGGCCACCCAGCTCAACGCGAATCACCAGGATGACCTGGCGGCGGCCGATGCACAGCCGTCCATCGCCACCGACCTGTCCGGCAACTGGATGGTGGTCTGGGTCGTGGGCGGGCAGATCGTGTTCTCCCGAAGCGTGGATGGCGGCAACGTGTGGACCGCACCGGCCCCTGTGCCCGGGGCCAACGGGACCAACCCCCGCCTGCTGAACGACGGCGCTCGCGAAGTCACCGAGACGACGGTCTGGTTCTGCGTCTGGGAGGGCCCGGGGGTTTTCGTCTCCCGCTACCTCGAGTCCAACGACAACGATGAGTTCGAGGGAGGCCTGGAGGACGGCGAGGTGTTCGACGAGTGGCTGGAACCGATCACGGTATCGGCCTCGGGCACCAGCCCCTCTGTTGCCGTCGAGCCGGTCGGTCGGTGGGTGGTGACCTGGGTTGATGGCGACGTGCTCGCGTCCCTGACCCTGAACGTTGGCCGGCAGTGGTCCGATCCGGCCCCCTTCGATGCCGACGGTGACCCGACCGGCACCAGCCCGCAGTCCGCTTCTCCCGCGGAGAACGAGTGGCTGGTTCTGTGGAGTTCTTCGAAGGACCGTCTGGACACCGGGTCCGACGCGGACCTGTTTGCGGCCTCGTTCGGCTTCGGTGCGTTGATCGACTGCAACGGCAACGGCGTGAACGACGCCGACGACATCGCTGGAGGCACCAGCGAAGACTGCAACGGGAACGGTTTCCCGGACGAGTGTGCCGGGTTCGAGCTGGACCTCGATGGCAATGGCGTGCCCGATGATTGCGAGGAGGCCGGCGAAGGAGAGGGCGAGGGCGAGGGCGAAGGGGAAGGCGAAGGCGAAGGCGAGGGAGAGGGCGAGGGTGAAGGCGAAGGCGAGGGTGAAGGTGGCGGCGGTGGCGGCGGCGCGAGCGGCGCCCTCTGCGGTTTCGGCATGATCGGCGCCCTGCCGTTCCTGTTCCTGGCGTTGGCTTGCTTGAAGGTCGCCGGGCCGGTCGCCCGACGCCGGAGGTAGCGGACCCGGCGCAGACACGGCGCTGCACCCCAGGCCGACAACATACGACTGTCTACCGGGCGGTCCGTTCGCATCGCGGCGGACCGCCCGCTTCCTCAGCGCACAGGTGACATGCCGTCACGCGGTGGCCCTGTCCTGTGACCGTCTCTTGACCGGTTCAGGTGGTGCGGGCGGCCTGGCAGACCGCCTGGAGGTTCTGCGGAGGTACGCGCCGTGGGTCGAACGTGCAGCCGGGGCCGATCAGCAGGGGCCGACTCCCCGCCTGGGCGACGGCGTCGCGAACCTGGTCGGCGCACTGCTCGGGCGTGCCGTTGGGCAGCAGCTCGAGGTTGTCCACCCCGCCGCAAACGGCCGGCTTCACTCGATCGGTGACCTCGGCGATCGATGGGCCGGCCGAGCGATCCGCCCAGTTGATCGCCTGGACCGGATACTGAGCGAAGGCGTCGAAGTTGACCGCGCACCCGCACACGTGAAGCAGGTTGAATCGCCCGCCCGCGGCGGCCTCGAGAATCCGTAAGTCCGAGCCGCGGACGATCTGATCGTATGATCCGGGACCGTTCGCTTCCGTATCGACCCAGTCATCGCGCACGGACAGGAAGATCCCGTCGGCGCCGGCCTCGAGGCAGCGCGCGGCGAAGCGGGCCAGTGACTCGCCGACGACCTCGACCGCACGAGCGACGGCCTGCCGGTCTTCGGCCAGGAACTCGGTCAGCAACCGATCGGGCTGCTCCTCGGTACCCTTCAGCCGAGGTGGGCTGGGGTGTTGCTTGGTCGTCTTCACCAGGTGCCGAAGCGTGGCCCAGGCGTTGAAGATGGTGGTGGCCATCAGCACGCGCCCGGAGAGTTGGCCGGCCAGCGCCTCGATCAGTTCCAACTGTCTGGCGAACTCCGGCTCGTCGCCGTTGAGAACGGTGAGGGCATCGAGGTCCTTCACCGTACGGATGGGCCCGGGTCCGGGATAGCCGTTGTCGTTCATCACCTTGAGAAAGTCGAGATCGTAGGCTGCCAGCAGGTCGAGGTGGGCCTCCACCGCCGGCGGCCCAAACCACTGGTGGGCGTCGAAGTGATGCCAGAAGCTGACCGGCATCCGGTCTGGACGCCGGCCCTCGAGGACGGCCATCACACGCTCGGTTTTTTCGGACGAACTCATCGCGAAAACTGTAGGCAAACGGGGGCGGACCGGCAACTGCGTGCACCGGGTCGGGATCCGAACCCGCGCAGCAGCCCCCGTTATGCCGGGGAACCTCGCAGATGCAGTCGGCCGCCGACGCTGATGAAATGGTTGGTCCGGTGATCGAGGGCAATGAAGTAGGCCCGGCGGGGTGGTGCCGGGCCTTGGGGTAGCCGACCCATGGGGGTTGGGCCGGCAAGTGGGCTATTTAAAGAACTACAGAGTCAACAGCTTAGAAACCGGAACGCCCTCTCTTATGCTATGGGGACCTTCCTATTCTTTCGATTCCTCCCGGGCGTGTCAAGTCCTGATGGCTAGTCTACAGCAGGAAAAAGGGGCGTCAGAAGTTTCCGCGGCCGGCGACGCCGATCCGGTCGCTCAGTTCGGCGATTGTGGCCCCCATCGGCTGCTCCAGGTCGCGAACGGCTCGGACGGTGGCGGCCAGCGAGGCCCGGCCCACCGGCGTTCGAATCAGGTTCCGGACACGGTCCTGATGGAGGCCTGACGCCAAAGCGTCGATTTGCCCATGCAAGGAGGCGATCAAGGCGTCCACCACCGGGCGCCCGTCAGGCTGGACGAGCCGCAGGGCACGCCTCAGGTACTCGACGGCCGACTTCCGCGAGCCGATCACCGAGCCGGCCAAAAGGCTGTGACAGCGTCCGGACTTGCCTCCGTCGTGCGGGCAGACGGCATTGCGTTCCAGCCGGTTCGCCCACATGTCGTAGGCGGCGGCCCCAGTCAGGACGCCGCAGCATCGGCCCACGGGATCGTGTAGGACGCGATGGGCCGCCGCGACGGCAAAACGCAGCATTTCGCCCTCCTTCGGCTGCTGCCGGGCGACCTCCTCGATCGCGTAAAGCTGCAGCGGCGGGCTGACCAGCGGGACCGCTTGACCTCCGGATCGGACAGTTGTACCGGCCAGGCCGATACCGGATTCACCGGCCTCGGTGATCACGCCCCACGTCATCCGCCGGTCGCCGGGCCAGCCCTGCCAGGCCAGGACCGGCTGGTTGTGCTCTACCGCACGAAGGACGAGTGGTAGATAGCTGGCCTCAAAGTGCTGGGCGAATTCGGGCGCCCGGTCCAGGCCGCGAGCGGCGTCCGGCGGATGCATGTCTCGCAGCCGCAAGCCCAGGCCCGCGCCCGCCTCGGGCAGAAGCAGATCCCGTCCGTGGGCGGCCCACTCACCGAGGCAGTCATCGTCCCGCCCCGTGGAGGTGGTCAGGAAGGGAAGGCCCAGGACGGCCGCCAGGCTGCCGTAGGGAACCTCCCGCCCGGCCCAGCGGAAGACGGCGTGCAGGGCCCAGGCCAGGGATTCAGGGCAATCGGCTGTGTCATGAACGCGGATGCCGGACAGGAGCATGGCGGCCATTCTTACCGGTGAGCCGAGCGCCGAGCAAGGGAAGCTCCGGCGTCCGTCGCTCGATCTGACAAGTCACGGTGCGGCAGGCACTTGTGGGCCGGTGCTCCGCAGATCGTGGCGTTTACCTGCAGTTGATTCGCGCGATTCGGCTCCTGATCGGGGAGCGAGTTGCTTCAGGGCCCGGGTGTCAGTCCGGCGCGCGATTGGCGTGCGTCGTCGAGAATCCGGTTCTGATTCTGTAAAAGGAACAGTGACCGCGACTCCCGCAAACAGCGGACGCCCGTCCACCGACGCCCCTCCAGTGCTGTGATCAGCGCCCCGCTTGGACTACCCGCATTCGCCCTCGGAGTCGATGGATTCGCCGGCGCGGGCGGCCTCGCAGGGGTTGTCGTAGGTCTGGTTGTCGCAGCCGCAAACCGGGTCGGTGATCGCGGCGCAGGTGGCCGGGATGTCGTCGCACTCGCCGAGTCGGTCGGCCTCGTCGCAGGTTCCGTCATCGAAGCGGCAGTATTGCCCGGCGGGACAGTCGCCCAGGGCGACGCACTCGTCAGTCCCGGCGGCGTTGTCGTTGAGGTTGGCGGTGAGAGCTTCGGCCAGGAACTCGCAACCGATCACGGCGGGCAGCATAGCCACCAGCGCCGCGACGAGCAGTCCGCACGGAATCCAGAGTGATGCGCGCATAGTGAATCCTTTCCGGTTCCGGGAGACAGGCCGCAGAGGTGACCGCAACCTCCGCCGGTGCCGGGCTCCCGTGCAGGCGCACTATACGTCTTGGCGCGGTGGTGCGAAAGGTGCAACAGATTGAATGGACTCAGGCCCGCTCGCCGTAAAACCGCTCGACAATCACCCAGTCGGTGTCTTGCTGCTCGAGAATGAACGTCACGCTTCCGCCGTCCAGACCGCTACGGGCATAGCGGACCGTGGCCTCGTACTGGCCGTCCTCGATCGGGAGCATCTCCTCGAGCGTCAGGCTGACGCCGACTGATCCCGTCTCGGGATCGATCGGGGTCAGTGCCGGCAGGTTCAGGTCACCGCGAAAGGCCGACTCGACCGGCAGAACGTCCACGTCGAACTCGCCGGCCAGGTCGTCGGCCAGTTCGGCGTACCTGTCCTCCAGTGCTGTGCCCAGCTCGAGGAAGATCACGGACCGGTCGCCCCCCTCCGCCTCGTAGGCGGCGATCAATGGCAGGGCCGGGGCCGGCTCTGCTGCGCCGCCGCCCGAGAACGGCGACTGGACGCCGCATCCTCCGAGCATCAACAGACCCGCCCAGGCCGGCAGCGCTCCTGCGGCGATCAGCCGGTACAGCACGTTGCGCTTCATCGTGTCGCTGGTCGAAGAAATGGCTCTATCCCCCCCGTTTGGAACCTGTCGCCGCGGTGTCCTGAGGTCCGCGGTGACCACCTCCCAAGGTATGCCGAATTCTACGCCTGCCCTTGGCCACAATCTACCGATCACCTGCCGGCGGAAGGCGCCCGATCAGAGGCGCGTCCACGGTCCGGAAATCAGTGGAATCGGGTGTTTTCGACGGGAAGAATGGAGATGGACGGGCCAAGCTAAATCGACGCCGGATGGACGACGATGGAAATACCGTGGTGGGGCGGCGCTCACTCCGCCTTCGTAGCGGGGGGATCGACCGTCAGCCGATGTGCCGGGACCGTACGCGGGGGGCCTTGGGGGAACCACGCGCGATTCCTTGAACTGTGGGTCTGTGGGGCCTATAAAACTTCGACGTTCGGGCTTTCCGCAGGACCACGCTGGTAAGTATCCCAAGGCAGGTATGGAGTGCACCGTATGACGACGGTTCCGACGACGGCAGGGCTGGATTCAATCGTTGACGGCCTACCCAACATCTGCGGCCACTGGAACGCAATAGAGGAGGCGGCCCTGGCTGCTGATCCGGTCTTCCTCGACGACACCGATATCGATCCGTCGGACGTGCAGTCCGCGTTTGCACTGGCCCTGCACATGCATCAACCGACCATCCCGGCCGGTGGCGACGACCTGCAAACGGCTGCCCTGATCGGCAACCTGCAATGGATGGTTGAGCATCCCGACGTACACGACAGTCACAATGCCGGACCGTTCGCCTGGTGCTACGAGCGGATGGCCGAGCTCGTCCCCCGGTTGGTCGCCCAGGGCAAGAGCCCGAGGATCATGCTGGACTACTCCGGCAATCTGCTGTGGGGGCTGGAGCAGATGGGCCGTCAGGACATCCTCAACAAGCTGGTTGGCGTGAGCTGCGATCCGAAGTACCGCCGCCACGTCGAGTGGTTGGGCACGATGTGGGGCCACGCCGTGGTCAGCTCGACGCCGCCGGCCGACATCGCCCTGCACATCCGCGCCTGGCAGGAACACTTCGCGGCCATCTTCGGGACCGAAGCCCTGGCCCGGGTCCGTGGATTCAGCCCGCCGGAGATGCACCTGCCCAACGATCCCGATATCGTATACCTCTACGTCCAGGCACTGCTCGATGCGGGCTACACCTGGTTGTTGGTGCAGGAGCACACGGTCGAGAACCCCGACGGCTCCGGCCTTCGTCAGCCACACCTGCCACATCGCCTGGTGGTGCGCAACAGCGACGGCGACACCGTCTCCATCACCGCACTGGTCAAGACGCAAGGGTCGGACAACAAACTGGTGGCCCAGATGCAGCCGCTGGGAGAGGCCCGAACGTTGAACCGGCAGGAACTCGGCGGCGTCGCCATCCCGCCCCTGGTCACTCAGATCGGTGACGGAGAAAACGGCGGCGTGATGATGAACGAGTTCCCACAGGCCTACCTGGGGCGGATGGCCGAGCTGGACAACAGAGGCGTCGTGGCCCTGAACGGCACGGAATACCTCGAGCTGGTCGAGGCGGCCGGTGTCAAACCGCAGGACTTCATCCCGATCCAGCCGATCTTCCAGCACGCGATCTGGTCGCGCGTCGAGGGCGCCGGGCGCCAGGCCGTGGACCGCGCGGTCGAGGCGGCCAAGGCCGAGGTCCCCGACTTCCACCTCGACGGCGGCTCCTGGACGAACAACATCAGTTGGGAGCAGGGTTACGAAAACGTCGTCAACCCGATGGACCAGCTCAGCGCCAAGTTCCACCAGACGCTCGACGGAAAGGACGTTGATCCATCTTCCCCCCAGTATCGCAGCGCTCTGCTCCACCTTCTGATCAGCCAGACGAGTTGCTTCCGCTACTGGGGCCAGGGCCGCTGGACCGACTACGCCCGCGAGATCTGCCGCCGGGGAGCCGATATCCTGCAGAACAACTTCTGATCCGGATGCGGCGCCCGCGTCGCCCGGCCATGCGGTGGCCTCAGGCTGCCGGTCTGCGCACTCCCGGAACCACGGTTCCAAATCTGCCCCGTTTCTATACTTGCGAGGCCTTTGCGTCCGGGGTAAGTACTAGTGAGCACGCAAACGGGCCTGGTATGCGCGGGAGGCGCTTCATGACGGAGAAGGAGAAACCGACCGGGCTGGAGCGGGTGGCGGCCCCTTTCCACGACTCGATCCAGCGCTACACCGCACTGGTGCGCGAGATCGCCGGGGCCAGAGCCCAGGCGCTGACGCTTTTCGGCGCCATCGCCGCTCCCGGCTCGGAGGGATTCGACCCCAAGCGGCACACCGTCCGTAGCGTACTGGTCCTGGATGCGGCCGATCTGGCCATCCTGCGCCGTCTGGCCGAGTACGGGGCCAGGTTGGGCAAAGACCGGATCAGCGCACCGCTCATCATGACGCCGGAGTACATCCGGGCCTCGCTGGACACATTCCCGCTGGAGTTGCTCGAGATCCATCAGCAGCACCTGACCATCTTCGGCGACGATTTCTTCACGCATTTGGTTTTTGACGCCGGCCATATGCGGCTGCAATGCGAGCGCGAGCTCAAGGTGATCCTGATCGGCATGCGGCAGGGATTGCTGGCGGCCGTCGGTCGCGAGAAGGCCATCAGCGCGGTCGAGGCCGATGTGACCGCAGCTCTCGTCCGGACGCTGCGGGGATTCCTGTGGCTCAAGGGAGTCAAGGAAGCCAGGCCCGGGGCCGAGGTCGTCGCCGAGGTCGAGAGGCTAGTAGAGCGCAAGCTGCGGGGTGTGCAGGCGGCTCTGGACACGGGCGCCCCGCACGGCTGGCCCGAGTTCGAGGGTCTCTACCGCGACGTCGAGGCGGTCGGGGAGATCGTCAATGCGCTGTAAGGTCGGCTATCCGCTCACCGCAGCCGCCTTGTTGCTCGTGTCGGGCGCGGCCCGCGCCGAGGTGACCATTCCCGACCCCGGCACGTTCGTCGTCGATCGGGCCAACGTCATCGACGCCCAATACGAAAACGCCCTGGAGGGCTGGCTCCGGGAGCTGGAACAGAAGACCACCGCACAGGTCAAGGTGTTGACCGTTGCCACCACGGACGGCGAGGACTGGTTCGGCTTCGTGCAGCGGCATGCGGAACTGTGGAAACTGGGGCAGGCGGACCCCGAAAACGGCGCCCTGATCGCGCTCAAGCCGAAGTCGGCCGTTGAGTCGGGCGAAATCCGCGTCCACTCCGGTCGCGGCCTCGAAGGCCCGCTACCCGACTCCTGGTGTGGGTCGGCCTCGCGAA
>DATKXO010000375.1:0-2546 GCA_035528995.1 Phycisphaerae bacterium | reverse complement strand
TTGAACGCCTTGCTGGCCATTCTGTCGCCCCCTGGCGCCGCCGGCCGGCCGAGGAAACGTGCTGTCCGGCGCTATCCAATCAAGTATTCCGTTTCCGCCGCCGCATCACCGCCAGCCCGCCCAAGGCCAGCAGCGCAAGCGTGGCGGGTTCGGGGATGACTGCCCCGTAGATGTCGCGGCTTCCGTTCCTGGAATCCGCCCAAGCCGCGATGTTGGCGCTTGCGGCCGGGGCGGTTTGTTCGGCGGCATTTAGGCATATGGGGAACGTGATGCGTTTTGACAGGTCGTAACCATAAATGTCGCCGTTGCCTCGGTCGTCACGCCACACAACGACGTTATCACCGATATTGAGGCCGGACTGGCCTGCCGGATCGGTGCAGATCGCGAACTCCGTCTGTGCCGCTAGGTCGTAGCCATAGACATCAACATTCTGTTCATTCCACACCACGAAATCGCCGCTTACGCCAGGGAACTGCTGGTTCCCTGGGCGGGTGCAGATGGGGAATTCGCTTTGGCTGGCGAGGTCGTAACCGTAGATATCCATTTTGTTGTTTCGGTCATCTTGCCAGACGATGATTCTCCCACTGATTCTTGGATGATTCTGATGTCCTGCGTGGGTGCATATTGGGAAAGCGGTATGTGTCGATAGATCATAACCGTAGATGTCTCCCGGATCGGAACGACCATCTACCCATACAACCACGTTTCCGCTTATGGCTGGATGAACCTGCCCTGCAGCGCTCGTGGAGATGGGAAACTCCGTATGCGTAGCAAGATCGTATCCGTAGATATCACCGTTTTCGCTCCAAACGACGGTGTTCCCGCTTACGCTGAGCGTACCGCAAGATCGGGAGCTCGTGACAAACTCCTGGCCGGTGCGGAAGTCGTAGCCGCAGAGGCCCCGCGAATCCGTCCAGACAACAACGCTTCCACTGACGGCTAGTTCCCCGCGAGAGCTGTCAGTCGTGGTGCTCAGACGGATTTCCTCAAACCCATACGCATTACTGGCAGCCACCACGCAGGTGGCCAGCGTCAAGCCAATCGCCCATCTCGCCTTCATCGCTCAGCTCCTTCTCAATGCAGGGATACCTTCCACCATGGCCGGAACGGATAGCCAAGAGAGCACTTCCCCTCGCAGGCGGCTCGACCTGAACAGACAGGCTCTCACCGTTGTGGGAACTCGGCCGGGCGGCCTGGGCAGGATAGGGACGAGTGAGCGATGTTCGCTCCTGCCCGAATGCAGATGAGCTGGCTGGCCGCTACCAGAGCCAGCCAGAGCAACAGCCAGTATATCGCGGTTGGCGGATAAGTCAAGAGTTTCGTTTCCGGCGCACCACCGCCAACCCGCCCAAGGCCAGCAGCGCAAGCGTGGCGGGTTCGGGGACCTCGGAAATGCGAAAGCCATGGGAGTCGTTCTCGCCATCCGGGGGCCAGGCGTACCGACCTGCTCCGTGTAGCCCGTCGCCGTCGCTGAACGACCCCCCACGCACGCCCCGGTACGTCCCATGCAGGATCGTCTCGTTCCATTCCCATACATTACCTCCCTGGTCGAACGTTGCGTAAGGGCTCTCGGAGTTTTCGTGAGCTCCGACCTCCGTACGGTAGTGCGGGCTGCCGATGGTGTAGTCGCCGCCGCCAATGTAGAACGTCACATTGTTGCCCGGGTCCGTCGGCTCAACCAAGTCGTTGCTTGGCACGGAGTCCGTCCCGGTGGGGTAATCGTAGTACACCCCGTTGTCGCCATCGTAATAGGCCACCTTGTACCACTCGTCCTCCGTCGGGATGTAGTACCGGCCGCCGTCCTCCGGTGACGTGCGCGTCACGGCCAGAAGGGCAACATTGCTCGACGCGTCATTGAGGTAGTACGAGCCGTCCTCCGTTGTCGTTAGGTCCTGGGGACCCGTCGGCTGGCCATTGGTCAGCCAGTTGCAGAAGCGCGCCGCGTCGCCCCACGAGACGAAGCTCACCGGGCGATTGGCCCAGTCGGCCTCCGTCCCACTCGGGCGGCCGCTGAAGTCGTAGGTGTAGTTGCCACTGGTGCCGTGCTGCGTGACCTGACAGCCGTAGGAACTGCTGTCCATAGAGCTGTTGTAAAGCCCGTGCGGGTCGCTTTTCGCCACGGCGTTGAGGAACTCGCAGTACTGCCCGGCCGTCACCTCGTAGGTGCCGATGTTGTACTCGTAGTCCACGGCGCCGCAGATGCGGTCCGGGCCGTATCCGCCGTAACTTTCCCCCGACCATTCCCCCGTGTTGCCGATGTTGCCCACGGGGACCGTCTCGATCGTGATGTCCGCCACTCCCCCGCCCGCGGCCAGGAGAATCGCCGCCAGGCCCGCCATTGCCATCATCCTCGCGTTCATGTTCATTCCTTTCGCGCGCATGTAGACCTTCCACCACGAGCCCGATTGAGCGGAACGAATCCTTCGAAGACGGGAACGTAGAGCGATGCCTTCCCCGCGTGCATCATAGCACGGCGGGCGGTCCTGTCAAGCCGGGAATCACCTTGCATGCGGATATTCGGCGGAGAGTTGCCCATGGAGAAGGGA
>DATKXO010000374.1:0-26962 GCA_035528995.1 Phycisphaerae bacterium | reverse complement strand
ATCGGCCTTGGTGGTGAAGAACCGGGTGAACACGCGTTCGGCGTGTTCGTCGGCCAAGCCGGGGCCGGTGTCGCGGACGGCGAGTTGGACCGACTCCGTGCCGAGCATCGAAGTCCGGATGGTGAGCGTCCGGTCGTCGTTTCCGTTCTCGCTCATGGCCTCCAAGGCGTTGCGCAGCAGGTTGACAATGACCTGTTCGATCTGGACGGAATCAGCGACGACGGGGGCGAGCAGCTCGTCGAGGTCCAGGTGCACCCGGACGCCGCAGCGCCGCGCCTCGGGCTTCGCCAGATCGGCCGCTTCCCGTACGAGCGTGTTGATGTTCACCTCCGTTCGGCGGGCTTCACCTTTGCAGGTGAAGTCTCGGATGCGGTCGACGATGTCGCCGGCACGTTGGGCCTGTGCGGCGGCCCGCTCCATGTTGTCCAGCAGCTCGGCGGGATCCGCGGCGCCGGAGCGGATGCGCAGCAGGCAGGCATGAATGTAGGCGACAATGGCGGAGAGGGGCTGGTTGAGTTCGTGTGCCAGCCCGGTGGCCATCTCGGCCATGATGCCCAGTCGGGCCACGTGTGCCAACTCCGCCTGGCGCTGGCGGGCCTGTTCCTCGGCCCGCACGCGAGCGGTGATATCATGGCAGGACTCGATCATCTGCACGACCCGGCCCTTCTTGTCGAAGATGGGCGCCGCGATGACCTCGACGACGGCCTCGTTGCCGTCGGCATTGCAATGGGTGTGGGTGACGGTCACCGGCGCGCCGGTCGCGACGACGTCCGGGAGGGGGCAGACGTGTTCGGGAGCGCCGCAGGGGGCGTTGCGATGATGGGAGACCTGATAGCAGGCCAGACGGTCGGCGACCGGATCCTTGCCGGGGTAATCGTCGCGGAGGGCCTGATTGGCCAGCACGACGCGATGGTCGCGGTCGATCACCAGGACGGGCTCGGGCATTCCGTCGATGACGGTCTGGAGGAAGGCTCTGGATTCCCGGAGGGCGGCCTCGGCGCGGCGGCGCTCGGTGTTCTCATTGCGAAGCTGTAGGTTGGCCAGGGTGAGTTCTGCGGTGCGTTCGGCCACGCGTGTTTCCAGCTCGTCGCGGGCTTTTCGCAGGGCCGCGTCGGCGCGCTTGCGTCTGCTGATGTCGCGAATGATTCCGGTCAGGAAGGGCTCGTTTCCCACTTGCCAGGCAGCAACGGACAACTCCATGGGGAACTCGGCGCCGCTCTTTCGGAGGCCGACGGTCTCTTCCGGCCGGCCGATGATCCTGCCGGCCCGCCCCGAGACGAGGCGCTGCATTCTTTCACGGTGGGCCTCTCTGAATCGTTCGGGTATGACGGTGACGAGGGGCTTTCCGAGCAGTTCACCGGCGGCGTAGCCGAAGGTTTCCTCCGCCGCGTCGTTCCAGAAGACGACGTCCCCGCGGCGATCGACGGAGACGATCGCGTCGCCGGCCGTCTCGACGACGGATCGGAAGCGTTTCTCGCTGGTCTCGAGCGATTCCAGGGTACGGCTGTTGTGCAGGGCCACCGAGGCGAACTCACCGAAGGCGGAGGCCATTCGGGCATCGTGCTCGGTGAAACCTCCCGGCTTGTTGGCCACGCCGAGCAACCCGACCGCTTTGCCTTTGATGGTCAGGGGGGCGAAGAGGACGTTCTGCAGAGGGGCATGCTGTGGCGGTATGAGTCTGGCCCATTCACTGTCGGGGAAACTGTTATCGTAGACGGCCCGGCCGGTACGGTATGCTTCGGCGCGGAGTCCGCGGATGGGCATGGGCAGAGTGGGGTCGACCGCGCAGGGGAGTCCGCCGGCGTCGAGGTATACGATTTCGTTGTTGGTGCCGTCGGGGTCGAGGAGGGCGACGTAGCCGGCGGCTGCTCCGATCAGCTTTTTGCAGCAATGGAAGATGGTTCGTGCAGCGTCGCCGAATTCGTGGTACTCCAAGACGGCGCGGGCGCTCTCGAGCAGGGCCGTGGCTTCGGCGTCGCGTTGGCGGGACTCCTGGAGCGCGTCGCGCAGGGCGTCCCGGGCCCGCAGTAGTTCGGCGAGGGCATCCTCCAACTGCTCGGACGGCACTTGCAGCGATTCGGCTGGGCGGTGGCCTTGCTTGCGGGTGTGTTGCTGCAAGTGGCGTACCACGCGTTGCAGACTGACGAAGGCTCGCTCGGAACTGCTGTTCGTCACCGTTTGACCTTCTGTCCAGCGATCGGCTCAACGACCTGCAGGCGACATTCTAACCTCCCTGTGCCCTGCAACTCAACCCGCCAACCGACTCAGGTGCCGATGGCCAGGATGGCGACGAAGCAGGCGGCTACGATGCCGTAGTCGAGCGTCGTGCCCGGGACCTGCTTGCGCTCGATGCCGCCTTGGCGGGCGACTTCGTCGGCGGTCTGCATGGGGGCGTATTGCAGACAGGCCTGGACACGGGCGAAGGCCAGGAGACCGCCGATCAGGACGGCCAGGTGCAGGGCCTTGCGTCCGGTGAATCCGACGTAGCCCTGGCGGGCGGCGTAGATCAGACCGATCACAAAGACCAGGCCGCCGATGGCGTATTGGTAGAGGTAGGGGTCCATGTGGGCTGAAGGACTCCTGATGATTGGTGCCGCCGTCGTGGGCCGGTACGCTAGTGGGCCCGGGCGTCGGGCGTCGGGCGTCAAGCAGGCGCGGGCATCGGCCGGCCGGCTCGCGTGGCGCCGAGACGCGTCAGAACCTTGTGCGCTCAGCGACAGCCTTCCACGGGCCTATCGACCCGACGGAGGTGGCACCGTTGGCCAGGCCGATCATCTTCGGGCCGCGGATTGGCGTCTGTGTGTTTCCCAACGGTCGCCGCGCCTGTGTGGATCGCTTGATCGGTCTCGCCCGGCAGCCTACAAAGTCGGGCGCCTGGTCTGACGGGCAGCCTCCACTTTCGCGTTGCACCAGCATTCGTCGGTCAGGAAAGGACCGGGCATGATCCTGTTGCGATTCACGGTTCTGCGGGGCGCCTGACGTCCGGTGGAGGTTCGACATGAAAGACGAAACGCTTAACAGCCTGCGTTTTCACATGCGGACGCTGCACGAGCTGGTCGGGGACCTGAACGACGCGCAGATGGTGCAGCAGCCGGCGGGTGTGGCCAACCACCCGGCGTGGACGCTGGGGCACATCGCCTACAGCTTTGAGGGCATCGGCGAGGAGATCGGTCTGGAGCCGTGGCTGCCAACCGAGTGGGTCGATCGTTTCGGCACGGGCAGTACACCCACCGATGATCCGGGCGCATATCCGACGAAACAGGAGTTGCTCGAGGTCCTGGCCGACGGCGAGCGGCGCGTTCGCGAGCGGCTTGCTTCGCTGGACGACGCGGCGCTTGGGGCCCCGCTGCCCGACGAGCAACACCGCGACCTGTTTGCGACCATGGGCTGCGCCGTGCTGCACGTTCTGGTCGGTCACACGGGCGCCCACCTCGGGCAGCTCGTCGTCTGGCGCCGAGCGATGGGCCTGCCGCCGGCGACGCTGATCATTTAGCAGTCGGTCAACGGATGTGTCACTTGCGTGTCAGCAGGCCGACCAGACGATCGGCCGTCCGGTCCGTGGCGCCCTGGTTGTCGAGGACGACCTTGCGGGCGCGGATGCCTTGCTGCCGGGCGGCCTTCTGATCGGCGATCAGATCGCCGACCGCAGTGGCCAGGGTCCGCACGTTGTCGGCGACGCGGATGGCGTCAACGGCCGCGAAGGCCTCAACGGGGGCGGCGAAGTTGTCCATGTGCGGCCCGACGATGATGGGCCTGGCCAACGCGGCCACCTCCATGGGGTCCGACCCACCCATGGGCACCAGTGACCGGCCGACGAACACGACACTGGCGAGCGAATAGAACTTGCGCAACTCGCCCATGGTGTCGCCGAGGAAGACGGGTCGAGGCGCGGTGCGGGCGGGCGCATGGCCGGGGTCGACTGACGGGGGCACCGTCTCCGGGTGGCCGGGCGGGACGGGTGCGTTGGTCGGGGGCGCGTCGGGACGTTCGCTGCGGCGGATGCAGGTGTGGCCTCGGCTGCGAATCAGATCGGCCACCTCGTCGAAGCGCTCCGGCTTGCGCGGAATGACGGCCAGGGTCAGCGACACGCCGGCCTCGAGCAGCCGGGCGTATGCGTCGAGGATGATTGCCTCTTCGGCCGGACCGGTGCTACCGCAGACCCACAGGGGCACGTCGGGCTCGATCCCGAGGGTGGCGGCCAGATCGTTGGCTCCGTCGATGGTGTCGGCCACGGTGGTGGTGTCCCACTTGACCGATCCGATGACCTCGACGCGGTCGGTGAGTGTGCCCAGTTCGCGGAACCGGGTGGCGATCCGCTCGTCCTGGGCTCCCACCCAGGTCAGTCTGCGGAACATGGCCCGAGCCAGCGGCGCGATCAGCCCGAAGCGTTTCCGGCTCCTATCGGTCAACCGGCCGTTGACGACGGCGATGGGAATGCCGCGGCCGCTCGCGGTGCGAACCAGGTTGTACCAGACCTCCAGCTCGACCAGTACGATCAATGACGGTTGCACGCGTCGCAGCACTCGGGCGACGACCCAACTGAAATCCAGCGGGAAGCGGAAGACTCGGTCGGCCCCGTAGAGTTTGCAGGCCCGAGCGTAGCCGGTGTCGGTGGTGGTGGAGATGACGATGTCGGCGTCGGGCAGGCGTTGTTCGAGCTTGCGCACCAGCAGCGGTGTGGCGTTGATCTCGCCCAGGCTGACGGCGTGAATCCAGATGCGCCGCTTGTCCGACGGCCGAATGGGCCAGTGTCCGAACCGCTGCCGCCAGCCGCGGCGGTTCTTGCGCTGCACCAGCATCTGGTAGCAGAGCACGGGCAGGTAGAACGCCGCGCCGATGAGGTAGACGAGATTGGCCAGCCACCGCATAGGGCGCGGATCGTAGACCAGCGGCGATAGGGATGCAAAGCCCGGGACGTTGACGCGGGGCGCTCTGACGTTTCCGGGCGGCTAGTCGTTACGCGTCAGGGTTTCGGCCCAGTGGATGAGGCCGGAGTCCTTGTCGAAGAAGACGCCCCACTTTTCCGCGCGGTTGGCCCGGAAGCGGATCGTGTCGAAGAAGCCTTCCATGTAGGGGATCTGGAACACGCGGGCGTCGCCGACGTCGGTGCAGGTGGCGCCGACCGGCGGAGCGTCATCGTTGAAACGCAACTCGGCGTCGGGGCCGGGGTTGTACTTGAAGTCCACGACGCGGTAGAGGACCGTCGCGTCCGACACGCGTTTGGCCTGAACCAGGGCCAGGCGCAGATGGCTCCGGGTGTCCTCCTCGTCCTCTCCCAGGCGGCCGCGTTCGGACAGGATTTCGACTTCGATGATCTCGCGGTCGCCGATCTTTCCGGGGCGGATGCTGAGCGTTGTGGGATAGGAACGGTGGATGCTGAGGGCCTTCGGCTCCTGCTCGCCGTCACCGGGCTTTGGCCAGGCCTCGTAGGCCAGCGTGCCCCGGCCGGACCACTCGCCGAACGGCAGTTCGCCGCGCGGGCCGGGCGCGGCGCAGCCCGATGCCAGGGCGATTGCCGCGAGCAGGACGACGGACGAACAACTGCAAGATGTGGTGAAGAACCGATCGAGATGTGCGGCGCGCATGGTAGTCGCTCCTTTGAAGGTGAGGGTCGTCCTAGAGCCTACCGCGCCTCGCGTTGCGGGAACACCTCGGCCGATGGCAGGCGTGCTGCACCCGACGGCGAGGGCGCCCGTCTACGCGGCGTTCGAGAAGGCCGACGAAACTGATGCGATGGCCGTCGTGCAACGAGCGACAGCCGAGGTCACCAAGTTGGCCCGGCAGCTCAAGGTGGATACGATTGTGTTGCATTCGTTTGCCCATCTGTTCGTGGAGCTGTCTTCGCCGCAGACGGCGCTGGACATCCTCAAGGGCAGCGAAGCGCGTTTGCAGGAGGTGGGTTTGCCGTGCACCGCACGCCGTTCGGCTGGTTCAACGCGCTGCAGATCAAGGGCCAAGGTCACCCGATCAGCCGGGTGGCGCGGGAGATTCGGGTCGGGTGACCCTGCGCGGCTGTGTCGGCGGTCCGGGGTTGGGCAATCGGCACGGCGCATGCTAGGGTACTTTGACAGTCTCCGCCCGGTGGCTATGATGAAGGCCTGCACTCCATTCCGTGCAGTCGTTGCGGCGGCAACCTTCTTTGCCGCAAAAAGTTGTGCTTCTTCGCGAGAATGATCCCATGGACTATCGCCTGCCGGAAGAACTGATCGGGTTGCGGGATATGGCCCGCAAATTTGCGGCGGAGGTCATTGCCCCGAGCGCCCGCACCTGGGACCGAGAGGGCAAGATCCCCGACGAGGTCATCGCACAACTGGGTGAACTCGGGTTCCTGGGGTTGATGGTGGAGGAGGACCTCGGCGGCGCCGGCCTGGGGTACCTGGGCGCCAGCGTGGTGATCGAGGAGATCGCCCGACACTGTGGCGGCACGGCGCTGATGATCTCGGCTCACAACGGCCTGTGCTGCGGGCACCTGCGCCAGGGCGCCAGTCAAGAGCAGAAAGCGAAGTACCTGCCGCCGCTGGCCCGCGGCGAGATGTTGGGTTCCTGGGGGCTGACCGAGTCGAGCAGCGGCAGCGACGCCGCAGCCCTGAAGACCACCGCCGTCAAGGACGGCAACGAGTGGGTCATCAACGGGGACAAGATGTTCATCACCAACGGGGACGCGGCCGGCGTGTTCATCGTGACCGCCCGGACCGACCCGGAGGCACGCAAACACAAGGGCATCAGCGCCTTCATCGTGGAGCGGGACACCAAGGGCCTGATCGTCGGCTCCAAGGAGGACAAGCTGGGGATGCGGGCCAGCGGCACCGTGCCGCTGACTTTCGAGGACATGCGCGTGCCGGCCGAGAACCTGTGCGGTAAGCTGCACGGGGGCTTCTATGACGTGCTCAAGGTTCTGGAGCGGGGTCGGATTACCATCGGCAGCCTGAGCGTCGGTCTGGGGCGTGGTGCGCTGGAGGAGGCCACGGCCTACGCCAAGCAGCGCGAGCAGTTCGGCAAGCCCCTGGCGGAGCACCAGGCCATCCAGTTCAAGCTGGCCAACATGGCCGTGGAGGTCGATGCCGCCCGGCTGTTGGTGCGCAAAGCGGCGATCGTGCAGGACGCGACCGGCAGCAGCAAGGTCGAGTCGGCCATGTGCAAGTTGTTCGCCAGCGAGATGGCCACCCGAGCCTGCCTGGACGCCATCCAGATCCACGGTGGGTATGGATACATGAAGGACATGCCGGTGGAGCGCTATCTGCGCGACGCCAAGCTGTGCGAGATCGGTGAAGGCTCGAGTGAGATGCAACGCTTAGTCATCGCCCGGGAAGTCCTGGCCCAAGCGGTCTAGTAAACGAGAGTGAACCGATGGATTTTCAACTGGACGAAGACCACCGCATGCTGCAGCAGGAGCTACGCACGTTCGCCGAGCGCGAGGTGGCGCCGGGAGCGGCCGAGCGGGACCTGGAAGGTAAGATTCCCGACGATCTGCGGGCCAAGTTGGCCGAGATGGGGGCGTTCGGCATCGCCATTCCGACCGAATACGGCGGTGCGGGGATGGGCTGCGTGGCCTCTTCGATCGTGGTGGAGGAGATATCGCGGGCCTGCGCCGGCACGGGCGTACTGCTCAGCGCCCACAATTCGCTGTGCGTCGATCCGATTTTGATGTTCGGGAACGAGGAGCAGAAGGGCAAGTATCTGCCGAAGCTGGCCAGCGGCGAGTGGATCGGCTGTCTGTCCCTGACCGAAGCGGGCAGCGGCAGCGACATGGGGGCGGCACGGTGCACGGCCCGGCTGGAAGCCGACGGCTGGCACATCAACGGGAGCAAGATCTTCATCACCAACGGGGGCGAGGCCGGCGTGACGGTTCTGCTGGCGGTCACGGACCCGGAGGCGAAGAAGTCGCGCAGCACCAGTCTGCTGATCGTGGAACGCGACGCGCCGGGCCTCAGTCTGGGCAAGCTGGAAAAGAAGCTGGGCATCCGTTGTTCGAGCACGGCGGAGTACGTTTACGAGGATTGTGTGGTCCCCAAGGAGAACCTGCTGGGCGAGCGCGGGCGGGGCATGCGCCAGGCCCTGACCACGTTGGACGGAGGCCGGATCGGCATAGCGGCCCAGGCCCTGGGCATCGCCAAGGCTTCCCTCGACGAGGCATCGCGTTACGCCAACACGCGCGAGCAGTTCGGGCAGACCATCGGCGGGTTTCAGGCCATCCAGGAGAAGCTGGCCGACATGGCCGTCATGGTGGCCGCCTCCGAGGCCCTGATCTATCGATCGGCCTGGCTGAAGGACACCGGGGGCGACTATTCGTATACCGGAGCGATGGCCAAGCTGTTCGCCAGCGAGGCGGCCTCGAAGTGCGCCAACCACGCGGTGCAGGTTTTCGGCGGGTACGGCTACTGCCAGGACTATCCGGTGGAGCGTCTGCTGCGTGACGCCAAGATCACTGAGATTTACGAGGGGACCTCGGAGATTCAGCGACTGGTCATCGCCCGCGGCGTGATGGCCGCCGCCGAGCAGAACTGGGAGACGATGGTATGAGCGACGATGTGGACAAGAGCAGACCGGTGGCCGTCATCGGCGCCGGCAGCATGGGACGGGGCATCGTCCAGGTGTTCGCCCAGTCGGGTTTCGAGGTGTGCGTGTATGACGCCGTCCCGGAGGCAGTGGAGGCCGGCGTGGGCTTCGCCAGGAAGATGCTCGATCGGCTGGCGGACAAAGGGAAGATGGAGAGGTCCGACGCGGACGCGGCCAAGGCCCGCATTCACGCGGTCGGCAACCTGCAGGAAATGGGCAGACCGCAACTGCTGATCGAGGCGGCCACCGAGCGGCTGGACATCAAGCGGGGCATCCTCAAGACGGTGGATTCCCTGCTGCCGGACGATTCCATTCTGGCGTCGAACACCTCGAGCATCAGCATCACGCGGCTTGCGGCGGCGATGTCGAATCCGCAACGGTTCATCGGGATGCACTTTTTCAATCCGGTGCCGCTGATGAAGCTGGTCGAGGTGATCGTGGGCATGGACACCAGCGAAGCGACGCTGCGCCGTACGATCGCCCTGGCCCAGGCCGTGGGCAAGACGCCGCTGCGGGCGAACGACAGCCCGGGGTTCGTGTCCAACCGGGTGCTGATGCCGCTGATCAACGAAGCGATCGCGTGTGTGCAGGAGAACGTCGCGGAACCGGCCAGCATCGACGGGATCATGGAGCTGGGTTGTGCCCACACCATGGGCCCGCTGAGGACGGCCGACCTGATCGGGCTGGACGTGTGCCTGGACATCATGGAGGTCCTGCACCGCGACCTGGGGGAGGACCGCTATCGACCCAACCCGCTGCTGCGGAAGATGGTGGCCGCCGGGCGGCTCGGCAAGAAATCAAAGAAAGGCTTCTACGACTACGAATAGAAGCGTTTGCTCAGCCCCCCGAAGCAGCGGCCTGCACGCCGTGCGGCCAGATAGACCCGATTCGAGACTTTCTCTACAATGAAGGCGTGCGGTGCGCCCAGGGTTTGCCGGGGACGTGCCGGGGAGCAAGACGCATGAGCAGCCCCACCAACGTCGGCGCGACCATCGAGGGGTCGGCGGCCACGATCCTGTTCTCGACCGAAGGCGGCCTGAACGTCATGTCCAGCGAGGCGCTGGAGCGGTTGGCGACGGCCGTGGAGGCCGTCCGCTGTGCTCCGGAGGTGCGGGTGACCGTTCTGCGGGGCGAGGGCAAGGTCTTCGTGGCCGGCGCGAACATCAAGGAGATGGCCGGTTTTGACGCGGACCGGGCTTACGCCTTCTCGCAGCGCGGCAACGAGGTGATGGACGCCCTGGCGTCGCTGCCCTCGATCACGGTTGCGGTACTGAACGGGGCGGCTCTGGGGGGCGGGTGCGAGATTGCGCTGGCCTGCGATTTCCGGATCGCGACGGATACGGTGAAGATCGGGCTGCCGGAGACGTCGCTGGGGTTGATCCCCGGGTGGGGCGGCACGCAGCGCAGCCTGAAGCTGCTGGGTCCGATCTGGGGTCGGCGGCTGGTGTGGAGCGCCGTGCCGCTTTCGGCCGAGGAAGCGGTCCGGATCGGGCTGGTGGATGAGGTGGTCACGGCTGAGGAGTTGGACGCGGCCGTCGAGCGACTGAGGCAGCGGTTCGTGCGCGGCGGGCCGCGGGCCATCGCCGCAGCCAAGAGGGCGTTTCTGACCGGTGACGAGCCTGCGGCCTTCCGCGATTGTTTCGGCGAAGACGAGTCGCGCGAGGGCATGACCGCCTTTATCGAGAAGCGAAAAGCACGGTGGATGGAGGGATAGGCGATGAGCTGTCGTCCGGGTGGTCCCAGACCCAAGACACTGACGGAAGGGGCAGAGCGACCGTCCGCCCGGGCAACGCCGCGTCAAGGCGAACCGGACGCAAAGCCGTTTGTCGGTCCGGAGGACCTGATCGGTTTCGATCCGGCCACGGCGCTGGCCGAGCCGGGCGTACCTCCCTTCACCCGCGGTGTGCACCGGGACATGTATCGCGGGCGGCTGTGGACCATGCGGCAGTTCGCCGGGTTCGGCGACGCCGACGACACCAACCGGCGATTCAAGTACCTGCTGGAGCACGGCCAGACCGGGCTGAGCACGGCGTTCGACCTTCCCACGCTGATGGGGCGGGATAGTGACGATCCGCTGGCACTGGGCGAGGTGGGGCGCTGCGGGGTGGCGATCAGCTCGCTGGCCGACATGCGGCGGCTGTTCGACGGGATCGACCTGGGCGAGGTGAGCACCTCGATGACCATCAACGCCCCGGCGGCCATCCTGCTGGCCTTCTACATCGCGGTGGGCCAGGAGCAGGGCGTGTCACAGGACCGGCTGCGCGGCACGCTGCAGAACGACATTCTCAAGGAGTTTCACGCCCAGAACGAGTACGTCTTCCCGCCGGTGCCCAGCGTGAAGCTGGTGATCGACACCATCGAGTACGGCGCGGAGCACATGCCGCAGTGGAACACGGTGAGCATCAGCGGCTACCACATCCGGGAGGCCGGTGCCACGGCGGCCGAGGAGGCGGCCTTCACCCTGGCCGACGGGATGGCCTACGTCGAGGAGTCCGTCAAGCGCGGGCTGGACGTGGACGCCTTCGCTCCGCGGCTGAGCTACTTCTTCGACGTGCACAACGATTTCTTCGAGGAGATCGCCAAGCTGCGGGCGGCCCGGCGCGTCTGGTGCCGGGTGATGCGGGACCGGTACAAGGCCAAGAACGAGCGCAGTTGGATGCTGCGGACGCATTGCCAGACGGCGGGCGTGACCCTCACCGAGCAGCAGCCCATCAACAACGTCGTCCGCGTGGCGTATCAGGCCATGGCGGCGGTGCTGGGCGGTACGCAGTCGCTGCACACCAACAGCATGGACGAGACGCTGGCCCTGCCCAGCGAGCAGGCCGCCAAGACCGCCCTGCGCACGCAGCAGGTACTAGGCTACGAGACCAACGTCACCCAGACGGTGGATCCGCTGGCGGGCAGTTACTTCATCGAGAAGCTGACCAACGAGATGGAGGCGAAGATCCTGGCCATCTTCGATCAGATCGACGCGATGGGCGGTGTGCTGGCGGCCATCGACCGCGGCTACTTCCGCCGGGTGATCGCGGAGTCAGCTTTGGCTCAGCAGCGGGCCATGGACGCCGGTGATTTGAAGGTCGTCGGCATAACGGATTTCGTAGAGAATGGCCGGCCGGGCATCGACATCCTGCAGATCACCCAGAAGACCGAAGACACGCAGGTGGCGCGACTCAAGAAGTTAAAAGCCGACCGCGACGCCGGGCGCCACGCCGAAGCGCTTAAGCGGGTCAGTACCGATGCCCGTGAGGGGCGCAACATGATGCCCGCCCTGATCGAGGCCGCCAAGGCTGACGCGACCGTGGGTGAGATGATGGACGCCATGAAGACCGCCTTCGGCACGTACGACGGCGGGCCGGAGTGGTAATGAAGATGTGTGCGTCACAGCAACTCCGTCAGTGAGCGGTTCCCATGCGTGTGACCCGTATTCGCGTTGAGGATTTCCGCTGCATCGGTCGCGTGGACTGCGAAATCTCGCCGCTCACCGTGCTCATCGGGCCGAACGCCGCTGGCAAGTCGAGCCTACTGGAGGCGATCCGTTTCTTTACCCCGCTACACAGTGGCGTTTCGTTCAGTTCCGCGCTGGCTCCGCAGGGAGGGTTTCCGGCCAACCGCCGCTACCAGGCTGCCGAGACTAGTCCGATCAAGCTTGGCGTCAGCGTGGCCGACGAGCCCAGAACCTTTCATTACGATGTTAGCTTACGAGGCGAGGGGGCGACGGGTTGCTTCATTGAATCGGAGACACTTAGGAGGAAGCTGACACATACTGACGATGTATATAGCGATGAAACGCTACTAGACCGGGCCGATACCGTGATTCGGCTAAAGGGCGCGCATGGAACACCGGTTGCCCATGACTCGACGAGCGTCGTTCACCGGTTTACCGGTGAGTATCGAGAGATGGAGCGCTTCCTCGAGGCGCTGCAACGCATCTCGCTCTGGAAGGCGCACCGGTTCCACCCTGACGGACCAATCCGAAGGCCACAGCAGTTGTTGTCGTCTGCGAATCCCCAGGAGAACGGGCAGGAGCTGTACTCGACGTTGTACACGATGCGGCTGGAGCGGCCACAGGTCTACAATGAGCTGCTTGAGGTGATAAGACTTGCGGTGCCTGAGTTCGAGAGGCTGGAGTTTCCACCCGCGGGCGGCGGCATGATCAACCTCGCCTGGCATCAATCCGACCTAGTCAGCCCGCTCTACCCGCCTCAACTCTCGGACGGGATTGTCCGGTTCCTCTGGCTGATGACGGTCCTACACTCCGTGCCCGATGACGGGTTGGTGCTGTTGGATGAGCCCGAGTTGAGTCTTCACCCTCAATGGCTCATGTTGCTTGTGTCAGTGCTGCGCAGCATGTCGGCGCGGACAACGATCCTCGTGGCCACGCAGAGTGTCGAGTTCGTTCGATGGTGCAAGCCTGAAGAGCTTGTTGTGGCCAACCTAACGGATAAGAGGAGCGAATTAGTCCGGCCGCGAGATCGGGATGACCTGGACGCATGGCTGAAGGACTTCAACCTCGGAGAGCTCTGGACTATGGGTGAGCTCGGAGGGCGGCGATGAGAATCGTTGTTCTCTGCGAGGGAAAAACCGAGAAAGTGCTCAAGCCTGCGCTCTCCGAATGGCTTGGCGAACAGCTACCCAAAACAAGCACCGGCACGGGGATCGACACCAAGCCGGTGCACCACCAGCTCGTTGGAGCTAAATTCCGCAGACAAGTTGAGTTGAACTGTGCACGAAACGACGTGCTTGGGGTGATCGGCCTGACAGATGTGTACGGGGCGTTCGAATCGGCCGCCAGCGCCAAGGCGGCGCTTGAGGAATCCGTCGCCGGATGCCCAAACGTGGGTAAGTTCCGGCCGCACGTCGCCCTGTTCGAGCTTGAAGCCTGGTTGATGCCCTTCTGGGATGACATAGCGAAGTCTATCGGCGTCAAAGCGAAGAAGCCCGGCGTGAAGCCCGAAGCAATCAACCACGAGAAGCCGCCGTCGAAACATCTCAAGGAGCTTTTCCGGCAAGCCAAGCAACCCAGGCGAAACTACGACAAGGTTCGGCATGCTTGGAAGTGGCTCACCGCCGAACGACTTGGGCGCGCTGCTGAGGTGTGCCCGGAACTGAAAGCCTTCCTCAACTCGTTGCTCGAGTTGGCCGGGGGCGAGGCCTAACCCTAAACTGTATGCCATGACACGAGCGACCACTCAAATGCGACCACGTATTCTGTTGGCCAAGATCGGGCTGGACGGGCACGATCGGGGCGTCAAGGTGTTGGCCCGTTCGTTTCGCGACGCGGGCCTGGAGGTCATCTACACGGGGCTTTGGCAGACGTGCGAGGCCACCATGCACGCGGCCATGCAGGAGGACGTGGACGTGGTGGGGGTCAGCCTGCTGTCGGCGGCCCACATGACGGTCATGCCCGAGCTGCTCAAGTTCCGCCGCGATCTGGGTTTGGACGACGTGCCCGTCGTGCTGGGCGGGATCGTGCCGGAGACCGACCATCAGCCGCTCAAGGAGATGGGGGTGGCCGGCGTGTTCAACCCCGGCTCACACCTGGAGGACATCATCACCGCCCTGCGCGAACTGGTCGCGGGGCGACCGCGCGTCGGTTTCGAGCAGGCCCGTGCCGGCTACGACGGCAAAGATGGCGTCGCTCTGGCTCGACTGATCACCTGCCTGCAGCGGGGTCAGGTGCCCGAGGACTTCGCTCCGCCGAAGGGCCACGCGGCCGTCATCGGCGTGACCGGGGCGCCGGGCGTGGGCAAGAGTTCGTTCATCGGCAAGCTGGCCGACGACCTTCGCGCCCGCCGGTTGAAGGTGGCGGTCGTGGCGACCGATCCGTCGTCGCCGGTGACCGGCGGCGCGCTGCTGGGCGATCGGCTGCGCATGATGCACAGCCGACCCGACCCGGGTTTCTTCGTCCGCAGTCTCTCGTCCGGCGAAACGCTGGGCGGGCTGGGACCGCAGTGCGCGCAGGTGGTGGCTCTGCTGGACGGCTACGGGTTCGACGTGATCCTGCTGGAGACGGTGGGCGCGGGGCAATCCGACGTGGCCGTCCGCACTCTGGCCGAGCACACCCTGCTGCTGCTCATGCCGCAGTCCGGGGACTCGATCCAGTTCTCCAAGGCCGGCATCATGGAGATCGCCTCGGGGTTCGTGCTGAACAAATGCGATCTGGAGGGGGCCGACGCCACGGAGGCCCAGCTCAAGAGCGCCGTCGGCGATGCCCGTCCGGTCTGGCGAACCAGCACCACCAGGAACGAGGGCATCGAGCCGGTCGGCGATTGGGTCGCCGCACTGGCCCGGAGCAAGGTCGAGTCTTAGCCACGCACGATATCCAAAACTGAAGTCATCCGGCGGTGGCGCACGACACGATGTGTGCCTGCACGTTGACACCCAGCTGCGGGGCTCGCCCGTGGTCGTTCTGCGTTTCGATTCCGGCTCGCTACAGTTGGCCGCACAGGCCGGGGCCTGAATTGAGCGATGGCTGGATCTTCAGCTCGAGCACGATCTCGTCGTGGATGGGGATTCCGCCCTCGCCGGATTCCGGGATCTCCGGCTTGATTTTGCGGGCCTCGTCCACGGCGCCGACGTTGACCTGCGTGATGCGGAACCCGAGCCGCTGGTAGAAGCCGATGCCTCGGAGGGCGTCGTTGGTGGTGGTCACCCAGACTTTCGAGAGGTTCAGCTCACGGGCCTTCTCGATGGCCATGAGCATCAGGGCCGACCCGATGCCCTGGCCTTCGAGCATACTGTTGAGGGTCAGCAGCTCCATCTGGTCGCCCTGGCAGCGCAGGGTGAGCAGGCCCACGATCTTTTCCTCCCGCCACTCGATGAAGCCGTCGTGCTCGTGCGGGTAGTAGGGCTTGCCGCGCGACATCACCTTCTTGCTGCGCCACCTCTGCTGGATGAAGTCGGCGATGGCGGGGCGGTCGGCATCCGTGATGGGCCTTCTGTCCATTAGGGGAGTTTGTACCGTTTCTGCGGTCGTTCCGCCAGTGATCAGCGGGCCGGCGATCGGGGCGGGCAGCGATGACCGGGGGGGGGCGAATGCGGCCGCCACCGGCCGTGCAGGCTGCAACGGGCCGTGCAACCGCCCGCGGACGGCCCGTGAGGTTGCCGCAACCCGTTTGGCTATCTATACTTGCCCCTTCTGTTGACGGGCCGAGAGCGGATCGAATCTGAATGAGCAGCGAGCAACTCGACGTTGTGTTCACCGCGCCGCATCCTGACGATCTGGAGATCGGGATGGGCGGGGCCATCGGCAAGCTGGTGAAACAGGGATACCGGGTGGGCATGCTGCACATGACCGACGGTGAGCCCACGCCCCGCGGCACGCCCGAGGTGCGGGCGGCCGAGACCCGGGCGGCGGCGGAGGTTCTGGGCGTAGCGGTCTGCGAGGTTCTGCCGTTGCCCAACCGCGAGTTGATGGACGGTCCGCCGGCCCGGTATGCGGTGGCCAGTTTCCTGCGGCGGTATCGGCCCAGGATCGTGGTGGGGATGGCCGGTCGCACTCCGGCGGCCTCGCCGGACCACTATCAGGCCCAGCTCATCACCGAGGCGGCCCGTTTCTACGCCCAGTTCACCAAGTGGGACGATCGCTTCGACGGGACCGAGCCTTGGCGGATGGAACACCTGGTCTACCGGCCGGTGCCCTTCGCCGCGGAGATCGCCCATTATCCCTCGCGGTTCGTGGTGGACATTACGGAGACGATCGATCAGAAGATGGAGGCCGTCTCCTGCTACCGGTCGCAGTTTGACGCCCAGCGTCTGGAACGGCTGACGCATTACGTTCGCTCGATGGCCGGTGCCGAAGGGGCGAGTGCGGGTTTCGCCTACGGCGAGACGTACGCCCTGCCGCGTCCGGTGGGCGTGTCGGACATGGTGGTGCTGCTGGGCGACTGGAAGATTCCGCCGCCGTTTGCCGCCCGGGGCGCCGCGTCCGATTCCGGTGCCGGTCCGAAGACGGCTTAACCGGGGACTCGGCGACGGCCGATAACAAAGGGGATCGTGCGCAGGGAGCGTCCGATGGAATTCTATCTGGACGATCGAGAGATGCGGCCCACCGGCCCGGCCGGGACCCTGGGCGACGTGGTCGAGGAGGCGCGGGCCCAGGTGGCCAAGGATGACCGCGTGATCATCGCCATCCGCTGCGACGGGGCCGACGTGGCCAACGATGACCTGGCCGCTCGTCTGGCCGAACCGGTGGACAGGTACGATCGGGTGGACCTGCAGTCCGGTCGGGCGGAGCAACTGGTCAGCGACGCGCTGGGCCAGGCACTGCAGGTGTTGGAGGACTCGGGCCAACTTCGGGCGCAGGTTGTGGAGTGGCTGGCTCAGGGCGAGACCATACAGGCCAAGCAGGGGCTGGTTCAGTGCTTCCAGCAATGGACGCAGATTCACCAGGCCATCGCTCAGTCCATGGCCTTTCTGGAACTGGACGAGAAGGAGTTGATCGTCGAGGGCCGGCCGCTGGAGGCCGTGCTGGGTGACATCTCCGGGCAGCTCCGGCAGGTCAAGGAAGTTCTGGAGGTGGGGGACGACGTGTTGCTGGCCGACCTTCTGCAATACGAGTTCGACGCGGCCATCGACAAGTGGCGGGCGGCGGTCCAGGTCGTGATGGCCCGCGCCCAGGCCGCCCTGTCCAACTGACCATCATCGCCGGGGATGTTCGGACGGGTCGAGGGCCCGGAGGGGTTGGCGGCGCGCCTCCGGCATGGTGTGCCAAGTAGTTGTCACTTCTTGAACCGGCCGCGGTACTCGTCGGCCGGGTACTTGTCGGCGTTTTTGGTCATTTTGGCCCGCAGGGCGTCGGACAGGTCGATGTCCATGGCGTTGGCGAAGCTGAGCAGGAAGGCGGTGACGTCGGCGACCTCCTCGCGGATCTGTGCCATCTGCTCGGGGTCGCGCCTGGTCTGGTCGAGCTGGTCGGTGCGGAGCCACTGGAAGTGTTCCATGAGCTCGGCGGTTTCGATGGCGATGGAGGCGGCCAGGTTTTTGGGATCGTGGAACTTCTCCCACTCTCGTTCGGCCACGAAAGCGGCGATCATTTGGCGCAGTTCCTGGACCGTCGTGTTCTGATCGCCCATGGCTTCGCTCCGCGGTGATACTCGTCTCGCGTGTGCCGATGGTACCGGCACGTCGGGTGCGGTCAACGGCCGACCGCCCTCGCCGCCGCCAGCCCCGGGCTATACTGACTTGGCCTTGCGTCTCCTGGCCCGCTTCTTGGTGAAGGGGATCAGGAGGTGATAGACGCCCTCTTCCATCTCACTCTCGACGTGATATCCGCAGCGGTGGAAGACTCGCAGCATGCCGTGGTTGGCGGCCAGGACGTCGGCGGTGAATCCGGCGACGCCGTTGGCCCGGGCGGCATCAACGAGGGTCTTCATCAGACCGGTGCCCACGCCCTTGCCCTGCCAGTCGTCGCGGACGAGGAAGGCGGCGTCGGCCAGGTTGGTACGTTGATCCTTGCTGTAATGGGCGATGGCGACGATGGGCCGCTCCTCGCCTCGTCCGGGCATCCCGACCAGGGCCATGTCGGCGTCGTAATCCACTCGCAGGAACTCCTGGAGCCTTTCGTGGGGGAGGGACTTGAGCATACGGAAGAAGCGGTAGTGCACGGACTCGGGGGAGAGCTTGTAGAACATCTCTCGCAGCAGGGGCTCGTCGGTGAGCTTGAGCGGTCGCAGGAAGAACTTGGAGCCGTCCTTGAGGTCGATCCAGCGTTCGAGCTCTTCGGGATAGATGGGGGTGGTGACGGGCATCTCGATCTGGTCGGCGTAGACCATGTTTCGGGCCTTGGCCTCGCCCAGGAGCCAGGGTCGGAACTTGGGGTGTGCGATCTGGATGAGGGCCATGGCCCGCTCGCGCATGTTCTTTCCATGGAGGTAGGCGGAGCCGTACTCGGTGACGACGTAGTGGACGTCTCCGCGGCTGGTGACCACGCCGGCCCCGGGCTTGAGGGTGGGGACGATGCGGGAGATGGCCTCGTTGTGGGCGGTGGAGGGCAGGGCGATGATGGGCTTGCCGCCCTTGGAGCGTGCGGCGCCGCGGACGAAGTCCACCTGGCCGCCGATTCCGCTGTAGAACATCTCGCCGAGCGAATCGGCACACACTTGCCCGGTGAGGTCCACCTCGATGGCCGAGTTGATGGAGATCATCTTGTCGTTCTGGGCGATGATGAAGGGATCGTTGGTGTACTCGGTGGGGTGGCACTCGACCATGGGGTTGTTGTTGATGAAGTCGTAGAGCTTGCGCGAGCCCATGACGAAGCTCATGACGATTTTGCCTCGGTGGATGGACTTCTCGGAGTTGTTGACCACGCCGCTGTCCACCAGGGGGATGACGCCGTCGCTGAACATCTCGGTGTGGATGCCGAGGTTTTTGAACTCGCCCAGGAAGTGCAGGACGGCGTCGGGGATGGTTCCGATGCCGAGCTGGAGGGTGGCACCGTCCTCGATGAGGGCGGCGATGTGGCGCCCGATGCGCATGGCCAGGGGGGCGGGTTCGCCCTGGACGGCCTCGAGCACCGGGCGGTCGCTGGCCACGAGCATGTCGATGTCCCGCACGTGGATGAAGCAGTCTCCCAGGACGCGCGGCATCTGGGCGTTGACCTCGGCGATGACGAAGTTGGCGTTCTCGGTGGCGGCCTTGACGATGTCGCAGGAGACGCCGTAGCTGCAGTAGCCGTGCTCGTCGGGCGGGCTGACCATAATCAGGGCCACGTCGACGACGACCCGGCCGCTGTGGAAGAGCTCGGGAATCTCGGAGAGGAAGATGGGCGTGTAGTCGGCCCGGCCCTGGGCCACGGCCTCGCGGACGTTGGGGCCGATGAAATAGGCGTTGTGGCGGAAGCGGCTGCCGAGCTTGGGCTGGGTGTAGGTGGCCACGCCGAGGGTAAGGATGTGAACGATCTCGGTGTCGCTGAGGTCTTCGCGAGCAGAGAGGGCATCGACGAGGGTCTGAGGCTCGGCGGCCCCGGACCCGATGAAGACGCGCTGCCCGTGGCGGACGGTAGTGACGGCGTGCTTGGGCGAGACCAGCTTGTTGTTGTACCGCTCCTGCCAGGGAGCCACCTGAGGTGCAACGGCCATGACCGATATCTCCGCGCAGTTCGTGCCCCTCACAGGTCGTCCAAAACGCGCCCGTGTGGGAAGCCCCGAACCCGAGGTTGCTGGTAGCAAACGGCGTGCCGAAGGGCGACACACTGTATTGGAGATTGGAGATTGGGGATTGGGGATTGGAGATTGGAGATTGGCGATTGGAGATTGGAGATTGGCGAACTCGGAACAAGGCGAGTGCGGGATTCGGAATGCGGAATCGGGTGTGGAGGAGGGCCGCCACAGCCGGTGTTGCGTTCGATCCGTTTTGTGCAGGCGACGGGGTGGTTACGGGCGGGGATGGGCGAGTTTGGCGCCGGTTTGTGCGCGCTTCGGCGTTTTTTCGAGCGCGTTTCGACGAGTTGGGCGCGGGGTGGATGGGCGGTAACTCTCTGTTGGGCAGCGGGTTAGATTCCGCTCGGGGGGTTTTGGTTTCGTGAGAACGCCGCATTTTGAACATTTCGCGTTGACACTTCATTCCGGGGCCTATTGAGGCTCCTTGATGGCCCGGGCGAGCGGCGTTCGCACGGGTCCGCGGTGCGGCCCCATGCCACCCGGGCGCGTTGCGGACCCATGCCAGCCCGGTGGGGTCGCCCCTACTTATAACTTGGCGCGTGATCGCTCTGGCAGGGGCTGAATTGCGGAAAAGCCACGTAGCGACGTCGGAAAGCGGGATTCGGAACGCGGAATGGGGTGCGGGAGACGCCCGATGGCGGCGAGGCGAGACGTGGGAAAGCTCGGGCGGTGGGGGTAGGATGGCCGGGCGAGACCACGTGAGCGGTCGCAAGTCGTGGCGCATCTGGAAAGGAACAGCGATGATCGAGAAAGTGACGTTCCACGTCGGGGGGTGATGAAGACCCAGTCCGGCGCTACGTGACTGGGGTGACCGGATCAGGTCAATGCGTCCCTGGAAGGGACCAAGGCGACGGAAGCGATCACCTGGGACTATGCGAAGGACCTGGTGACCGTCTCGTATGACTCGGCGCGGATCACGGCGGAGGGGCTCGCCCGGGCGATCACCGAGCAGGGCCCCCGGTTCAGCGTCTTTGAGGTATCCGTGCCGGATGTTTCGACCACGGTGCCGCGGCGCGTGCGAGCGCCCGTTCCGGACGATGCCCCGGAGTTTCTGGCCCTAGCGTTCGAGGAGGCGGGCAGGGCCGGCCGGCCGATCGTCCTGGCGTTCGAGGCGGCGTGGTGCGGTGCGTGTCAGCGTCTGAAGGAAGAGGTGCTCCAGCATCCGGACGTGGCCAAGGTGCTGACCGAAACACAGTTCGTAACGGTCGATCTGGACAAGTGGCCGATGCTGGGTGACTGGTACGGCGTAACGGTCGTCCCCCACGTGGTGCTCGTCGATCGGGACGGTTTCATCGTCGATCGCGTTGGGGAGGTCGAGGGGCCGGCGGCGTTTCTCGGGCGGCTGGAGAGGGTGGTACGGGTGTAGACAGGTTGATCCGGTTCCGCGTACGGTTCGTGCATCGGGTCTGAGGCGTGTTGGGTTCGATGTTGATGGATCACCTGATCCAGATTGCGCGGATCAAGGGGGTGCGCGGTTTCAGGGCCAAGGCGCTGCCGGAGGACGCGGGCATGCAGCGTCTGATGCAGGACCGGGGCTTTACGATCGAGACGGCGCTGGTGGGAGACGTTCACGAACTGACCATTCACTTCCGGGAGCGGGCGGACGACAGCCGGGGGCGTGCCGAGGGGCCGGTGGGAAGGATCCGCAGCGGGGGCGGCAAGTCATAGTCTGCAACAGGGAAGCCATCTGGAAATGGGTTGGGTTCAGGGCGTCGCCCGGCGTGCCGGGCCGCCGCCCGGGCGAGGGGGAGCCGCGACTGCGCGAACGGCTCGTTGAGGTGGGTGGAGGGGGGCCAACGGACCTTCGGCGGCGGATATCCGAACGTGCGGGTGGAGGGGCCGGGCTCCGATCGGAGGCTGAGGAAGATACCACCATGGGGTCGGGATACTCCGGTCGGGCCGGTGGGGTGGGGAGGTTGGGGGTCCCCCTGGCAAGCGGTGGCACGTGGTTTGCTTATGACTGGGGTGCCCGTTTTGCAGGCGGGCCAAGGAGCGAGGGAACTCGACGGGGATTGCGTTGGCAGGGCCGGTGGCGCGGTTTGTGGGCGCGTGTAGCCACGTCGGGGCGTCGAGGTGTATATTCGAAGTCATTAAGCCAGGCAGGCCAGGGGTGTGGATGCCCGGGTGGCCGGTCGGCGGCGGGTGGACGACGAATGGACGCAAATCCCGGATCGGGCCCGGCATGGGGCCTGTTCATCACGTTCGGTTGCTGGGCGGTGCTGGCCCTTCCGTTGGCGGTTCTGGCTCAGGAGGGTCGGCCGGCAGACGAGCCGGCGGCCGAGGCGCTCGAGTTCCAGAGCACAGAGACCGCGGTGGCCGAGGAGCGGCCTCCGGTCGCGGAGCAGCCGACGGTCGAGGATGAGGAGGCGGGCGTTGAGGAACCGCCCCAGCGTCGCGGCTTCTTCGAGGACATCTGGACGCGGGATCGGTTGACCGGCGACTGGGGCGGTCGGCGGACGGAGCTGGAAGACCTGGGCTTCAAGTTCAACCTGTACATCAACACGTTCTACGGGGTGAACGCCCACGGCGGCCAGGACACGACCAACGCCCAGCGGCTCAGCGGGACGTGGGACCTGCACATCTTCCTGGACTTGGAGAAGATGGGTCTGATCCCCGGGGGCGAGCTGTTCGTGTGGCCCAAGGGGCACTTCAGCCGGAACGTGAACCGGAAGGTGGGCGCGTTGGGCGAGCCGTTCGACGATGCGGACGGCGACAAGGTGGTGTACATCGACGTTCTGCAGTATCAGCAGACTTTGCTGGACAAGAAGCTGCGTTTTCGTTTCGGCTACCTGGACCAGCAGATGGCGTTCGATCGGAACGCGTACGCGAACTCGGAGGACAAGCAGTTCTCGAACACGTACCTGGACAACAACAATGCGATCGTTCCGCTGCCCATCGGCCTGGGGGCGGTGGCGTTCATCGATCCGACGGAGTGGCTGGGGTTCGCCATCGGTGCGTCGGACGGGGACGCCCGGATCTTCCGGACGGGGCTGGACACGACGTTTCACGACAGTGCGGACTTTTTCGGCTACTTCCAGACCGAGTTTCGGCCCAAGATTCCGAGCAAGCGGGGCGATCTGCCGGGCAACTACCGTTTCGGGCTGATCTATGATCCCGGGGACAAACAGGAGATCATCAGCAGCCTGGGCGGTCTGCGGCGGCCGCATTTCGACAGCGGTGACGTGGGCTGGTACGTGAGCTTCGATCAGTTGGTGTATCGCGAGCAGCCGGAGGACGACCAGGGACTGGGTCTGTTCTTCCGGTACGGACACCGGCAGGGCGACGTCAACCGGATGAGCAACTTCTGGTCGGCGGGCGTTCAGTACCAGGGTTTGATTCCCGAGCGCGGCAAGGACGTGTTGGGTTTCGGGCTGTACTCGGTGCACTCGTCGCAACAGTATCGTCGGGAGATCAACGAGGCGCTCCTGCGTGAGACCGGATACGAGCTTTATTACAGCATTTACGTGACCCCCTGGTTGCAGATCACACCGGATTTGCAGTACATCGCCAGGCCCGGCGCTCTGAGCAGCACCGATGACGCGTTCGTCATGGGGCTCCGGGCCCGGCTGACGTTCTGACCGTGGCGCAAGGGCGTCCGCTACCAAGGAGATTGTGATGGGCGACGCAACGGCTACTCAACCGCAGTTGTTCCCACCGGCGGCCGACTTCTCGAAGAAGGCCCACATCAGCTCGATGGAGCAGTACCAGGAGATGTACCGGCGCTCGATCGAGGATCCGGAAGGGTTCTGGGCCGAGATGGCGGAGAACTTCTACTGGAAGGAGAAGTGGAGCAAGGTCTGGGAGTACGACTTCAAGGACACGATCTCGATCAGTTACTACATCGGGGGCAAGACGAACATCAGCTACAACGCCCTGGATCGGCACCTGGAGAAGCGTGGCGACCAGACGGCGATCATCTGGGAGGGCAACGAACCCGGCGAGGACGGGAAGCTGACCTACCGGGAGCTGCACGAGAAAGTGTGCCGGTTCGCCAACGCGTTGAAGTCGCTGGGGGTGAAGAAGGGCGACCGGGTGTGCCTGTTCCTGCAGATGGTGCCGGAGCTGCCGATCGCCATGCTGGCCTGCGCCCGGCTGGGGGCGATCCACTCGGTGGTTTTCGGTGCGTTCTCGGAAGACTCGCTGAAGGACCGCATCCAGGACTCGACGTGCAAGATCCTGGTCACGCAGGACACGGCTTTGCGGGGCGGCAAGAACGATATCCCGATGAAGTCGAAGGCCGACCTGGCGCTCGAGCATTGCCCCAGCATCGAACACGTGATCGTGCTGCAGCGCACGGGGCACGAGGTGCCGATGCAGGCCGGTCGCGACCTGTGGTGGCAGGACGTCATGGAGAAGGCGGACAAGGTGTGCCCGCCGGAGTGGGTGGACGCGGAGGACCCACTGTTCATCCTGTACACGTCGGGTTCGACGGGCAAGCCCAAGGGCGTGCTGCACACGACTGGCGGGTTCATGGTCTACACGGCGATGAGCCACAAGTACATCTTCGACTACCACGATGGGGACATCTTCTGGTGCACGGCGGACATCGGCTGGGTGACGGGTCACTCGTACATCGTGTACGGACCGTTGTGCGGCGGGGCGACGTCGGTGATGTTCGAGGGTGTGCCGACGTATCCCGACGCGGGGCGTTTCTGGGACGTGGTGGACAAGTACAAGGTGAACCAGTTCTACACGGCCCCGACGGCGATCCGGGCGTTGATGCGGGAGGGCGAGGAGTATCCCAAGAAGCGGGATCTGTCGAGCCTTCGGCTGCTGGGCACGGTGGGTGAGCCGATCAATCCCGAGGCGTGGATGTGGTATCACCGGAACGTGGGTCACGAGCGCTGCCCGATCGTGGACACCTGGTGGCAGACGGAGACGGGCGGCGTGCTGATCACGCCGCTTCCGGGGGCGATCCCCACGAAGCCGGGTTCGGCGACGCTGCCGTTCTTCGGGGTCAAGCCGGTGATGCTGACGCCGGAGGGCAAGCGGATCAACGGTCCGGGCTCGGGCGTGCTGTGCATCGAGGAGCCGTGGCCGGGGATCATGCGGACGGTGTACGGCCAGCACGAGCGGTTCAAGGAGATGTACTTCACGACCTATCCGGGCCTGTACTTCACCGGTGACGGGTGTCGCCGGGACGAGGACGGGTACTACTGGATCACGGGTCGGGTGGACGACGTGATCAACGTGTCCGGTCACCGGTTGGGGACGGCCGAGGTGGAGAGCGCCCTGGTCTCGCACCCGAAGGTGACGGAGGCGGCGGTGGTGGGGTTCCCGCACGAGATCAAAGGTCAGGGGATCTACGCGTACGTGACGCTGAGGACCGGCGAGGAGTACACGGACGAGCTGAAGAAGGAACTGATCAAGCACGTTCGGCACGAGATCGGCCCGATCGCGTCTCCAGACGTGATTCACTGGGCGCCGGGTCTGCCCAAGACGCGGTCCGGCAAGATCATGCGGCGGATCCTCCGCAAGATCGCCGAGGGCGAGCCCGACAAGGTGGGTGACACCACGACGCTGGCCGATCCCAGCGTGGTGGAGCACCTGGTGAAGACCTACAAGGCGTAAAGCGGCAACGCGACGGCGCCCGCCGGCGGGGTCTTAGAGCCCCGTCCGCGGGTCGCCGATGCCTCCGTGCACCCGTGGCAGGGAGACGGACGATGGGCGACCAGAAGACGGACCCGGCGCTGCAGCCGGGCGGCGGCGCGGCGGTGATGAACCGTTGGATCGTGGTTATTGGGGCCATCCTCATCCAGTTGTGCCTGGGAGCGATCTACGCCTGGAGCGTGTTTACCAAGAAGCTGACCGTCCCGGTGGCGGACGGCGGTTACGGGTTCAGCGCCACGCAGACGCAATGGGTGTTCTCGGCGGGATTGGCCACGTTCGCCCTGGTGATGCTGTTCGCCGGGCGCTGGCAGGCCAAGGCGGGCCCCCGGAAGGTAGCGGTGGTGGGTGGGATCGTGCTGGGGGTCGGCTACGTGCTGGGGGGGTTGTTGGGCAAGACGTTCTGGACTCAGTTCTTCTGCATCGGGATCATCGGCGGGGCCGGGATCGGGCTGGCCTACGTGGTGCCGATTGCCGTGGGCGTGAAGTGGTTCCCGGACAAGAAGGGGATGATCACCGGTCTGGCGGTGGCGGGCTTCGGGTTCGGGGCGACGATCTGGGTGAAGCTGGGGGGCAGTTGGTTCGGCGGGCTGTTGAACACAACGAACGTCTTCGGTTTGCCCGGGGTGCAGAGCGTGTTCGTGATCTACGGGATCGCGTTTCTGGTTCTGGTGCTGCTGGGGAGCATGGTCATGGTGAATCCGCCGGCCGGCTGGAAGCCGGCGGGGTGGAATCCCGCCGCCCCCACTGCCGGCAGCGCCGCCGCCAGCGGGGCCATCGACCTGACCGCCGGTCAGATGGCAGCGACGCCCCAATACTGGGGGCTGCTGCTCATGTTCATCGGGTCGGCCCTGGCGGGCCTGATGGTAATCGGTTGTATCAAGCTGTTCGGCACTGACAGCCTCATCGCTAACGGCGTGTTCAGCGGCGAAACCGCTGTCGCCGAGGCGGGAAAAGCGGCCGGTACAGCCATGGCTTTTCTGGCCATCCTCAATGGCCTGGGGCGTATCATCTGGGGAACGGTCTCCGACACGATAGGCCGCAAGCTGGCCCTCTTCCTGATGTGTCTGATCCAGGGCGTGATGCTGCTGCTGTTCTTCAGCGTGGGCGGCACGGAGGCCGGGCTGATCATCGGGGCGTGCATCATCGGGTTCAACTTCGGCGGGAACTTCGCGTTGTTCCCGGCGGCGACGGCGGACTTTTTCGGCAACAAGAACTTGGGGTCGAACTACCCGTGGGTCTTTCTGGCCTACGGTATCGCGGGCATTGTCGGCCCGCAGATCGCGGGTTATTTCAAGGACAATGCTCCGGGCGACGTGAACGCGTGGAAGACGCCGTTCATCATCGCGGGGATCGCGTGTCTGGTGGCGGCGGCGATCGGTCTGGCGCTGAAGGCTCCGAAGACTGAGGCAACGGTGCGAGGCGCGGCGGCTCCGGCGCCGGGCTAATGCCCGCATTGGGGCGAGGAACGCGGCCTGCGGAGCGGGGCGGTGGTGCGGTGCAACGACGAAGTCGATGGTGCGACACGCGGCAAGCAGCAAGGCAAGGAAAGGGTGGAGATATGCGTAGGGTCTCTCGTTTGCGTCTGGCCGTGATGGTCCTGGTGATGGTTCCGTTCCTGATGGGCGCCTCGTGCAGCC